>NZ_JAWZSQ010000030.1:0-53404 GCF_034096925.1 Patulibacter defluvii
ACGGCCGCCCCGGCCCGACCGGCGAGGCCGGCCGCGACGGCGCGCCCGGCGCGAAGGGCGAGGTCGGTCCCGACGGCGCGACCGGTCCGGCCGGCCCCGACGGGCCGATCGGCCCGATCGGCCCCACCGGTCCTGTCGGGCCCGCCGGCGCGACGGGCGACCGCGGCGAGCGGGGCGAGCCCGGCCCGACCGGCGCCACCGGTCCCGCGGGCGCCACCGGCCCCCAGGGCGCGACCGGTCCCGCGGGCCCCTCGGGTGGCACCCGGCTGGTCGACGCCGACGACGTCGTCCTCGGCACGATCGTGGCCCTCGACCGCGTCGGGGCGACGGTCCTGACCTCGACCGGGTACCAGGTGACGATCCCCTTCACCGGCACGTTCCGCCCGGCCCAGATCTACTACACCGGCGACTGCGCCACGGCCAGCCCCGGCACGGCGTACCTGAACGACGGCAAGGGCGGCAACGTCACGCCGCCGGAGCACATCGGCGGCAAGTGGCTGGTCTACTCCGGCAGCCTCGGCAGCCTGATGCGTCCGGCGACCGTCAGCCAGGGGACGGCGGCCAACGAGGCGTTCACCTCGGCGACGATCGACAACCCCGCCTGCGGAACGAGCGCGGGCAACCGCTCCGGCTGGAAGCTGGAGCCGATCGGCAACGCCGCCGCCGGCCTGCCGGCGACGATCGCGCGGCCGCTGACCGTCCGCTGAGCGCGGGGCGGGTGGCGCGACCGCGACGGCCGCGCCACCCGCCCCGCTACCGCGGCACCGCGGTGACGACGATGTTGTCCCGGTAGTGCCCGGTGCGGCGGTCGAACGGCCCGCCGCAGGTGACCAGGACCAGCTTGCGGCTGCCGCTGCGGGTGAAGATGCTCGCGGGCAGCTGCTCCTTCGCCAGCTTGCGGACGCCGGTGACGCGGTAGCGGACCGTCCGGCCGCCGCCGCTGACCGTCACCGTGTCGCCGCGACGGGCGCTCTTGAGGCGGAAGAACGCGCCGGTGCCGCGCTTGGCGCTGTCGACGTGGCCCGCCAGCAGCACGGTTCCGGTCTTCGACGCCAGGTCGGCGCCATCGGCCCACCAGCCGGCCCGCTTGATGTCCTTCGGGACCGCCAGCGCGCCGCTGGCCAGGTCGATCCCGACCGCCCCCAGCGACGCCCGCACCCCGAGCCGGTCGATCCGGACCTGGGTCGGCGCGACCGCGCGCGGCGCCGGGGTGGCGCGGATCTCGGCCACCCGCTCGCCCTCGCCGCGACCGGTCAGGATCAGCGGCCGGCTGAGCGAGGTCTCGGCCTCCTCGGCGCAGGCGGTCTCGGTGCCGGTGACCGCCTCGCTGCCCGCGATCCGCTCGCGGTAGGTGTAGAAGCCGGCCTTCTCCAGCCGGACCTTGGGCGAGGAGACCTCGCCGTCGCCGGCGACGTCGACCGTCCCCTTCCAGTACGGGGTGCCGCTGCAGCGGATCGCGCTGCGGGACGAGAACGGCCCGAACAGCTCGGCCTCGATCCGGGCCGGGGTCTGGCCGAGGCCGGTGACCTTGATCCGGTCGAAGATCGACGAGCCGGGACGGGTGACCGCGTGCGAGACGACGGTCGTGACCTGCGGCTTGGCGCGGGCGATCGTGGTCTCGGCGGCCTCGCCACAGGCGGTCTGGACGCCGTCGTAGGCGTTGGTCCCGACGATCGCCTCGCGGTACGTGTACCAGCCGGCCTTCTGGAGCTTGACCGGCGCGGTCTTGTAGCTGCCGTCGCCGTCGGCGCTGAAGCTGCCGGTCCAGTAGGGCGTGCCCTCGCAGCGGATCGCGTCGCGGCTGGGGAACGGGCCCCACAGCTCGACCGCGACGTCGGCCCGCAGCTTGCCGAGGCCGGTGACGACCGCGGTGTCGGTGACCTCGCTGCCGACCGCCGTGTCCTGGCTGCTGATCTGGGTCGTGATCTGCGGGTGGCCGCGGACGATCGTCGTCTCGGCGGCCTCGCCGCAGGCCGTCTCGGTCGGACGCACGAACTCCGAGCCGGTCAGCCGCTCGCGGTAGGTGTAGTAGCCGGGCACCGTCAGCTGGGCCGGCTCGGTGACGTACTGGCCGTCGGCCGCCGCGGCGAAGCTGCCGGACCAGACCGGCGGGCCGTCGCAGGTCAGCTTGTCGGCCGCCGGCAGCGGGCCGTAGAGGGCGGCCGCGACGGTCGCCGACTGGCCGGCCAGGCCCTCGACCCAGACCGTGTCGGTGACCGATCCGGGGCCGTTCAGCAGCTGGTTGCTGATCTGGGTGTGGACCCGCGGCTGGACCTCCACCCGCAGCGTCTCGCTCGGCTCGGCGCAGGGGGTGGTGACCCCGAGCACGTCGTCGGTGCCGGGCACGATCAGCTGGTAGCCGTACCAGCCGGGCGCGTTCGGGGTCACCGGCGGGGTGACCGAGTCGCCGTTGCCGGCCACGTGGGTGACCTCGGCGACCGGAGCGCCCTCGCAGCGGATCGCCTCGCGGGTCCCGGCCGGGCCGTAGAGACGGACCGTGATCGGCGCCTTCCAGTCGGCCGGCGCGCCGCTGATCGTGACCTTGTCGGTGCTCTGGCCGCCGAGCAGGACCGAGGTCGGGGTGGCGGCGGTGGTCACCTTCACCTGGGCCGGGGCGACCGGCGCGGTGCGGGCGGCGGTGACCGGGGCCGACGCCGGGACCACCAGCCGCTGGCCGCTGCGGGCCGAGGCGCCCTTGGTCGGCACGTACAGCTCGGGGGCCGTGGCGGCGAGGGTCGCCTTCGCGTTCAGCCGCAGGCCGCCCTTGGCGTCGTTGGGGGTGACGTTCAGGCGGGCGACGCCGCTGCGGCCGGTGTTGATCGTCCGCGGCAGCCCGCTGGCCCCGCCCGAGCCGGCCAGGTCGACGGCGACGTTCGGCACGGTCGCGCCCGACGCCGACAGCACCCGCACGGTCGGCTTGACCGCGCGGCCGACGGTCAGCCCGCCGGAGGGCAGGTCGACCTGGACCTTGTAGGGGCCGGCGTAGCGGCGGGCGTCGCGGGCGATCCGGGCGTAGAGCGAGCCGACGCCGATCGCCTTCGGATCGACCTCGCCCGGCGCGCCGTCGCCCATCAGCCCGTGGACGTAGAGCATCACGGCCGCCTGCTGGTTGCGCTGGCGCGAGCGCCCGTGGTTCCAGAGCGCGTAGGCCATCTGGCGCAGCTTCGCGCTCGAGATCGCCTGCCGCTCCTTGCTCTTGAGGCCGGCGGTCGAGCGCCGCTGGTAGCCGAACCGCTTCGACGGATACCAGAACCGCAGGTCGATGCAGAAGGCCCCGTCGGTGACACCGTCGATCGCGCCGCGGAAGTCCCCGAACCAGCGGGTGCCGTAGCGGTAGCGGGCGTACTTGCCGACGCCGGTGGTGCCGCAGGTGTTGCGGCCGGCGCTCGCGCAGGGGTCGTTCTGGTTCGGTGGCTCGGCGGCCGACGCGACGGCGGGCAGCGTGGCGAGCGCGAGCAGGACGAGCAGGAGGGACGACAGCAGCGGACGGCGCACACACGGAGTCATACCGCAGCCGGGCCGCGAGCGGGCCGAACGCACCGCCGCCGCGGTCGTCCTATCGTCCGCGGAGCCATGAGCACGCAGACGGACTTCACCAACCTGTACGCGATCTACGCCTCGTTCAAGGCGGCGCGCGGGCACCGGCGGGTCCCGAACGGCGACCCCGCCCTGCGGGCCGAGCTGGCCGCCGAGGCCGAGGCCGCGCTGACCGGCGGCGAGGCGATCCTCCGCGGCAGCTACTCGACCGTCGGCTTCCGGGCCGAAACGGACGTCCTGCTGTGGATGATCGGGCCGAGCGCCGACGCGCTCCAGGACGCGCTGGTGGCCTTCAACCGGACCCGGCTGGGCCAGGCGCTCGACCCCTGGTGGACCTCGATCGGCGTCCACCGCGAGGCCGAGTTCAACAAGGCCCACGTCCCGGCCTACCTGGAGGGGACGCCGGCGCGGAAGTACATCTCCGTCTACCCCTTCGTCCGCTCGCTCGAGTGGTACCTGCTCGCGCCGGACGAGCGCTCGGCGATGCTGCGCGAGCACGGCATGATGGCGGCCGGATTCAAGGACGTGCGGGCGAACACGATCAGCGCCTTCGCCCTCAACGACTACGAGTGGCTGCTGGCCTTCGAGGCCGACGAGCTGACCCGGATCGTCGACCTGATGCGCGAGCTGCGCGGCGCCCGCGCCCGCGCCCACATGCGCGAGGAGCTGCCGTTCCTGACCGGCATCCGCAAGTCGCTGGCCGAGGTCGTGGCCGACCTGCCGTAGGCGGCCGTTCAGCCCGCCAGCGCCATCGCGGCCAGGGCGATGGCGTAGGGCAGGGCCATGCAGAGGGCGACGCGGGCGCGCATCGGCGACACCGTACCCGTCACCCGCGCGAGAAGGGCAACTCGGCGGTCAGCCACGAGACCAGCTGGCCCGGGTTGCGGGTCTGGATCCAGACCCGGCCGGGGCCGCGGAACTCGAAGACGAAGCCCTCGCCGCTCTTGACCGACTGGATCAGGCCCGAGGTGACCTTGCGGAGCGAGAACTCGACGCCCTCCTCGTAGGCGACCATGTGGCCGGAGTCGACGACGACCGACTCGCCGGCGCCCAGCTCGAGGACGTCGATCGCCCCGTAGGCGGCGGTCAGCAGCTGGCCGCGGCCCTCGGCCCGGACCAGGAAGCCGCCCTCGCCGCCGACCAGGTTCTTGAAGCCGCCCCACTTGGCGTCGATCGTCACGCCCTCCTCGGCCGCCAGGTAGGCGCCGCGGGCCAGGTTGACCGCCCCGTCGACGTCGAGCACCAGCAGGTCGCCGGGCAGCCGCGCCGCGACGTCGACCCAGCCGCCCTGCGCGGGCGCGGTGAAGGTGCTGACGAAGAGCGACTCGCCGCCGAGGATCCCGCGCTTGAAGGCGCCCTTCAGGCCCCCGCGCATCTTCGACTCGACCTCGACCCCGGCCGAGGTGGCCATCATCGCGCCCGACTCCGCGTTCAGGGCCTCGCCACCGGCGAGGGTCAGACGGGCGGCGGCGAAGCTCGGGGCGTGGCGGATCGCGATCTCCATGGCGCGGCACGCTACCCGAGCGACCTCGCCGGTCGCCCTACGCGCGGCCGGCGAGCGCGTCGTGGAGGACGTCGATCGACTGCTCCAGCTGCTCGATCGTCGCGTCGTCGACCTTGGCGATCCCGACCCGCGCGTTCAGCCAGGCGTTGATCTCGCGGTGCGAGGCGCGGCGGCTGCGGCCGAGCTCGGCCACCAGCCGGTGGCGGGCGTCGCGCAGCCGCTGGCGCTGCTGCCAGAGCGGCACGTCCTGGACCGCCGGCGGGGCCGCCACCGCGCCGGGAACGGGCGCCGCGGCCGTCGCCGGCGCCGCCACCGGGACGATCGGCTCCGGGGCCCGGATCGGGGTCGCGCCGCCGAACAGGTCGAGCTGCGCGGCCGGCGCCATGTCCGCCTCCAGCGCCTGCCACTCCGGGGCCAGGCCGGCCTCGTCCTCGGTCCGGTTGGCCTGCTCCAGCGCCCCGTCGTCGAGCATCGCGTCGGGATCGACGTCCGACTTGCGGCGCAGCAGCGGCACCAGCTCGCGGTCGATCTCCGCCGCGTGCGCGCGCAGCGTCGGCTCGGCCGGCAGGTAGAGCCATGAGCTCTCGATCGGCCGCCCGGGCACGGTCCGCACGAAGCGGCCGACGATCTGGCGGAAGATCATCGCCGTCTTCGCCGTCGTCGCGTAGACGCCGACCCGCAGCCGCGGGATGTCGACGCCCTCGCTGACCATGTTGACGGCGACGATCCACGGCTCGCTCGAGTCGGTGAACTCGGCCAGCCGGCGGTGGGCCTGGGGATCGGTGTGCATCACCACCACCGGCGGCGAGCCGGTGATCTGGTGGAGCGTCGCCGCCACCGCCCGCGCGTGGTCGCTGTCGGCCGTCACCACCAGCCCGCCCGCCGTCGGGTGGTTGGTCTCGCGCAGGCCGATCAGCCGCCGGTGGGCGTCGCCGAGGATCTTCGGCAGCGCCCCGGCCAGCTCGGTCGAAATCGCCGTCCGGTAGCGCTTGGCCCGCTGGTCGCTCGCCACCTGGTCGGCGAACGAGCCCTCGACCGTCTCGTCCCCGACCCGCCACGACATCGCGCCGTCGAAGGGGATGAACGTGACCGGGCGGCAGACGGCATCGCGGACCGCGTCGGCGTAGCCGTAGGCGTAGTCCGGCTGGGCGACCCCGTCGCTGTCGTAGTCGACCCCCGGGATCGGGCTGGCGTCGGAGCGGAACGGGGTGCCGGAGAGCAGCAGCCAGCGCTTCGCGCGCCCGAGCGCGAGCGTGAAGCCCTGGCCCCAGGCCAGCTCCTCCCCCAGGTGGTGCGCCTCGTCGGCGATCACCAGCGTGCTCTCCAGGCACTGGCCCGCCCATCGCTCGGCCGATTGCGCGACCCGGGCGTAGGTCACCGCGACGCCGTGGAAGCCGGCCGGCGGGGTCAGCTCGGTGGCGTCGGGAGCGAGGTTCAGCCCCAGCCGGGCGGCGGCCGCGGCCCACTGGCGGGTCAGCGGCGCGGTCGGGCAGACGAGCGCCACCCGGTCGGCCTCGCGCGCGTAGAGCAGCCGCACCGCCTGCTCCAGCGCCGGCCGGGTCTTGCCCGCCCCGGGCGCCGCGGCGACCAGGAAGGTGCCCGACGTCCAGGCCTCCATCTTGGCCAGGACCTGCTGCTGCCAGGGGCGGAGGTTGGGGGTGGCGTTCGGAGCGGACACGCGGGGGTCGGAAGCCTGCCAGAGCGGGCGCCGGAGTTCCGTGACGGCGCGCGCGCAGCGGCGTCTGATCTTGCGGGTCCGCCCGGACGGACGGGCGCCGTTCGGCGGTCCTCCCTGCACCTGACGGGAAAGCGCGGTCCGCGATCGGCGCGAGGGTTTGCGACATGGCGCCCTCCCGCTAGGGTCCGCCCCATGGTCGCCGTGATCGTGATCGTCGTGCTCGTCGCCATCGGAGTGGCGATCGGCCTCTGGTGGTCGAGGAACCGCCAGGCCCGGCCGGCCCCGCTGGCCGCCCCCAGCGACCCCCTGGCCGAGGGCCCGGGCGGGCCGCTCGACGGGCTCGGCGTCGGCGCCGTCGTCGCCCACGGCGGCCACGACTACGTCGTCCGCGGCGAGATCCGCTTCGACGAGGACGGCTACGTCTGGTCCGAGTACCACCTCGACGCCGGCGGCGACGAGCGGACCTGGCTCTCGGTCGATCTCTCCGACGGCACCGACGTGGCGCTCTGGAAGGCGGTCGACGACGCCGGCGAGCTGGAGCCCTCGGGCTCGGTCACCTACGGCGGCCGCACCTACAAGAAGGTCGAGTCGGGCAAGGCCCGCTTCACCTCGACCGGCACCACCGGCGTGCCCGAGAGCGGCGCCGCCTGGTACGTCGACTACAAGGCCGAGGGCGGCAAGCGGCTGGGCTTCGAGCGCTGGTCGCAGGAGGGCTCGTGGGAGGTCTCGACCGGCGAGGTCGTCCCCGCCCACCTGCTCGAGATCTACCCGGCCGGCCGCGCCGGCGGAGCGACCGCGTGAGCGACGGCGCGAGCAGCGGCGGGACGTCCGCCGGCGACCCGGTGGCGGCGGCGCGGGCCGCCCTCGACGCCGCGCGCGAGGCGGCCGGCGCGGCGATCACCGCCCACGCCCAGGCGCGGGCCGAGGCCACGCGGCTGCGCGAGCGGGCGGCGGCCGGCGGCGAGCTGGAGCAGCTGACCCGGACCGCCGAGGAGCAGGAGGCGCGGGCCGCCGCGCTCGAGCCGCGGATCGAGCAGCTGCGCGACCTGGCGCGGCGGGCCGAGGTCGCCTACGAGGCGCTGCGGGCCGACGACCCGTCCGACCGGCCGGCCGCCTGAGTCCGTGCTCGTCCAGCTCGACGTCCCCTTCCGCGACGCCGCCGCCGACGACCTGGCGTGGTCGCTGCTGCCGGGCGCCTCGGCCCCGGCGGCGCTCGCCTCGGCCGAGGTCGCGCTCGGCGACCTGCGGCTGCGGCTGCACGTGCTCGGCGCCTCGCACGCGGTCGAGGTGGCCGCCGGAGACCGCCGGCTGACCGAGGTCGTCGCCTATGGCGCGCCCGACGGGCGGACGCTGGCCGCGGCGCCGGCCAGCGTCGAGCGCGACGGGCTCCGCTACCGCTTCGCCGCCACCGTCGAACGGCCCGGGCGGGCGGCGGTCGCCGCCCTCGGCGCCGAGCTGCGGGCCGACGGCGGCGGTCGCGACCGGCTGCTGGCCGCGTTCCCCGGCACGCCCGACGCGCTGACCGCGCTGCGGCTGCTGCCCGACGCGGAGCCGGGCTGGGAGAGCTGGCACCTGTACCCGGAGCGCGGCGAGGTCGTCCGCACCCGCACCACCGTGACCGTGGTCGAGGAGCCGGCGCCGTGAGCGGCACGAGCAAGTCGACGACCACGCTGGTGATCGGCGCGATCGTGGCCGTGATCGCGCTCGCCGTGCTGGTGGGGACGCTCTCCTCCTGCGGCTCGTCGGTCAAGGGCTACGTCAAGGACCACTACAGCCACGTCGGCAAGCGCGGCGGGGCCGAGCTGTACCGCAGCGACAAGCGGGTCGAGAAGGTCGTCTCCGAGATCACCGACGCCTGGAAGCCGGCCGATCGGCTGACCGATCCCGGCGGCGTCTTCCTGCGCTACTCCGACACCTTCCTGGCGATCCGGCCGCGGACCGGCGGCGGGACCGACATCGAGGTCGACGACCCCGAGCGCGGCTACGCCCACTGGTACCCGTTCGTCGGCGGCTGGTTCGGTACCTACTCGGGCCGCGCCGAGGGCTTCCGCGGCGGCGGACCGGGGAGCGGCAAGTGAGCGCGCGCGGTCGGCTGGCGGCCCCGGTCGGGCTGGCGCTGGCGCTGCTGGTGGCGCTGGTCGTGGCGCTGCTGCCGGCGGTCGCCGGGGCGCAGACGACGACGGGGACGGAGCTCGGCCAGGCCGAACCCGACGTCCAGCAGCGCGGATCCCAGGCCGTCAACGTCTACGTCGCTGAGACGACCACCGGCACCCCCACCGCCCCCGAGATCACCCCCGAGCAGGCCGGCGACGGCGTGCTGATGGCTGCCGCCGACCGGGTCGAGCTGGCGTCGAGCCTGGCCGAGGCGACCAGCGAGACCGGCGTCTGCTTCGGCTACGTGGTCCAGCTGTCCGACTCCGGCGTGCCGAAGCAGGATGCCGTCTCCAGCGCCGGCCCCAACCAGCGGGTGGCGGCCGGGCCGGAGTGCTCGAAGGGCGCGATCGAGCTGCAGGTCTCGATCACCTACACCTGCGGCTCCTGCGAATCCGAGGACTCGGCCGCGTGGAGCGTCGTCTCGACCGTCCCGGGGCTGTCGAGCAGCACGGTCCGGTCGCGGCTGGAGGACCTCTCCTCGCTCTCCTCGGGCGACCTGCTCGGCGACGACGACGACAAGGCACTGCGCAACGCGACCGCCGCGCTGCCGCTGACGCTCGACCAGGCGGTGCCGGCCGAGCCCGCCACCGCGCAGGCCGCGCCCGGCGGCGACCACCTGACCGGCAAGCCCGGGTCGGACTGGCTGCGGGCCAACGGCATCGGCTTCGCGATCTCGCTGGTGGTGCTGCTGGTCGCCCTGACCGTCGTCTTCTTCGCCTGGCGGATGCGCCGCTCCCAGCGCCGCGCGCCGCGTCGCGACGCGCGCGGCCGGTTCGCGTCGACGGCCGCTGCGCCGCCGACCGCGCCGCCGACCCCGACGTCCGACGACGGGCCGGCCGACGCCGATCCGCCGTCCTCCTCGACCCCACCCAGCGCCTGATGACCGACACGCTCAACGACCTGCTCACCGGCATCGGCTCCGCCGCGGCCTACTCCGCCGTCGGGCTGCTGGTGCTGGTGGCCGGCTTCGTGACGGTCGACCTGGCGACGCCCGGCAACCTGCGCAAGCAGATCTGGGAGGACAAGAACAAGGACCTGACCGCCGTCCTGGCCTCGGGTCTGATCGCCAACAGCGTCACGATCGTGGTCGCGATCCTCTCCTCCAACGACGAGCTGGAGAAGGGCCTGGTCGACGCGGCCGGCTACGGGCTGCTCGGCGTGGTGCTGATCGGGCTGGTGTTCAAGGTCGTCGACCTGCTGACCCCGGGCGACCTGGGCGCGATGGTCGCCCACGACGATCATCATCCGGCGGTGTGGATCACCGTCGTCACCCACCTGGCGGTCGGCGCGATCGTCGCCGCCTCGATCTCGTGAGGCCGGGCGGCGCCGCCGGCGCCGCCGTCCTCCCCCGCCCGGCGGGCGCCCGATGAGGCGCGGCGCGCGGGCGCTGCTGCTGGCCGCCGCGGGCGCGTGCGCCGCCTGCGCGCTGGTCTACGAGCTGGCGCTGGTGGCGCTCGGCGGGGTCCTGGTCGGGTCGTCGGTGACCCAGACCTCGCTCGTCGTCTCGCTGTTCGTGTTCGCGCTCGGGCTCGGGGCGCTGGCGGCCAAGCCGTTGCTGCGACGGCCGCTCGGGGCGTTCGTGGCGATCGAGACCGGGGTCGCCGTGGCGGGCGGCTTCTCGGTCCTCGTCTGCTACGCCGCGTTCGCCTACGCCGGCATCTACACGCCGGCCGTGGTGCTGATGTCGCTGCTCTGCGGGACCCTGGTCGGGGCCGAGCTGCCGCTGCTGATGGAGCTGCTGCAGCGGGTCCGGCGCCAGGACGCGGCAC
Organism: Patulibacter defluvii; assembly: GCF_034096925.1. NCBI lineage: Bacteria > Bacillati > Actinomycetota > Thermoleophilia > Solirubrobacterales > Patulibacteraceae > Patulibacter > Patulibacter defluvii. Next base: position 10,643 of record NZ_JAWZSQ010000030.1, read on the forward strand.
GGGCGGTGGCCGACCTGACGGCGGCCGACTACATCGGCGCGCTGGTCGGCGGGCTGGCGTTCCCGTTCCTGCTGCTGCCGCTGCTGGGCCAGCTGCGCGGGGCGCTGGCCGCGGGGCTGCTGAACCTGGTCTGCGCGGCGGTGATCGTGCTGGTGGTCTTCCGCGGCGACCTGCGGGGACGGCAGCGGGTCGGCGCGATCGCGGTGCTGGTGGTCGGGGCGATCGCGGTCGCCGCCGGCCTGGCCTACGCGGGACGGTTCGAGGTCTCGGCCCGCCAGCAGCTCTACGACGACCCGATCGTGGTCAGCGAGCGCACGCCCTACCAGGAGATCGACATCACCGAGAGCGCCACCTTCTCGGGCACGAAGGACGTGCGGCTGTTCCTCAACGGCGACCTGCAGCTGTCGAGCCGCGACGAGTACCGCTACCACGAGGCGCTGGTCCACCCGGCCCTGTCGGCGGCGGCCGCCCTCCGCGGTCCCGGCGGCGCGGCGCCGACGCGGGTGCTGGTGCTGGGCGGCGGCGACGGGATGGCGGTCCGCGAGGTGCTCCGCCACCGGCAGGTGCGGGAGGTGCGGCTGGTCGACCTCGATCCGGCGATGACGCGGCTGGCGCGGGAGGATCCGCGGCTGCGGCGGATGAACCGCGGAGCCCTCGACGACCGGCGGGTGACGGTCACCAACGCCGACGCGTTCTCGTGGGTCCGGCGGCTGAGCGGCGACGACGCGCGCCGCTGGGACGTGGTCGTGGTCGACTTCCCCGATCCCGACGACCAGGGCCTGGCCCGGCTCTACAGCGCCGAGCTCTACGGGATGGTGCGGACCCGCGCGCTCGCTCCCGGCGGCGTGATGGTCGTCCAGTCGGGATCGCCCTACTTCGCCCCCGACGCCTTCTGGTCGGTCGGCAAGACCCTGAGTCTGGCCGGCTGGCGCGGCCGCCCGTACCACGTCGACGTCCCGACCTTCGGCGACTGGGGCTTCTGGCTGGCGGCGCCGGCGGCCGAGCGGCGGGTCGCGCCGCCGCTGACCCTGGCCGGCGCCCCCGCCGGCCTGCGCTTCCTGCGTCCCGACGTGCTCCGCGCCGCGGCGGTCTTCGCCCCCGATCGCGGCCCCCGCGACGTCCGTCCGACCACCCTCGACCGGCCGGCGATCCTGGACTACACGCGCAAGGGCTGGGCGGACTACTAGCGGCCCCGCCCGCCCTACGCCGGCGGCACCGGCGATCCGGGCGGGGAGAAGTCGGGGAAGACCTCGCGCAGCCAGGCGCTCCAGCGCGCGTCCTCCTCGCGGGCGCGGGCGACCCCGTCGTCGCCGTGCAGGTAGGCGCGGACCGAGACCGAGGTGGTGGCGTGCTGCCAGGCGTCGAGCTCGTGGAGGCCGTCGGGCCCGCGGACGACGACCCCGGTCGGCCCGACGTGCTCGACCACGCCCTCCAGCGGCGGTCGGCCGGCGGCCGCGGCGACCGGATCGCCGACCGCGACGCCCTCCAGCCCCGCCGCCCGCAGCAGCCGTGCCGCGGCGGCCGAGCGGTCCGCCCCGACGCTGCCGATCAGGAAGACGTTGGCCGTCGGCCGGTCGGCGAAGTGGGTCAGGTACAGGCGCAGGTTGACCATCCCGCGCGCCCAGCCCTCGTCGGTGCCGCCGAGCTGGTCCTCCCAGCCCTCGCCGCCGTGGAAGAAGCCGCTGGCCAGCCGCACGACGCAGTGGCCGCCCTCCTGGGCCTCGACGACGATCTCGGTCGCCCAGACCGGCGCCGCGGGATCGTCCGGGTTCCAGTCGCGCTCCTCGTAGACGAAGCGGTGGGGCGGATCCCAGGTGGTCACCGTCCCCTCGGAGGTGCCGAACGGGCCGTGATCGGTGACGATCCGCCCGCCCTCGCGCTCCTCGACCTGCGCGGCCGTGAACCAGCCGCTGATCCCGGCCGCGGTGGCGATCGCCCGCCAGGTCTGCTCGGGGCCGGTCGGGACCTCGGTCTGCACCCGCACCACGCGCTCGGTCGGGTCGTCCTGCTCGGGGCTGCTCATCGGGGCTCCTCGCCGTCGGGATCGGGATCGGGCACGGCGTCGTCGGGCATCGGGTGGGCGGCCACCAGCAGCCGGTGCCAGCGGCCCTCGCCCTCGCGCCGGTGGTACTTGGCGGCCAGCCGCACGACGGCCTCGGTCAGCTCGTCGGCGAACGCGGCCCGGTCGGCGGGCGAGGCGAAGCGGATCTCGCTGTCGAGCGCGAACGTCACCAGCCGCCGGCGCTCCCGCCGGCCCTGGCGCGCCAGGCCGCCGACCTCGCGCACCGCCCGTGCCGCGAGCGCGATCAGGAAGGCCGCCGACAGCCGGTCGGGCGTCCGCGCCGGATCGGTGGCGGCGTCGCCGAGCGCCCCCGGCGAGACCACGTAGCCGACCGCGGTCGCCACCAGCAGCCGCTCGGTCAGGCCGCCCCAGCGGCGGGTCTCCGCCACCTCGACCAGCCCGTGGGCCTCGAGCGTCCGCAGGTGGTAGTTGACCTTCTGCCGGGTCAGCCCGACCCGCTCGGCCAGCGCCGAGGCCGAGGCCGGCTCGCGCAGCGCGGCCAGCAGCCGGGTCCGCACCGGATCGAGCGCGACGACCGCGGTCGCCGGCTCGTCGATCACGTCGACGTCATGCATCCGCTCCCGATCGAACCATTGACAAACTTTCTTGTCAAGGGCGGGAGACGAGCGCGGCCCGCCGTCCCGGGTGGTCGTCGGGCAGCAGCGGACCGGCACCGAACAGCTGCTCGCGGAGGGTCCCCCGGCGCGGCTCGGCCGGCAGCCGTCCCCGCCGGCGCAGCTCCGGCACCACCTGCTCGGCGAACTCGGCGACGCTCCGCTCACGGACCATGTAGGCGACGTTGAAGCCGTCGACGTCGGCCTCCTCCACGTAGCGATCGAGCACGTCGGCGACCTGCTCCGGCGTCCCGACCGTCACGTTGCCCTCGCCGCCGAAGGCGTACATCCGCAGCAGGTCGCGGACGGTGAACCGCCGCCCCTCGGCCGCCTGCCGCCGCTTCAGGTAGTCGCCGGTGTGCTGGCTGCTGGCGCCCTCGACGACCAGCGTCGCCAGGTCCAGCGGCTCCTCCGGGTCGCGGCCGCGGACGTCGATCCCCGCCCACTGCTGGAGGATCACCACGGCCGACTGCTCGTCGTGGTGGTCGACGTAGTCCTCGTAGCGGCGCCGGGCCTCCTCCTCGGTCCCGCCCAGCACCGGGATGATCCGGGGCAGGAACTTCAGCCGCGACCCGTCGCGCCCGAGCCCGTCGGCCCGCCGGCGGACGTCGGCCACCAGGTAGCCGGTCTCCTCGATCGAGTTCGCGTTCAGGTAGACGCACTCGGCGTGGGTGGCGGCGAAGCGGCGCCCGCGGTCCGACGACCCGGCCTGGAACAGCACCGGCGTCCGCTGCGGCGAGGGCTCGGCCAGGTGCGGCGCGCGGACCCGGAACCAGGGACCCTCGTGGTCGACCTCGTGGACCAGCTCGGGGTCGACGTAGACCCCGCGCTGCGGGTCGCGCAGCACCGCCCCGTCCTCCCAGCTGGCGTTCCAGAGCGCGTAGGCCGCGGCCAGGAACGCGTCGCCGCGGTCGTAGCGGTCGTCGTGGGGCAGCTGGTCGTCGAGCCCGTGGTTGAGCGCCGCCGCCCGCACGTTGTTCGCCACCACGTTCCACCCGATCCGGCCGTCGGTCAGGTGGTCGAGGGTGGTGAACTTGCGCGCCAGCGGATACGGGTGGTCGTAGCTGATCGACGACGTGACCGTGAAGCCCAGGTGCTCGGTGACCGCCGCCATCAGCGGGATCAGGTAGGCCGGGTCGAGCCGCGGGACGCCGCCGCTGCGCAGGTGGTGGTCGCGGGCCTCGGGGCTGTCCGCGCGCAGGGCCGGAGTGTCGGCGAAGAAGATCGCGTCGAACCCGCCGGCCTCCAGCGTCCGCGCCAGCCGCTCCCAGTAGCGCGGGTCCTCGTTCAGCCGCGGCGGGAAGTCGGGGTGGTTCCAGAGCCCGCTGTCGGCGGCCGGGCCGCCCTGCTCGACGAGGGTCAGGTGGATCTGCTTGGTCGCCATGCTCGCTCCTCTCAGGACGCGGTCGCCGCGTCGGTCCGGTCGCGCCGCCAGCCCGCGCGGTCGGCGATCGCGCGGCCGGGGTGGTCGTCGCGCAGGTGGGGCCCGCCGCCGGCGAGCTTCTCGCGCAGGGTGCCGGGCCCGTACTCGCGCTGGACCAGGCCGCGGCGCTGCAGCTCGGGGACGACGTGCTCGGCGAACGCCGCGACCGTCCCGGGCTGGATCACCGACGCGATGTTGAAGCCGTCGACGCCGGTCTGCTCGACGTAGCGCTCGATCTCGTCGGCGATCGAGGTCGGACCGCCGATCGTCAGCGCGCTGGTGCCGAAGGCGAAGACGCTGGCCAGCTCGTCGACCGACCAGCCGCCGTTCGGCCGCGTCCGCCGCAGCGACTCGACCAGCCCGCGCTGGTCGGCCTTCTCCACGAACGCCAGCAGCCGGTCCTCGCCGACCTCGGCGAAGTCGAGCCCGGTCCACGCCCCGAGCAGGGTGAAGATCCCCTCGGTCGACGAGTAGCGCAGGAAGTCGTCGTAGCGCTCGCGGGCCTCCTCGTCGCTGGCGGCGGCGATCGGCGTCAGCTTCGGGAAGAAGAGCACCGACGCCGGGTCGCGCCCCAGCCGCTCGGCGCGGCCGCGGATGTCGTCGACGATGAACTTCGTCGCCGCCGCGGTCGGGGTGTTGAGGAAGATCGCCTCGGCGTGGGTGGCGGCGAATTCGCGTCCGCGCTCGGACGACCCGGCCTGGAACAGGAACGGCGTCCGCTGCGGGGTCGGGCCCAGCAGATGCGGACCGGGCAGCGAGAACCACGGCCCGACGTGGTCGATCTGGTGGACCTTGTCCGGGTCGGTGTGGACCCGGCCCTCGCGGTCGAGGACGATCGCGTCGTCCTCCCACGAGGACTCCCAGAGCGCGTAGGCCGCGGCCAGGAAGTCGTCGCCGCGGTCGTAGCGCTCCTGGGCGGGGACCTCGTCGGCGTGGCCGTGGGCGCGGGCGGCGCTGGCCAGGTTCGAGGTCACGACGTTCCAGCCGACCCGCCCGCCGGTCAGGACGTCGAGCGTCGAGAGCCGCCGCGCGACCGGGTAGGGCTGGTCGTAGGTGGTCGAGACGGTGACCGCGAACCCGAGGTGCTCGGTGACCGCCGCCATCGCCGGGATCAGGTAGGTGGGGTCGTTCAGCGGCACCTGGATCGCCTGCCGCAGGGCCGGCGCCGGGCTGGCCTGGTGGACGTCGTAGAGCCCGAGCATGTCGGCGAAGAAGATCGCGTCGAAGCGGGCCTCCTCCAGCGTCCGGGCGAGCGCCCGCCAGTGGCGCAGCGACGTGTACTCGTGGGCCCGCTCCTCGGGGTGGGCCCAGAGGCCCGGCGAGACGGTCGGGCCGTTGACGGTGACGGCGTTGAGCCGGATCCGGGCGCTCATCGCTGCGGCAGGAACTCGGTGGTGAACGCCTTGCGGACGTCGGCCGGCTTGCCGATCGCGCCCGCCTTCAGCAGCAGGTCGGCGGTCGCCTGCCAGCGCGCGGCCGTGGTCCAGCCGAAGCCGTGGGTCTCGGCGTCGCCGGTCCAGATGAACGGCTTCTGGGCCTCGCCCTCGGCCTTCAGGTCCTCGACCGTGCGGCCCTTGGCGTTGCGCGCCAGCACCGCGCTGACCTCGTCGTCGTGGTCGCGGTAGCGCTCCCAGCCCTGGACGGTCGCGGCGACCACGTCGCGGACCAGGTCGGGGTGGTCGCGGATCTCGCGCTCGGTGGTGAAGAGGACGCTGCCGTAGCCGATCCCCTCCGGGTTCTCGAGCACGTCGACGTCGACGCCCTGGGCCTTCAGCTGGGCCGGGCTCGAGGTGACGTAGCCCTGCGCGACCGCCCGCTCGTCCTTGGCGAAGGGCGCGTACGAGCCGGCGAACTGGCGGTCCTTGACGTCGTCCAGGCCGTACTTCTTCTTCTGGTACTGCCAGACCGGCGCGCCGATCTGGGTGTAGACGGTGCGGCCGTTGAGGTCGCGGTAGCTGCGGATCGGCTGGCCGCGGTGGTACAGCAGCACCGCCGGGCTCTTCTGCAGCGTCGCCGCCAGCGCCACGATCGGCACGCCCTTGTCGCGGGCCTGGAGGATGTTCTCCGCGGTCTCGAGGCCGAACTGGGCCTTGCCGCCGCCGACGATCTGGATCGACGTCGCCTGGGCGCTGCCGGGCTGGATCGTCAGCTCGATTCCGCGGTCGCGGTAGTAGCCGGCGTCCTGGGCCGCGTAGGGCCCGCCGTTCGAGGGCTGGGCGAACCAGTCGAGCGCCAGGGTCGCGCGGCGCGGTCCGCCGTCGGCCGCGCCGTCGCCGTCGTCTCCCCCGCAGGCGGCGAGGCCGAGGGCGACCCCGACGGCCAGCAGCAGGGGCAGGATGCGGTGCTTCATGGTGGTCCTTCCGGGAGGGGTCGACCGGCGGGCGCCGATCGGGGTCGGGGTCGGGCGGGCGCTCATCGCTCCACCCGCAGCTCGGACTCGTGCCACGACCCGAGCAGCAGCCGCGAGAGCCCGTTGACGAGCTGGAAGAAGGCGATGCCGAGGATCGACGCGGCGATCCCGGCGGCGAACAGGTAGGCGGTCTCCAGCCGGATCGCCGACTGGGTGATCGCGTAGCCCAGGCCGGCCTCGCCGTTGCCGATCCCGGCGATGTACTCGCCGACGATCGCGCCGACCACGGCGAGGGTGCTGGAGACGCGCAGGCCGGAGACGACGTACGGCAGCGCCGCGGGCACCCGCAGCCGCCAGAGCGTCTGCCAGCGGCCGGCGTCGTAGAGCGCGAAGAGGTCGGTCAGCCGGTGGTCGGTCGCCCGCAGCCCGGTCAGCGTGCTGGAGAGGACCGGGAAGAAGCCCATGATCGCGGCGATCACCACCACCGACGTGATCGAGGCGCCGAACCAGATCACGATCAGCGGCGCGGTCGCGACCACCGGGATCGTCTGGAGCACGATCGCGTAGGGGTAGACGCTGCGCTCCAGCGTCCGCGAGCTGGCGAGGGCGATCGCGCCGAGGATCCCGAGCGCGCCGCTGACCACGAACGCGGTCACCGCCTCGCGGGCGGTCGTCAGCAGCGAGGTCAGCAGGTCGGAGGCGTTGTCGCGGGCGGCGGCGGCGACGTCGGTCGGGGCCGGCACCAGGTACTTCGGGACGTCGCCCCAGCGGGTGATCGCCTGCCACGCGAGCAGCACCACGACCAGCACCAGCAGCGGCGGCAGCGCCCGCCGGAGGCCGCGGGCGAGCAGGCGGGGGGCGCGGCCGGCGGCGGCGCGGAGGGCGTGGCCGCCGGCCGTCGTCGTCGCGGGGGCCTCGCCGCGGGCCAGCACGTCACTCGACACGGTCGGCCTCGCTTCCCGCGCCGACCGGCAGCGCGCCGGCCTGCAACCGCTCGCCGACCGCGGCGACCGCGGCGCTGAAGGCGGGCGAGGTCCGGAAGCCGGCGTCGCGCGGATACGGCTCGGGGACGGTCAGCTCGGCGGCGATCCGGCCCGGGCGCGGCGCCATCACCGCGATCCGCGTCGACAGGTAGACCGCCTCGAAGACGTTGTGGGTGACGAAGAGGACGGTCATCTCGTCGGCCTGGCTCCAGATCCGCAGCAGCTCGCCCTGGAGCGCCTGGCGGGTGATCTCGTCGAGCGCCCCGAACGGCTCGTCCATCAGCAGCAGCCGCGGCCGCGAGACGAGCGCGCGGGCGATCGAGACCCGCATCCGCATCCCGCCCGAGAGCTGGCGGGGCAGGTCGCGGTGGTGGCCGGCGAGGTCGACCAGCTCGAGCGCGCGGTCGGCGGCGGCGCGGCGTTCGCGGCGCCCGAGTCCGCGCAGCCGCAGCGGCAGGGCGACGTTGTCGCGGACGCTGGCCCACGGCAGCAGGGTCGGCTCCTGGAAGACGTAGGCGACGTCGCCGTCGCGGCGGGCGCGCTGCGGCGGCTGGCCCATCACCGCGACCGCGCCGCGGCTGGGGTCGGCGAGGCCGGCGATCAGGCGGAAGACGGTCGACTTGCCGCAGCCGGAGGGGCCGACGAACGAGACCAGCTCGCCGGGCGCGACGGTCAGGTCGACGGCGTCGAGCGCGGCGGTGCCGTTGGCGAAGGTCTTGCCGACGCCGTCGAGGGCGACGACCGGCGGGGCGCCGTCGGGCAGGGAGGGGCGGGCAGGGGTGCGCATGCGTGGCTCGGTGTCGTCCTTCACCCAGTCCCCCGTCGGACGGCCGACGGCTGATGCACGTGCACGAGCGATCGCCGTGGGGGCGGTCGCGGAGTGGTCGTTCCCGCGGCTCCGGAAACCCGGCCCGCGGAAACTCTTATTCCTGATCCGGATTTATAGCATAGCCCCTGGGGCGGGTCGCGACGAAGTCCCTGGCCTATGCTCGACGGCGATGCTGCTCGGGATCGTCGTCGCAGTCCTGGCCGTGGTCGCGGCGGCGAGCTTCGTGCTCGCGCTGCGGCAGTCGACCCGGGCCGAGCGCAACGGCGAGCTGCCCGAGGGACGGGCCGGGATCGCCTCGCACGTCGAGCGGCTGCAGGTCGGTGCCCGCGTCGACTGCGACGACCGCGCCTGGAGCGTCCGCGGCGTCCAGCGGATCGCCGCCGCCGAGGGCGCCCGGGCCTGGGCCGCGTGGCACCTGGAGGACAAGCGCCAGCGGGCGCTGCTGGCCGTCGACGACGCCGACCCTCGCCACGTGGTGCTGTCGGTCGGCGCCGAGGACAGCGCCGCGCTCGACCCCCACGCCCGGCCGCTGCGCTGGCGCGAGCTGGAGTGGCGCCCGCTCGACGAGCTGACGGCCGCCCCGACCCCCGCCGCCGGCGAGGGTGAGCGCGCGCTCTGGCAGGACGAGGAGCCGGTGCCGCCGTCGACGACGGTCGAGCGGGTCTCGTTCGCCAACCCGGAGCTGCCCCGCCGCCGGCTGACCTTCCTGCGCGAGGCCGGCCGCGACGGCTGGGCCGTGTGGATCGGCGACCAGCTGCCGATCGCGATGGTCGACGTCTACCCGCCCTACGCCGGCGCGGAGAGTTGACACGCATTACGCACGCAGTTGGCGCATTCATATGTAGAGACTCCACGGATTCCTACGCTAGTTTCGCTTCATGACGTACGCTGGGCTGGTGCCCATGAAGCGGACCTCCCTGATCCTCGACACCGACCTGGTCGCCCAGGCCGGCGCGGCGATCGGCAGCAGCCGCACCACCGACACCGTCCGGGTGGCACTCGAGCGGGTCGTCCGCGAGGCGGCGGTCGAGCGGCTGCTGGCCTGGGAGCTGCCCGACGACGCCTTCGAGCGCTTCGCCCGTCGCCGCGACGCCGATCCGATGACCGATGTCGACGGCTGAGCCGCTCTACCTGGCCGACACCAGCGCCTGGGTCAAGACCCGCCAGCGGTCGACCCCCAGCGCCGTCCGCGAGCGGTTCGCGACCCTCGTGCGCGCCGGCCGGATCCTGATCTGCGACGTCGTGGCCCTGGAGCTGCTGCACCACGAGGACCGGCCGGAGCGGTTCCGCCAGCGGCGGGCCGACCTCGGCGTCCTGGCCCGGGCCGCGACGAACGACAGCGCCACGGCTCGTGCGGTCGAGGTGATGGAGCTGCTCGCCACTCGTGGCGGCGGCGCCCACCGCGGACCGTCGACGGCGGACTACCTGGTCGCGGCGGCCGCCGAGCTGGCCGGCGCGACCGTCCTCCACTACGACCGCGACTACGACGCGATCGCCGCCGTCACCGGGCAGCCGGTGGCCTGGCTGGCGCCGCGCGGGACGATCTAGCGCCGACGGTGGCCGGGCGGGCGGTGACCATCGTCCGGCCACCGCCCGCCCGCTCCATGGCTCAGCGCTTCCTCGCGCGGCGGGCCGGCTTGACCGTGACCGTGCGGGTCACCGTCCGCGCCTTCCCGACCTTCGGGGCGAACCGCACCCGGATCTTCACCTTCACCGCGCGACCACGGGCCAGCTTGCGCACGCTCGCCCGCTTCAACGACGCCGCGATCGTGGCGCGATCGGCCGAGCGGATCTTGCGCTTGGCCGACGCGAGGCCGCTGCCGCTCAGCTGCAGCGTGCCCGCCCCGATCCCGGAGACGCGGGCACTGATCCGCCGCTGACTGCTGGTGGTGCTGGTGATCGCGAAACCGCAACCCGGAACCGCAGCCGCGATCCGCGCCGACTGCTCACCCCCGGTATGGCCACTGAACGTCACGTCGGCGAGCTTCGCCTGCGGGCAGACGCCCTTCGCCGTCTGCAGCACCGAACCGCTGCCGGCCTTCAGGCTCATCCGGAAGCGCTTGATCGGCGCGTCCGGGATCTCGGCGAAGTCCGCGATCAGCCGCTGTGGGGTCGTCCGCGTGATCGACGAGGTCGCCCGCAGATCCAACGGCACGCCCTCGCCGTCGAGCTTCACGTACAGGCCCGGCAGCGTCTTCACCACCTTGCCGTCCTGGATCCGCTCGCCACGGACGAAGTAGATCGGGCCCTTCAACGGCTCGTGCAGCGCGGGGGTCTCGGCCTCCGCCCACCCGACCTGACTGCTCTCCGGGCACGACCGCGCCGCCGCCTGCGCCGGCTCGCAGAGTGCGCCCGGCTTGTTGGCGTTGGCCGTGTTCAACGCCACGCTCTCCGGCAGCGTCACCCGCACCTGCCGCAAGCCGGACTGGCCGGGCGTCTGCGTCAGCTCGGCCTCGACCCCGGGCGCACCGAACTTGCCGAGCTGCGAGGCGTTGCCGGTCAGCGTCATCGACAGCGTCGGACGCAACGGCACCCGATCGCAGCCCTGCGCCTGGTAGCGGACCGCGGGAGCGGCGGTCGCGCCCGCGGTGCTGGTCAGCGTCGAGCCGATCTGCATCGGCTGGCAGCTGGTCGCGTTGAACGTGAAGCCGGGCCGATCGAGCTCGATCTGGACCCGCTGCAGGTGCAGCGGCACCCCGCCGACGATCGTCGGCAGCGGATCGGAGACCACCGATGCCTTCGCGTGGTTGGCGTCGACCAGCAGCCGCGACCGCACCACGACCAGGCCGAGGTCGAACGGGCCGGCCTTCGCCGGCACCGCGATCGAGAGGCTGAACGGCGCACCCTTGTAGGGACCGCCGAGGTAGACCGGCCCACCGAGCGAGTAGGGGGACGCCCCGGTGCCGGCGGCGACCGTCGCCGTGCCGATCCGCGAACCGGCGTCGCAGCTGCCGGCGGCGGCCTGCGGCTCCGGGCAGAGCGGCACGCTGCCGAGGGCCGCGAGCAGCCCCGACGGCAGGTCGAGCCCGATCTGCGACAGATCCTGATCGCCGTCGGCCCGCTGGACGGTTACCGCGAACGGCGAGAACTGGCCGGCCAGCGGACTGGCGGTGCCGGCGGTCAGACTCGGCGCGAAGCTGCCGGTCGGGCACCCCTGGTCGATGGTGAAGGTCGCATCCGCGGTCTTCGCCAGATCGGTCCAGGCCGTGGCCGCCAGGCTGGCGCGCTTCTCGCCGCAGGTCATCGGGTTGACCAGCGCGGCCTTGTCGCCGCCGTCGAGCCGCAGCGACAGCCGCGAGAACGGCATCTGCGGGTTGTCGGCGAAGACGGTCGTCAGCTGCCCGGTCCGCGGATCGGCCTTGATCCGCCCGACCAACTTGATCCGCACCCCGCTGACCGGGTCGTGCCCGACGACGAACATCCGGTACATGTCGCCCGAGGCCGGGTCCTGCGACCGCTGCTCCGCCATGTAGACGCTGCCGGTCAGCGGATCGGGCAGCAGCGGCGTGTCGATCCGCACCTCGCCGACCCGACTGGCCGCCGGGCACGCCTCCGCGCCGTCCGCGCCCGCGCCGAGCTGCGCGTCGGTGCAGACGTCCAGGCCCCGCGCCCGGCCCGGCGAGATCGCCACGCCCTCCGGCAACGTCACCGTCGCATCACGCACCTGCGCCGTGGTCAGGTCGTCCGGACCCTCCTGCTGGGGCACGCTCAGATCGACCGTGTAGCCCGACGGCTGACCGGCGGCCTTCGTGTCGGGCTGGACCGCCAGCGTCGGCGCGAACGGCAGCTGGTCGCAGCCGCTCAGCCCGTCGCTGACCCGCACGTCCTCCCGGACCGTGTGCTCGGGCTGCTGCCAGGAGCGGAGGTCGATGGTGGCGTCCAGCGGTGTGCCGCAGCGCGTCGGCGCCCACATGAACGGCAGCCGCGGGCCGGGGCCGGGCACGCCGTAGGTCATGTTGTTCGTGGCGTCGGCCATCAACGGGCCGTCGCCGTTGTGATCAGCCGGCACGCCCCACAGCGTCAGCTCCTGGCGGAAGAGCGCCACCGCGTTGGAGACCCCGGTCGCGCCCGACGCCAGCCGGTAGCCGCCGTCGGCGGTGACCCGGGCGTCGAGGATGATCGAGATGCCCGTGATCTTGAACCCGAGCCGGGCCGCGACGCCCTTCGGCGCCTGCAGCCGGAAGACCAGCGCCCGGCTGAGCGCCCCTCCGGGCGGGCGGCTCGGTCGCGTGCTCAGCCAGACGTCGGCCGTGCCGATCATCGTCTCGCGCGGGCACTGCTCGGTGTCCTTCGCCGTCTCGAGGCAGATCGGCGTCGCCCGCAGGCTGCCGATCAGGCCCGGCGGCAGCCGCACGTCGACGTCCCGCAGCGATCCGGCGGGCATGACGTTGCCGGACCGGTCCGGCTCCGTGGTGGCCACCTGGAACCCGACCCGCAGGTCGGGGTGGGCACCGGCCTGCGACTGCGGCGTCTCGTCCGGAGCCAGCAGCTGCACCTTCGCCGTGCCCGGCTGGATGCCGAACTCGACCGCGTCGGCCGCGGCCGGGACCGCCGCGACGCCGGCGGTGGCCAGGACGGCGACGAGCCAGCGGCGGGTCGCCCGGGGGGTGATCGTGGCGCGCATCAGGCGGCCTTCCTCGTCGTCCGCTTGATCGTCAGGGTGGTTGCGGCGCTGCTGGTCGCGCCGGCCTTCGGCGTCAACCGCACCCGCATCCGCACCGCCAGCCGACCGCGACGCGCGACCGCGCGCCGGGCTTTGGTCGTCAACCGCACCGTCACCGCGTAGGTCCCGGCTCGCGACGCCTTGCGCGAGGTCCGCCGGAGACCGTTGCCGGTGATCCGGATCGTGCCCGCGACGCGGACGCGGACCCGCAGCGCGATCGCCATCGTCGTCGCGCGGCGGCTGACGACCCTCGGCTTCGGGGTCGGCGCGAAGGCCGGCGAACGCTCGCCGACGCTCAACGGCGCGTCCTGCTGGCTGCCGACGGCGGCCTGCGGCGTCGGGCCACCGCGGTCGGGCGGCGCTGGCGGCTCGCAGTCGCTGCACCCGGGCTCGGGCGGGAACCCTCCCCCGCGCCGGAAGCTGTACAGGTCGAGCACCGGATAGTCCTGGTCCTGCGGCACCAGCGACTGCGCCGTGACCACGAAGACGTCGGTCCCGTCCGGCGATGCGCCGGCGAACCGCGCATCGTCCTTCTCCGTACCCGCGGCCAGCAGCCGCACCTGCCCGTCGCGGTACTCGTAGACGCTCTTCGGTCCCTCGGGCGCCCCGGGCGCCAGCGCGGCCGTGCTCATGAAGAAGAACGATCCGTCGTCCGTGAAGCTGCTCGAGCCGGGGCCGCTACGGGCGTCGAGGAACCCGAACTCGCCCGCGGAGAACTCCGCCTCGCCGCCGGAGGACGCGCCCGGGCGGCAGGAGACGCAGGTCAGCGACCCGTCCGGCTCGTCGGTGGCGTCGTAGACGTACATCTGCCGACCGGCGTAGCCGTCGTCGAGCCCCTTGTCGCTGAGGAACGCCACGCGCTTCCCGTCGCGCGCCACCGACGCTCGCAGATCGCCGGCCGGAATCGCGTTGCGAACGACCTCTCGCGCGCCCCGGTCGTCGATCAGCCAGATGCTCCGATCGACGCCCACTTCGGACGGACCGGCGACGTAGATCCGCCGCAGATCGCGATCGGCTCCCAGCACGTCGTCGACCGGGCCGCTCGGGTAGAGGTACCGCAGGCTGTCCAGGACCGGGTCGTACTCGTAGAGCCCGGCCTCACCGTCCGGCGCGCCGTCGGTCATCGGCTGCTCGCAGCTGAACAGGGCTCGCCGCCCGTCCGGGGCGAGGCCGAGGAAGCCGCCGTCGCAGACGGTGCCCGGCGGGTCGCCGTCGCGGCGCGAGCGGTTGGCGACGACCGTGTCGGCGTCCGGCCGCAGCGCATTGCGGCGGACGTAGAGCTCGCGGCTGCGACTGCCGTCCTCGTTCGCGGCGAAGACGACCGTCTGGCCGTCGTCGCTCATGCCCTGGCGGACCGGAATCACCCCGCCGCCGAAGACGTTCCCGTCGGGGTCGACGTCGACCGGCACCGTGCGGTCGCCGTCGCGCACGTACAGGCGGGCGGTCGCCCCGCTGAGGTCGACGCCGGACAGCAGCAGTCGCTGGACATCGGCCGACGCCGCGACCAGCCGCGTGTGGCCGAGCGTCCCGTCCGGCGCCAACGTATCCGGGGACAGCCAGCTGACCGCCCCGCCCGCGCCGACCCGGTAGACCTTGGACACCGGCTGCTTGCCGCCGCGAACCGGCGGCTCCTGGTCGGGAGCCGCGGGATCGAACGGGTAGGTCGTCGTCTCGATCAGGTTGTCGAGCTGGGGGTCGGCCCCGCCGAAGTCCGGCGCCTCGGTGTTGAGCGGCGCGCGCCCGATCAGGCGCGGCTGCATCCCGACCGTGTTCCACCCGTAGGTGCCGCGACGTGCCCGGTAGAAGGCGATGCCAGTGCTGTTCTGCACGTCCGCGAACGCCCCGAGCGACCGGAACAGGACGCCGCTCCCGCCGTCGGCCACCTGCAGCACCGCGTCGGCCGACTGGCCGTGCTTCTCCGCCGGCGACACCTGCTCGACGACCCGGTCGGTCGCGGCCGCCGCCGGCGTCGGCCGCGGTCCGAGGGTGGCGGCCGCGCTCGCCGACCCGGCCGGGATCGCCGTCACGGCGCCGGCCAGCAGCAGACCCGTCCAAGCCGCCGTTGAACGGCGACGTCTCGTGCTCTTCGCCCGCATGGGCTCCCTCTCTCGCTGTTCTCTCCCGCTCCGTGCCGACACCCCCCCAATGCCGTCACCGAGCCTGTTCCAGGCAATGCGTCGTGCATGATCGCCACGACTCCGAGGGACGCTAGGACCCGAGTCCGTTTCCGGATAGGCCAGGTTGGATATGCCCAATCTGGATAGTGAGCGTTATCGGAACGGGGTGGGCGACCGTCGCCCACCCCGTTCGCGGTCAGCGCTTCTTGGCGCGGCGGGCCGGCTTGACCGTGACCGTCCGGGTCACGGTCCGCGCCTTCCCGACCGTCGGGGCGAACCGCACCCGGATCTTCACCTTCACCGCCCGACCACGGGCGAGCTTGCGCACGCTCGCCCGCTTCAACGACGCCGCGATCGTGGCGCGATCGGCCGAACGGATCTTGCGCTTGGCCGACGCGATCCCGCCGCCGCTCAGTCGCAGCGTGCCCGCCCCGATCCCGGAGACGCGGACGCTGATCCGCCGCTGACTGCTGGCCGTGCTGGCGATCGCCAGACCGCAGCCGGGAGCCGTCGTCTTGATCAGCGCGCGCTGCTCACCGCCGGTGTGGCCCTGGTAGCCGACCTCCGCCGTCTTGCCCTGTGCGCAGACCCCGCCAGCGGTCTGCAGCACCGCGCCGGGCCCGGGCTTCAGGCTCATCCGGAAGCGCTTGATCGGCGCATCCGGGATCTCGCTGAACGTCGCCACCAGCCGCTGAGGGCTCGTCCGGGTGAACGACGAGGTCGCCCGCAGGTCCAACGACACGCCCTCGCCGTCGAGCTTCAGGTACAGGCCCGGGGTGGTCTTGACGACCTTGCCGTCCTGGATCCGCTCGCCCCGGAGGAAGTAGATCGGGCCCTTCAACGGCTCGTGCAGGGCCGGCGTCTCCGCTTCCGCCCACCCAACCTGGCTGCTCTCCGGACAGGACCGCGCCGCGGCCTGGTCCGGCTCGCAGAGCGCGCCGGGCTTGTTGGCGTTGGCGGTGTTCAGGGCCAGGCTCTCGGGCAGCGTCACCCGCACCTGCCGCAGCCCGGACTGGCCGAACGCGTACGTCAGGTCCGCGTCGATACCGGGAGCCCCGAACTTGCCCAGCTGCGACCCGCTGCCGGTGACGGTCATCGCCAGCTGGGGACGCAACGGCACCCGATCGCAGCCCTGGGCCTGGTACCGCACGGCCGGCGCCGCGGTGGCGCCCGTCGCACTCGTCAGGGTCGAGCCGATCTGCATCGGCTCGCAGCTGGTCGCGTTGAACGTGAACCCCGGCCGGTCGAGGGCGATGTGAACCCGCTGCAGATGCAACGGCACCCCACCGACGATCGTCGGCAACGGATCCGAGACCACCGACGCCTTCGCGTGGTTCGCGTCCACCAGCAACCGCGACCGCACCACCACCGTGCCGAGATCGAACGGACCGGCCTTCGCCGGGACCACGATCGAGAGACTGAACGGCGCACCCTCGTAGGGGCCGCCGAGGAACACCTGGCCCCCCAGCGAGTACGGCGACGCGCCCGTCCCGGCGGCGACCGTCGCGCCCCCGATCCGCGAACCCGCGTCGCAGGTCCCGGCCGCGGCCTGCGCCTCGGGGCAGAGCGGCACGCTGCCGAGCGCCGCCAGCAGCCCCGACGGCAGATCGAGCCCGATCCGCGACAGGTCCTGATCGCCGTCAGCGCGCTGGATCGTCACGTTGAACGGGGAGAACTGGGCCGCCAACGGATTCTCGGTGCCAGCCGCCAGGCTCGGCGCGAAGCTGCCGGTCGGACAGCCCTGGTCGATCGCGAAGCTGGAGGCCGCCGTCTTCGACGCCGCCGACCAGGCGGTGGCCGCCAGATCGGCGCGCTTCTCGCCACAGGTCGTCGGATTGACCAACGCGGCCTTGTCCCCGCCGTCCAACCGCAGCGACAGCCGCGAGAACGGCAACTCCGGATTCTCCGCGAAGGTGGTCGTCAGCTGCCCGGTCCGCGGATCGGCCTTGATCCGCCCGACCAGCTTCACCCGCACACCGATGGCCGGGTCGTTGGCGACGACGAAGATCCGGTACATCTCGCCGGACGCGGGATCCTGCGACCGCTGCTGGCCCATGTAGACCGCGCCGGCCAGCGGATCCGACAGCAACGGCGAATCGATCCGCACCTCACCGACCCGACTCGCCGCCGGGCACGTCTCCTGGTCGTTAGTGCCGAGGCCGAGCTGCGCGTCGGTGCAGACGTCCAGGCCCCGTGCGCGGCCGGGCGAGATCGCCACGCCCTCCGGCAGCGTGACCGTCGCGTCCCGCACCTGCGCCGTGGTCCGGTCGTCGGGGCCCTCCTGCTGGGGCACGTCGACGTCGACCGTGTAGCCCGACGGCTGGCCCGCCTGGCGCGAATCCGGTCGGACCGACAGGGTCGGGGCGAACGGGAGCTGATCGCAGCCCGTCAGGCCGTCGCTGATCCGCACGTCCTCGCTGACGGCGCGATCCGGCTCCTGCCAAGAACTGATGCTGATCTTGCCATCCAGCGGCACATCGCACCGCGTCGGGCCCCAGATGAACGGTCGCCGCGGACCCGGGCCGGGGCCGCCGTACATCACGCCATTGAAGCCCCGGAGCGGCCCTTCGCCGTTGTGGTCCGCCGGCACGCCCCACAGGGTCAGCGTCTGGTCGTAGAACAGGGCCGCCGTGGGAATGCCGCTGACGTCCGACACCAGGCGGTAGCCACCGTCCGCCGTGACCCGGACGTCCACGACGACCACGGCGTTGAGCACCTCGAACCCGAGCCGGGCGGCCACGCCCCTCGGTGCCGGCAGCCGGTACACCAGAGCCGGCGATGCCGGTCGCGGGTTCGGCGGGATCGCCCCACGGTCCCCCGTGGCGTACCGGAGGATCGCCACACCGACCATGGTCTCCCGCGGGCACTCACCTGCGGTGGTCTCGTCCGCGACGGTGAAGCAGACCGGGGTGGCCTTCAGGCTGCCGAGCACCCCGGGCGGCAGCTCGACGCGAACGTCCTTCAGGCTCCCCGTCGGCAGGACGGACCCGGTACTGGTCGGCGGGCTGGTCGTCACGCCAAAGCCCACTCTCAGGTCGGGGTGGGCGCCGGCCTGCTGCTGCTGCGTCCCGTCGGGCGCCAGCAGCTCGACCTTCGCCGTCCCCGGCTCGATGCCGAACTCGACGGCGTCGGCCGCGGCCGGAACCGCCGCGACGCCGGCCGCGGCCAGGGCGGCGACCAGCCAACGGCGGGCCGCCCGGGGGATGATCGTGGCGCGCATCAGCCGGCCTTCCTCGTCGTCCGCTTGATCGTCAACGTCGTCGTCGCGCTGCTGACGACACCGCTCTTCGGGGTCAACCGCACCCGCAACCGCACCGACAGCCGCCCCCGTCGCGCGACCGCGCGCCGCGCCTTGGACGTCAACCGCACCGTCACCGCGTAGGTCCCGGCCCGGGACGCCTTGCGCGTCGTGCGCTGCAGACCGTTGCCGGTGATCCGCAGCGTCCCGGCGACCCGAGCGCGCACCCGGACCACGACGGCCGTGCCCTTCGCACGCCGGCTGACGACCTTCGGCTTCGGCGTCGGCGCCAGCACCGGCGACCGCTCGCCGACACTCAACGGCGCATCTTGCTGGCTGTGGATCGGCCCTTCCGGAACCGGTCCACCCTGATCCGACGGCGCAGGCGGCTCGCAACCCGCACAGACCGGATCGGGCGGGAACCCGCCGCCACGCCGGAAGCTGTACAGATCCTGCACCGGCGCGTCGTCGTCCTGCGGCAGCAACGACTGCCGGGTCAGGACGAAGACGTCGGTCCCGCCCGGGGACGCGCCCGCGAACCGGGCGTCGCCCTGCGCCGACCCGGCGACCAAGAGCCGCACCTTCCCGTCGCGGTACTCGTAGACGCTCGCCGGCCCCTCCGGCGCCCCGGGCGTCAGCGCCGCCGTGCTCATGAAGAAGAACGAGGAGCCGTCGGCCGTGAAGCTGTCGGACATCGCGCCGAAGCGCTTCTCGATCGGCTCCGGGATGTCGCCCGTGCCGAAGAACGCCTCGCCGCCCGACGACGCTCCCGCCCGGCAGGAGACGCAGGTCAGCGACCCGTCCGGCCCGTCGGTGGCGTCGTAGACGTACATCTGCGGCCCGGCGTAGCCTCCGTCGAGGCCACGGTCGCTGATGAACGCCAGCCGCTCCCCGTTGCGTGACATCGACGACCGCGCCGTCCCGGGGGTCGACAGCGCGTCCGGAACGACCATCCGCGACCCGCGGTCGTCGGTCAGCCACAGGTCGCCGGAGTCCGAGGCCGCGTAGCCCCGACGCAGCTCCCGATCGGCGCCCAAGCCGTGGCTGGCGCCCGGCCCGAGGTAGCGCAGATCGTCGGTCGCCACGCGGTACTCGTACAGCCCTCCGCTGGCGGGCGCACCGTCCGCCAGCGGCTCACCAGCGGCCAACCACAGCCGCGCACCGTCGGCCGACATCCCGACCAGCGAGCCGCTCGGGCTGGCGATCACGGTCGAGGCGTTCGGCCGCAGGGCGTCGCGCCGGACATAGAGCCCCTCCGGGCCGAAGAAGGCCACGGTCTGCCCGTCGTCGCTCATCTGCCTGATCGGGTACGCCGTGGTGGGGACGCTGACCCCCGCGCTCGACGGCAACGTCGCCCCGTCGGGGTCGACGCCGACCGGCACCGTCCGCTCGCCGTCGCGGACATACAGCGTGGAGCGGGCGTTCAACAGCACCCGTTGCCCGTCGGGCGAGACCTCGTTCACCAGCGCGTTCTCCAGCGCCCCGGAGTCGCTGGACAGCCAGCTGACCGCTCCGTGGGGGCCGGCACGATAGACGTGCGTGCGAAGGACCCCGGGGGGACGCGCTGCCTCCGGCACGTACGCGAAATAGGTGTGGAAGACCAGGCTCTCCAGCTGCGAGTCGGTGCCGTCGAACCACTGGTACGGGCTGTTGCCAACCGCGGCGACGTCGTCGATCGGGCGCGGCTGAAGGGCGAGCGTCTGCCACCCGCGGGCGCCGCGCCGCGCCCGGAAGAAGGTGCTGTTGGTGGTGCCACCCTGCGCGTCCCCGAACGGGCCCCACGAGCTGAACAGCACGCCGCCGTCCTCGCTGTCGGCGACCCGCCAGACGTGGCGGATCGGGTTGCCGCCCTTGTCGACCGGCGACACCTGCTCCAGCACCCGATCGGTCGGGGCCGCGGCGGGGGTCGGCCGCGGCTCGAGCGTCGCCGCGGCGGTCGCCGAACTCGCCGGGATCGCCGTCGCGGCGCTCACCAGCAGCAGCCCTGTCCAGGCCACCGCTGAACGGCGGCGGCTCGCGCGCATCACACGCATCCGTGTCCTCTCTCGTGCTCTCCCACCAGATGGCGGCATCGGAGCAACCTAGGCTCCGCCGGCGTGTCCGGATAGGCCAGATTGGAGCTGCCCAATCTGGATAGTGAGCGCTATCGGAACGCCCGGATCAGGCGGCCTGCTGACCGTAGGCGATCCGCCACAGCCGCAGGATCGGCGTCATCAGCCGCGCGGTCCCGCCGGCGCTGCGCACCAGCCCGCGGGTGCCCGCCGCCAGCCGCGGGTCGTGGGCCGCGTCGTGGCTGAGGTACATCGCGATCATCGCCGTCACCACCACGACGTGCCGCCGGCCCCGCGGCAGCGCCGCCGCGGCGCGGAGGGTGCGGGCGATCAGGAACCGCAGCCGCCGCGCCGTCTCGTCCGGCGTGGCGTAGTAGCCGATCGAGCTCCACTGGCCGCTGACCGCGTCCTCGGCCTGGTCGACGTAGCCGTCGAGCACCGCGCCCAGCCGCCCGGCCCAGCTGTAGGCCTCGACCACCGCCGCCATCGCCGCCGGCGTCGGCGCCGGCTCGGCCGCGAGCGCCAGCAGGCCCATCACCGGCAGCGCCGAGCTGGCCCCGGCCGCCGCCTCGCTCCAGGTCGCCTCGCGCTCGCCGGGGTACGCCGCCACGGCCAGCTCGCGCAGCCCCCGGTCGCGGCGCTCCGGATCGGGGTCGTGCTCCAGCTCGAGCGCGGCCAGCAGCCCCGCCTCCTGCCGCAGCCGCTCGCGGACGGCCGGATAGCCCGGCAGCACGGCGCAGCGCTGCTGGCAGGCGGCCACCAGCGTCGCCAGGTAGCCGCCGTCGTCCCTCCACGGGTGCTCCGCGTAGTGGTCGCGCGGCGGCGCCCCGACGTCGATCGCGTCGACCAGCGCCAGCGCCAGCGTCCGGCCGCTGCGTCCGCGGGCCGCCGCTCCCCGCTCGCTGGCGACGTCGACGAAGTTGGCGATCGTCTGGAACGCGACCAGCAGCTCGAGCAGCCGCCGGTCGCGCCGCCGCGGCAACGTCCAGAAGAGCGCGGCGCCGTCGGCGTAGTGGCGCTTGCGCTCGAGCGCCAGCAGCGCGTCGCCGCGCAGCGTCGGGTCGGGGATCCGCTCCGCCACCGCCAGCCAACGGTGGTGCTCGCGCGAGCAGGCGCCGACGCCCCACCGCAGCTGGCGACCCGCCGACCCGGCCAGCACGGCGGCCTGCCGGGGCGAGAGCGGCGCCGGCGACCCCCCGGCCCGCCCCTCGGGACGGCTAGTCGTCGCCGCTCGCTGAAGGCTGGGAGCGGGCAACGAACAATCCCGGGACGGCGACGACGAGCATCGCCACGACCGTAACAGCCACGAAGCCGAGCGCCGCGACGCCGGCCCGGACGCTGACGATGACCGGGAACCCCGAGATCACCTCGAGGCCCCGTGACAGCAGCACCTGGCCGAAGACGCCCGCGGCGGCGCCCGCCAGGCAGCCGGTGCCGAAGAGGATCCCCGACTCGACCGCCAGCGCGCGCCAGAGCGTCGCCGTGCGGTGGCCGTGGAACTTGGCCCGCGCGACCAGCCGCCGCCGCTGCCAGAGCAGGCCGGCCATCGCCGCCGCCATCGCCAGCACCGCCGCGACGAGGGTCAGCGTGGCGATCTGGCTCAGCTGGGCGAGCCCGCCGCGGCTGGCCCGCTTCTGCCGCTCCCACCGCTCGGGCACCGTCTCGACCCGCAGCGCCGACCGCGGGCCGAGCCGCTGGCGGATCCGGTCACGGACCACGGCCGGAGACGTGCCCGGCGCGGTCTGCACCAGGTAGGCGCCGATCGCCGGGCTCGCCCAGGCGCGGGCGAAGTCCTCCCCCCGGATCACGATCGCGCCGCCGGTCCAGCCGAAGTTGGTGGTGATCGCGGCCACCCGCAGCCGGGTCGGGCGCGGGGCGGGCAGCACGAACGAGTCGCCGACGTCGACGCCGAGGTCGTCGGCCAGCGCCCGCGAGAGCGTCGCCCAGCCGCCGGCACGGACCCGCGCATCGGCCTGCCGCAGGTCGCCCTCGCGCACCTGGCCGCCCGGGATCGGGTCCGGCGTCGAGCGCGGCGGGGCGATCACCCAGGCGCGGCCGGCGCCGACGTCGAGCAGGCCCGAGCGGTGCTCGGTGACCGTCGCGACGCCGGGGACCGCGGCGATCCGGCGCTCGAGCCCGGGCGCGAAGGGGATCGTGGCGAAGAGGTCGCCGGCGCCCTGCGGGGCGACCCAGACGTCGGCGATCAGGTCGAGCTCGTGGCTGACCCCGTCGAGCCCGGCCTGGAGGTTGCCGCGCGAGCCCTGGAGCGCCACGCCACCGAAGACGGCCACCGCGCCGGTGGTGGCGATCGCCAGCGAGCGCGCGTGCCAGGCCGGCTCGCGCAGCTGCGGCATCGCCATCTCCAGCGCCCGCAGGGCGATCCGCGAACGGGCGCTGACCCGGTCGAGGACGAGGGTCACCAGCCACAGCAGGCCCGGCGTCAGCAGCAGCAGCGCCCCGACCAGGGCGACCAGCGCCACCACCGCCGCGCTGGGGGCGGCGATCGTGACCGCGACCGAGGTCAGCAGCAGCGCCAGCCCGGCCGCCGGGACCACCCCGGCCCGCGAGCGGCGGCGGCGGCCGTCGGTCGGCAGCGACGGGTCGTGGAGCCGGTGGGCGAGCAGCACCCGCCAGACCGGGGCCAGCACCCCGACGAACGCCGCCAGGTAGCCGCCGGCGACCGCGAAGGCGACGGAGGTCCAGGTGACCACGCGGGTGTGGCCGACCGGGAACGCACCGCCGAGGAACGAGACGTCGGAGCCCTCGCTGCTGCGCGACAGCAGCTCGCCGAGGCCGAGGCCGGCCACCACCGCCACCGTCCCCAGCACCAGCGCGTCGAAGGCCAGCAGCGCGATCACCTGGCCGGGCCGGAAGCCGGCGATCCGGCGGTCGCGGGCCAGCCGAGCCCGAGCCTCGACGGTCACCAGCAGGGCGCAGATCGCGAACAGCCAGCCGACCAGCGCGCTGACGACGCTGGCGATCGACGTCGCCTGGCTGGTCGGCTTCGCGGCGACGGCGAAGAGGTCGGCGTCGTGCGAGGTCGAGCGGACGTCGAGGCCGGCCGGCAGGTTCTCGCTCAGGGTCCGGCGGACCGCGTCGAGCCGTTCGGGGTCGGCCTGGATCAGGATCCGCGTCGCCCGCCCCTCCATCCCCGCGAGCCGTTGCAGGTAGGCGATCGGCGAGAGCGCGATCGCGTTGTCGGTCAGCCGCCCGATCTGGCTGCGGTCGACGACCGCCATCGGGACGACGGTCGTGCGGCCGCCGATCTGCAGCCGGCCGTCGTCGCCGAACCGGATCCCGGTCCGGCGCGAGATCGGTCCCGGCAGCGCGACGGTCTCCTGCTGCGCCGCCTCGCCACGGGTGAAGCCCTCCAGCAGCGAGCCCTTCAGCTGGACCACCCGCGGGTCGGCGCCGAAGATCGTGACCGGAGCCTGGCCGCGCGGCCCGACCACGTTCGCCTGGACCTGGAGGATCGGCGCCGCGATCCGCACGCCGGGCAGCTTCCGCAGCCGCGCGCCGAGCGCGACCGGCAGCCCGCGGGGCCCGCGGGCGACGACCTGCAGCTGGCTGTTGCCGACGATCCCGTCGCTCAGCTGCCGGACCGGGCCGGAGAGGCTGGTGTTGGCGACCGAGCTGGAGTAGAGCAGCGCGACGCCGACCGCGATCCCCGCGATCGCCAGCAGCTCCTGGAGCCAGCGGATCCGGAGCCGGTCGCGGTAGTCCGCCAGCAGCGCCGAGAACCGCAGCCGGCGGCGGGCGGGCAGCGGATCGAGGTCCGGGTCGGGGCCGCTCACTGGCGCAGGGGGAGCACGGGGTCGTGGTCGTCGGCCGCGACGAGCCGCCCGTCGCGCAGCACGTGGACGCGGTCGGCGTAGTCGACCGCGTGGCCGTCGTGGGTCACCAGCAGCGTGGCCATCCCGCGGTCCTTGGTCAACCGCCGCAGCAGCGCCAGCGTCTCGCGCTTGCGCTCGGAGTCGAGCGCGCCGGTCGGCTCGTCGGCCAGCACCACCCGCGGCTCGGTCGAGAGCGCGCGGGCGATCATCACCCGCTGCCGCTCGCCCATCGAGAGCTGGTCGGGACGGTGCCGCAGGCGGTCCGCCAGGCCCAGCTCCTCGAGCAGCGGCTGCACCCGCCGGCGGGCCTCGCGGCGCCCGAGGCCCATCCCGATCAGCTTGGCGCCGGCGTTGTCGACCGCCGTCGCGCCGCCGAGCAGGTCGATCTGCTGCGGCACGAAGCCGAGCTGGAGCATCCGGTAGTCGGCCGCCTCGCGCTCGCCGAGGCCGGTCACGACGCGACCGTCGACGACTACTCGCCCGCGGTCGGGGGCCGTCAGCGCGGCCGCGATCAGCAGCAGCGTCGACTTGCCCGAGCCGGACGGCCCGTAGAGCGCCACCAGCTCGCCCGCGGCGACGTCGAGGCTGACGTCGTCGACCGCCCGCACGACCGACTCGCCGGCGCGGTACTGCTTGACGAGCCCGTCGAAGCGCAGCAGCGGAGGTCGCTCCGCCGCCGGCGGCTGCGCGCTCAAGCGCGACGCCGATCGTCGCGCGGGAGCGGGACCACGTTCGAGGGCGCGTCGGCTTGCTGGCTGCCGACCAGCTCGCCGGCGCCGAGCGACCAGTACGCGTCGAGGCCGCGGACCTCCTTCTCGACCGCGGCCGTCAGCAGGACCCCGATCCCGAACCGCTCGGCCAGGCCCCGCAGCAGCCGCACCAGGTCGGCCCGTT
Organism: Patulibacter defluvii; assembly: GCF_034096925.1. Taxonomy (NCBI): domain Bacteria; kingdom Bacillati; phylum Actinomycetota; class Thermoleophilia; order Solirubrobacterales; family Patulibacteraceae; genus Patulibacter; species Patulibacter defluvii. The sequence goes on from NZ_JAWZSQ010000030.1 coordinate 35,700, forward strand.
CGAGCACGTCGAGCCCGATCGCCGCGTCGTCGATCAGCAGCGCCCGCGGCCGCCGCGCGATCCCGTGCGCGATCGCCACCCGCGCCCGCTCGGTGTCCGACAGCGAGGCCCAGCGGGCGTCGAGCAGGTCGGGGACGCCGACCAGCTGCAGCGCCTGGGCGGCGATCCGGTCGCCCTGGCGGCGGCTGGCGCGGTCCATCAGGTCGGCCCCGATCCAGCGGCGGACGGTCAGGGCGGTGCTCTGCGGGCCGAGCCGCATAGGGATGAAGGCGATCTGCTCGCGGAGGACGTCGGCCAGCTGGCGGCGGTTCAGGTGAGCCAGGTCGAGGCCCTGGACCAGGGCCCGGCCGCGGTCGGGCGCGCGCAGGCCGCAGGCGACCTCCAGCAGGGTGGTCTTGCCGCAGCGGCTGGGGCCGCAGACCGCAGCCAGCTCGCCGGCGGCCAGCTCCAGCGAGACGTCGTGGAGTGCGTCGACCGGCCGATCGCCGCGCCAGTAGCGGACGCCGACGCCGTCGAGCTGCAGCAGCGTCATCAGCCCGAGCGCCAGTTGGGGTCGGTGCGCAGCTTCTCCAGCACGATCCGCATCTCGCGCAGCCGCTCGACGCGGCTCTCCAGCTCGCCGGCGTCGTGGTTGGCCAGCAGCATCTCGCAGACCATGAACCAGCGGTCGGGGCCGCTGCCCGCCGACCGCCGCCGCAGCTGCTCGAGCCGCCGCAGCGTCGCGGCCTCGGCGTTGCGGACGGCGTGGATCAGCAGCGGCAGGTCCTGCGGCCGCGACACCGCCAGCCGCACGCGGAGGTCGTCGTGCGAGGTCGGGGCGCCGGTCAGGAACCGCTCCAGCTCGGCGTGGCCCTCGTCTGTGGCGCGGTAGAAGCGCCGCCGCCGCTCGTGCGGGCTGGCGGATGGGTCGGGCGCCCGCTCCTCGATCAGCCCGTCCTCCTCGAGGCCGCGGATCGCGTGGTAGAGCGACGACCGGGGAACGGCGTCCGGATCCTCGGCCAGGGCCCGCAGCTGCTCGTGCAGGCGGTGGCTGTAGCTCGGCTCCCGCGCGAGGAGCCCCAGGACCGCGCTCTTGAGGGGCAACGTCATCAGACACTCACAACGCCCATTGGGGTCCGCCAGCATATGTGATCGATCACACGGATGGCGAACATGGCGTACGCACGGTGCCGATTCCGCGCCGACCGTCGACGTAGCGGACCTCGATCCGGAACGGGAACCCGCGCCGCCGATCGCAGCGGACCGGCAGCCCCAGGCCGCCCGGCCGGTAGTAGACCGTCCGCCCCCGGCGACGGGCGCTGTAGCTGATGTCGGGGCCGCCGATCGTGACCGCGAACCGCCGCAGCGCGATGTCGGCGTCGAACAGCGGCGACGGCGTCGGTCGCCGCACTCGCAGCCGCAGCCGCAGGCCGTACGGCGCCGGCGCGGTCGAGAGGTAGCCGGCGTAGTAGAAGGTCGACACCATCGGCCGATCGGTGTCGACGGCGATCATGATCCCCGGCCGGCCGTGGTCCTCGACCGCGTTGAAGAGCGTCAGCCGGCCGGCGCCGTTCGCCGGCGGGTCGAAGGGGTTCATGCGGACCACGGCGGTCGCCGCGCCGGTGCCGAGCACGGCGTTGCGCGGGCACGGCGAGCGGCCGTCGACCCGGCCGACGATCACGTCCTCGAAGTTGCGCGCCGGCACCTTGCAGGGCGCGATCCCGAGCTTGCTGCTGGCCAGGTCGACCCCGTCCGGGAGGAAGATCCGCACGTCGGCGACCGGCGGCCGGCTGGCGGGGATCGCGATCGACACGCGCAGCGGCGCGCGGCCGCCGAGACGCGCCCCCGTCCCCCATTTCGCCGCGATCCGTGGCTGCGGCGCCGACGTGGCCCCCGCGCCGCTCGCGGTCGGTGCGATCGCCGCCGCGACGACGGTCGCCGCGGTCAGTAGCGGAGTGATCCGACGACCCTGAGCGAGGCGGCCCACGTGCGGCGGTTCACGATCCCGTCGAAGCGTCCCGAGCCGCTGGCGCGGCGGTAGGCGCCGGTCCCGCCGGTGACCCGCACGCTGCCGTCGAACTTCGTCCGCACGTCGCTCGAGCGGGCGCGGCCGTTGAAGCGGAACTTGATCGTCCCGCGCCGGTTGCGGACCGTCGCCGTGCCGGTCAGCTTGAGGCTGCTGATCCGCAGGTTCGAGCGCACCGACCCGTTGACGTTCCCGCGCGCGGTCCCGCTGTGGACCATGTCGGAGCCCGACTTGCGCACCAGCTTCAGCGCGACCGTCTCGGTCATCTTCCCGCCCGCGGCGACCGGGGCGGGGGCGGCGATCGACGCCGGGGCGGGCGTCAGGAGCGCCGCGCAGGCGCCCGTGGCCAGGGCGATCGCGAGCGGCGCACGGCGTCGCGCCGCGGCGCGTTGGGCGAGACCGGGGGGCATGGCGCGAACGTACCAGACGCCCTCTCCAGGGATGCCGGTTGCCCTGGCGCCAGGTCCAAATTGGACATGTCCAGCCTGCGCTTTTCATGCACAACCACGGAGCCTAGGGTGACCGCACCCCGGCTGGCGACCCCCCGTGTCGCCAGCCGGGCCCTCCCCCCTTCCCGAAGGAGCGTGATGGTCGTGTCAAGGCGACGAATCGGAATGTCGCGTCGAGAGGTCCTGTCCGCCGGAGCGGCAGCCGGCGCCGCGGGCGTCGCCCTGGGGCCGGCGGCGGCCCAGGCCGCGGCCGCCCACCCGGTCGACCGGATCGTGCTGCAGGTGGCCTCGGCGGTGGCAGTGTTCCCGTACCCGGTCGAGACCCACGAGGCCCAGTCGGCCAAGGCCCGGCTGCGCCCGGACCGCGTCCGGCAGGCGTGGGCGCGCTGCTCGCGCACCCGCACCGCCCAGGCCGAGCGCGGCGCCAAGCTGCTGCTCGAGCGCGGCCTCGGCGGCGCCAAGACCAAGCGGCTGCTGGCCGAGCTGCGCGGGATCGCCGCCAACGCCAGCGACCGCGACCTGGCCGACCTGCGGGCGCTGGTCGCCGTCGCCGGCGCGGTCCTCGTCGACAAGGTCGACCCGGCCAACGACACGCTGCCCTCGATCTGGCTGCGGGGGCTGGCGATCATGCACGAGCGGGACGTCGCTCCGACCGTGGGGGCCGCCGCATGAGCCCGATCGACGAGACCACCCGCCAGCGGCTCGCGCGGGCCGGCGAGGCGCTGCTGGAGCGCTTCGGCCACGACCGCAACATCACCGGGGTCGGCGTCGGCTACCGCCGGCGGGGCGGCCTGACCACCGACGAGCCGGTGGTGACGGTGATGGTGCGCAAGAAGCGGCGACCGTCGCTGCTGTCGCGCGCGCGGCTGATCCCGCGACGGATCGAGGTCGACGGCCAGTCGTGCGCCACCGACGTGCTCCAGGCCCAGGCCGTGCCGTTCGCCGACACGGACGGCATCGGGGGGCCGCAGGCCGGCAAGCTGCGGCCGCTGAAGGCCGGGCGCAGCGTCTCCAACAAGACCATCAGCCGGGAGCGGGCGGGCACGATCGGGTGCTTCGTGCGCGACAACACCGACGGCACGATCAACATCCTGACGGCCAACCACGTCATCGCCGTCAACGACAAGGCCCCGACTCAGGATCCCGTTCTCCAGCCGGGCCTGCTCGACGCGCCGCTCGATCCGGGCTACAACGCCAGCGATCCCAACACCCTCGACCAGTTCAAGGTCGGCAAGCTGAAGCGCTACGTCCCGATCGTCGGCGGTGCGACGGCGGTCGACGTCGCCCTCGCGCAACTCGACCCCGGCGTCGCCTACGTCGCCGAGAGCGAAGGCATCGGGTCGATCACCACGACCGAGAAGGCGGCCGGGATGATCGTCGCCGGCGACGGCTTCGGCAACGTCTGGCTCGCGTCGATGGCCAACACCCTCTCGGCCATCAACGGCACGATCATGGTCCGCTCCGGCAACGCCAACGTCGTCGGCACCAGCAGCCACGTCGCGCCGTCCAACATCGCCAAGGGCACCGTCGTCCGCAAGTCCGGCCGCAGCACCGGCGTCACGACCGGGGTGGTGATGAGCGACGGTGCCACCGAATCGATCTCGGTCAACGCTCCCGGCATCGGCGTCGTCACCTACACCAACCTGATCTGGACCCAGTGGCTCGGAGCCCCAGGAGACTCCGGCGCCGTCGCCACCACCGGCGGCGTCCTCAACCAGGTCGACTCCAGCGGCCTGGAGAACCCCGTCCCGCAGCCCCGGATCACCAAGCTGATCCGGGACCGCTTCGACTCCTGCGAGGTGCTCGGCGCGATCCAGGGCGCGTTCGACGTCCCGATCACCGGCGATCGGGTGCTCTCCGACCGCGTCCGCGACGACTTCCTGGCCCAGAGCATCGGCGGGCGGTTCCTGATCACCCTCTGCTACCTGAACACCAACCTGATCCAGACCCGCCTGGCCCAGCCCCAGAGCGCTCAGGACCAGGCCTACGCCCAGGCCTGGTACGACGAGTACCAGCCGGCGATCGCCGAGGTGATGAGCGCCCCCGACCCGGAGAACACCCGGCGGCTGGACGTCGGCGAGGGCTACGCCTACGACGGGCTGATCAACATGCTGAAGAACAGCGGGGTCCTGACCGCCGGCGAGGCGACGGCCGCGATGAACTTCAAGCAGGCCAACGAGAACACGCTCTACATGTACACCCGCGGGGACCTGAACTGGTGGCTCAACCAGCCGGACACCCTGCAGCAGCTGGTCACCACGGCGAAGGCGATGCCGTCGCTGACGCTGGTCGGCCAGGCGAAGACCCTCAGCGGCCTTGACTGAGGACCCCTCGGCGACGGGATCGGCCGCGGTCGATCCCGTCGCCTTCGGCGAGCGGATCAGCGCGCAGCTGCGCGCGCTGGCCGCCAGCCTCGGGCCGCTGGAGCCGGTCGCCCGCGGCCTGATCGACCGGCCCGGAAAGCGGATGCGGTCGCTGATGCTGGCCCACTGCGCGTCGCTCGGCCGTCCGCGCACGGACGACGTCGTGCGGGCCGCCGCGGTCGTCGAGCTGCTGCAGATCGCCTCGCTGCTGCACGACGACGTCGTCGACCAGTCGCCGACCCGCCGCTTCGCGCCCGCCGCCCACGTGGCCCACGGGTCGGAGCTGGCGCTGCTGGGCGGGGTCGCATGCTTCGGCCTGGCCGGCACCGAGGCCGCCGAGCTGGGCCCGACCAGCAACGTCCTGACCAGCCGCGCCGTCGCCGAGCTGGCCCGCGGCGAGATGCTCGACGTCGAGCGGGCGTTCGACGTCGCCCTCGACGTCGACGACTACGTCGCGCTGGTCGCCGCCAAGACCGCCGCGCTCTTCCGCCTCAGCTGCGAGCTGGGCGCCGAGCAGGGCCGCTGCGACGCCGCCACGCGGCAGGCGCTGGCGACCTTCGGCAGCGAGCTGGGGATCGGCTTCCAGATCCTCGACGACTGCCTCGACCTGGAGGGCGCCGGCTCCGGCAAGCCGGTCGGCCGCGACCTGGCGCTCGGCCTCTACGGGGCGCCGCTGCTGTGCGCGCTGGCCGCCGCCGGCGACGACGACGACCGCGAGCTGGCCGGCGTCCTGCGCTCGCCGAGCTTCGGCGACGACGACCTGCCGCGCGTCCACGCGCTGGTGCTGCGCCACGACGGGATCGCGGCCGCCCGGCGGATGGCCGCCGAGCGGATCGCCCGCGCGCTCGCCGCCCTCGACGAGATCGCGCCCGGTCCGGGACGGGACGGTCTCGAGACGATCGCCCGGCCGCTGACGGAGGATCCGCGATGAGAGGCTCACCCGAGGGCGATCCGCCGCTGCTCGACGTGGTGATCGTCGGCGCCGGAGCGGCCGGCTGCTCGGCCGCGGCCCGGCTGGCGGCGGCGGGGCTGGAGGTCGTCCTCGTCGACGGCCGCCGCGAGCCGCCGCCGGACGCCGACCTGCTGCTGAGCGCGGCCGCGGTCGCCGCCCTGCGCGAGACGCCGGGCCTGGAACGGCTCGGCGCCCACGACCGGATCGACGCGATCGACTTGCGGATCCCGGGCCGGCCGGCGCGCGCCATCCCCGAGATCGGCGCCTTCGCGATCGGCCGCGACGCCCTCCACGACGCGCTGTTCCACGCCGCGACGATGAGCGAAGGCGTGCGGCTCCGGGCCGACACGGCGACCGCGATCGTGCGCGGCGACGAGCGCTGGGAGGTCACCACCGCCGAGACGCGGACGCCGATCTGGGCCCGTCACCTGATCGTCGCCAGCGGCGGTGCGCCCGCCGCCGGCGTGGCGCCCGCCGATGCCGTCGCGACCCGCGACCTGCGGGCGACCGCCGTCCGCTGCGGCGGCGACGTCCCGGCCGGCGCCGGCATGGTGCTGCTGATCGTCCCGCCCGATCCCGAGGCGCTGCACGGCACCGCGCTCAGCGTCTGGGCGGTCCCCGGGCCGCTGGAGGGCACCGTCACCGTCCGCGTCGCCGCCGGCAACCTCGACCGCGACGAGTCCGACGAGCGGCTGCTGGAGCGCGGCCTCGACGCGCTCCGCGCCGAGGTCCCCGAGCTGGGGCCGCTGACGCCGCTCCGTCCGGCCTGGTCGGGCCCGCTCGACAGCGGCTTCACCCGCCAGCGGGTCGAGCAGGCCGACGGGCTCCTGATCGGCGACGCGGCCGGGCTGGTCAACCCGTTCAGCGGCGAGGGACTGAGCTACGCGCTCGAGAGCGCGGCGCTCGCGGCCCGGGCGATCCTCAGCCACCGCGACGATCCCGCCGCCGCCCAGCAGGCCTACGCGCGGCGGGTGGCGTTCTCGTTCCTCGGCAACTTCGAGACCTCGCAGCGGGCGGTCCGCCGCGACCACCTGACCTGGCGGATGCTCTCCGACGCCGCCGACAGCGGGCATCCGTTCCTGGCCAAGGGCCGGCGGGCGATCCTGCTGCCCGAGGGCCTGGCCGGCGCCACCGATCCGCTACGGACCCGGCTCGACCCGGAGCTGGCGGCGGTCGCGGGGCCGTTCCTGCTCGCCTGCGACGAGGTGCTGATCTCGACGATCCGCAACGACTGGCCGTTCCTGGCCCGGATGGCGATCACCGGCACCACCGGCGAGGACGAGCGGCTGCGGCCGGCGCTGATGATGCTCGGCGCGGCGCTGGCCGCCGGCGCGACGCTCGACGCCCGCTACGCGACCCTCGCCGGCGGGCTCGAGCTGGCGATGCTCGGCGCGCTCGGCTTCCTCGGCACCACGCCCGACGACGGACCGGGACGGGGCCTCGACTGGGCCGAGACCAGCGCCGTCGTCGGCGGCGACTTCCTGCTCGGGCAGGCCGCCCGACTGGTCGCGACCTTCGGCCCGGAGGTCTCGCGCAGCTTCTCCGAGTGGCTGATCGACCTCGCCACGCTGCGCGCGCGGCGGGTCGACGGCGACCCGACCGTCTCGGCGGCCGACGTCAGCGCCACGCTCCACGAGTTCCCGGCCCGGATCGGGGCCGAGCTGGCGGGCGCCGACGACGCCGCGGCGACCGCCCTGCGCGACTTCGGCGGCGTCTGCGGCGAGGCGTTCCTGCACGCCGACGAGGTGCTGGGCCTGACCGGCGACCGCACCCGGCTCGACACGACGTTCGACTTCATGACCGCCAACCGGATGGCGACCGACGGCGACGACGACCGGCTGGAGCGGGCCCGCGAGATGACCCGCGACGCCGAGTCGCGCGCGCGAGCGGCGCTGGCGACGCTGCCCGAGAACCCCGGTCGGCGGCTGCTGGAGGCGTTCGCGGCCGGGGTCTGCGAACCGGGCCGAGCGGCCGCTCAGCCCTCGTAGACGTCGCCGGCGCCGGCCAGCGCCTCGACCTCGATCTCGACCTTCAGCCGCGGATCGACGAGCGCCGCGACGCCGAGGGTCGAGATCACCGGGCGGACGTCGCCCAGCGCCTCGTTGTGGGCGGTCAGGACCGCGTCGCCGTTGGCCGGCAGGTCGACGACGAACAGCCGCACCCGCACGACGTCGGCCAGCTGGGCGCCGGCCTGCTCGAGCGCGGTCGCGATCGTCTCGATCGCCACCCGCGCCTGGTCGCCGGCGTCGGCGGGGATCGGCTCGTCGTCGCCGCGGGCGGCGGTCGTGCCCGAGACGAGCACCCGATCGCCGACGCGGATCGCGCGCGAGTAGCCGACGGCGGTCTCCCACGGACCCCCCGAGTGGATCCGCTGGACGCGCTCCTGGTCGCGACTCATGGTCCTTGACCCTAGAGCCTCGCCCCCGCCCCTCGCGCTGCCGCCCGCGGCTCAGATCCGGCCGCGGAAGGTGTCGCAGGAGCCCGGATCGCCGGACTCGTAGCCGGCGGTGAACCAGCGCACGCGCTGCTCCGACGAGCCGTGCGTCCACGAGTCCGGGGTCACCGCGCCCTGGAACCGCTCCTGGATCCGGTCGTCGCCGATCGCCGAGGCGGCGTTCAGCGCGTCGGCCACGTCCTCCTGGGCGAGCGGCTCCAGGTAGCCGGTGCGGGCCGCGTTGTGGGCCCAGGCGCCGGCGTAGCAGTCGGCCTGCAGCTCCGACCGGACCGCGCGGCTCTGCGGGCCCTCGCGGTCGTTGCCGATCCGGTCGAGCGTGCCCTCCAGGTCCTGGACGTGGTGGCCGTACTCGTGGGCCAGCACGTAGGCCTGCGCGGCGGGACCGGCGGTGGCGCCGAACTTCTCGCGCAGGTCGGCGAAGAAGCCGAGGTCGATGTAGACCTTGCGGTCGCCCGGGCAGTAGAAGGGCCCGGAGGCCGAGCTGGCCGCGCCACAGGCGGTGCGGACCTGGTCCTGGAAGAAGACGGTCCGCGCCGGCTCGTAGCCGCGGTAGGCGTCGGCCCAGTAGGCCTGGATGCTGTTGACGTAGCCGACGATCCGGCAGTCGTCGTCGCCGTTGGCGTCGGCGCCGGTGCGGCACTGCTCGAGCGCCCCGGTCGACGGTGGGCGGGTCCCGACCGACTGGTCCTGGAGGCTGCCGAGCGCGTCGAGGCCGCTCGTCCCGCCGCCGGAGAGGACCAGCACCAGGGCGACGATCACGCCGACGATCCCGGTCCCGCCGCCGAGCGCGACGCGGCCGCCGGGCAGCCGTGAACCGCCGCCGCCGCGGACGTCCTCGATCTGCGAGGAGTCGAGCTTGCTCTGATCGCGGAAGCGCACCACGGCGGGCAGCCTACGCGGTACGCGGGCGGACGGGAAGCTCAGGAGCCGGTCGGCGCGATCCCGCCGGCCCGCGGCGGCGTCCGCACCAGTCGCAGCCCGTCGCGCGTCGGCACCGCCGGCGGGTCGGTCGACGCCTGGTAGTCGCGCCAGGCGGCGGCGCCGCGATCGCGGAAGGCGCCCTCGACCCGCTCGCGGTAGCCGGCGCGGACGACCGCCCGCTGCGCCTGCCGGCCCTGTTCGTAGCGCTCGCGCCCGGCCGCGCTGGCGACGTAGGTCCAGACCGGCAGAGCGGGGCCGTCGCCCGGCGGCGGCCAGGCCTCGCCCGGATCGGCCGTGAACAACTCGCCGACGGCCACCCGCTCGTAGTTCAGCTCGCGGACGTCGAAGACGGCCAGCCGCTCGTCGTCGACCGGGACCGCGATCCCGTTGACGGTCGTCCCCGGCACCCGGTCGAGCGTCACGTAGGTCACCCACAGGTCGGGCCGGCGGCCGGTCGCCTCGTCGACCACGTGCTTGGGGTCGTTGACGCGGTCGCGGTTGCGCATCGTCACCGTCCAGCGACGCCGGTGATCGTCCAACCGGCCCCAGACCGGCGCCACCGGCCGCTCGACCCCGGCCGTCAGCGGCAGCGCGTCGGCCACCAGCGATCCGTATCCGAAGACGTAGCCGCGCAGCACCCGCCGATCCTCGCAGCGCGGCCCGACGGCCCGCCGGCGTCAGGCGGCCCGCAGCCGCGCGCGGAGCCCGATCGCGCCCAGCAGCGCGCCGTAGACCAGCACCGCCGCGACCGCCGTCGCCGCGATCACCAGCCCGCCCGCGAGCACCGCCCCGTCGCTGCCGCCGCCGACCGCCGCCGCCCCGGTCGGCGAGGCCGCGACCCCGATCGGCAGCAGCCCGAGCACCCCGAGCGCCGCGTGCAGCGGCCCGACGTCGGCGACCCCGACCGGCACCCCGCAGAGGGCCAGCGCCGCCACCGCCCGCAGCGCCATCAGCAGCTGGACCGCGCCGAGCAGCAGCACGAACCGCCCTCGCCGTCCGCGGTCGGCGAGGATCGCCAGGCCCCGCGCCGCCGGCCGGTGGCCGAGCCGCACGAACAGCAGCCGGACCAGCGCCACCAGCCCGATCGCCGCCGCCACCGCCACCGTCGCCCGCCACCAGGAGCCGCCGCCGGCCACCACCGAGGCCAGCAGCAGCAGCGCGCAGAGGACCGCCTCGACGACCGCGACCGGCGCGTCGGTGGCCACGATCTGGAGCGGCCGCGGCGCCTGCTCGGGCGCCAGCCGCCGCAGCACCACCGCCCGCACCGGCAGCGCCAGGTGCGCGGCCAGCGATCCCGAGAGGAAGGCCGCCGCGTTCGCCCCGTGGACCACCCGCCGCGGCAGCACCACGCCGCCGATCGCCGCCAGCGCGCCCCGCCAGGCCTCGCTGCGGAGGGCCAGGGTCAGCAGGTGGACGGCGGTCAGCGCGGCGAAGCCGGCCGGCGGGACCCGCCCGAGCGCGACCGCCACGTGCGGCCAGCGGACGGCGACGACCGCCGCGACGCCGCCGACCGCCGCCGCCAGCACGACCCAGCGGAGCGCGTTCGAGGTCGCGATCCGCCGCAGCGCTATTCGGTGGAGATGGAGGGGCCGCCCCGACGGGACGGTGGGAGTGTGGGAGTCGGCCGCAGCTGAACTGGGAAGCGCGGCCGAGACGCCCGAGGGGACGGCCTCCATCTCGCGCTCCATGGTCGCGGGGCGCGGCGGCCCGGGGGTGAACGTCCGGTGACGAACGCCACCGCGGCGGCGGCGGACGCCCACGCGCCAGGCTCGGCGGCGTTCAGGATCCTCTCAGGAAGACGTCAGTACGCTCCCGCGCTCTATGGATGCGTTCCAGGCGATGGTCCTCGGCGTCGTGCAGGGCCTGACGGAGTTCCTGCCGATCTCCTCCAGCGCGCACCTGCGGATCACCGCGGGGATCGCCGGCTGGGACGACCCCGGCGCGGCCTTCACCGCCGTGATCCAGATCGGGACCGAGCTGGCCGTGCTGCTCTACTTCCGCCACGACATCGCCCGGATCCTGCGCGCCTGGTGGGGCTCGCTGCGGGGCGGCGTCGGCGGCGTGCGCGAGCGCTGGGCGGTCGATCCGGACGCCCGGATGGGCTGGCTGATCATCATCGGCACGATCCCGATCGGGCTGCTGGGGATCCTGCTCCAGGACTCGATCAAGACCGCCTTCCGCGACCTCCACCTGATCGCGGCGACGCTGATCGTCTTCGGCCTGCTGCTAGGGCTGGCCGACCGCGTCGCCCGCAACCGCCGGACGCTCGACGAGCTGACCCCGCGCGATGGCCTGCTCTACGGCCTGGCCCAGTCGCTGGCGCTGATCCCGGGCGTCTCGCGCTCCGGCGGCACGATCACCGCCGGCCTGCTGCTCGGCTACCGGCGCGAGGCCGCGGCCCGCTACGCGTTCCTGCTGGCGGTGCCGGCGGTGCTCGCCTCCGGCCTCTACGAGCTGAAGGACATCGGCGGCGAGAACAGCCCCTCGTGGGGGCCGACGATCCTGGCCACGATCATCTCGTTCGCGATCGGGTTCGTCGTGATCGCGTGGCTGATGCGGTTCATCAGCACCCGCAGCTTCCGCCCGTTCGTGATCTACCGGGTCGCGCTCGGCCTGCTGCTGCTGCTCCTGATCGCCACCGGCGCGGTCGACCCGAACGCCGCCGCGTCGATCTAGTCGCACGCGGCCCCGTCGTCCGAGGGGGGCTGGGACGACGGGGCGCGTGGCGTCGGGCGCGCCGGTGCGATCGCTGGATGGGACCTGCCGGCAAGGCGCCCGCCCGGCTCGGGGGAACGCGGGTCGCCTCGTGCCGCTCGAACGTACCACCGTTCGTATGGGGCGTTGGCGGCTGTTTCACCCCAAATCGGCCGTGGCGACGGGCTCGATCAGGGGGCGGGCGGCAGCACCTCGACCCGGATCCGACGGGTCTCCAGCAGGTCGACCCAGGTCCGCCGGACCCGGTCCCGCAGGTGCTCGCCGGCCAACCGCACGACGCCGTCGAGACCAGCCGCCGAGGCCCCGCCGCTCATCCGCCACGCCGACCACTGGCGCAGGAAGCTGGTCGTGCGCTCGTCGTCGGGCGCGGCGGCCGGCAGCACCGAGACCCGCAGCGTCTTGCGCGACGGCCGCTCGCAGGCGATCAGGCCCGCCCGTTCGAGGTCGGCCAGCAGCCCGGTGACCGTCGAGCGGTGGTCGCCCGGGGCCAGCTCCAGCAGCGGCGCGAAGCCCCCCGCGAGCGCGGCGACCGTGGTGTCGAAGGCGCTCGCCCGCCCGCCGCTGTGGTCGAGCAGCTGCAGCCAGAGCCCGGTCGCCCGTGACGCCCGTCGCAGCGCGTTGGTCCCGACGCCGCCGCCGAGCAGCAGCGCCGCGGCCTCGTAGCCGGCCAGCAGGATCGGGCTGCCCTCGCCCGGCGGCGTCTCGAACCGCAGGTCGTGGGCCGTGACCCAGCCGCGGACGCCGTGCGGCCCGTCCTCGGCGACGTTGAGCGCGGTCGAGAGCGGCGGCAGCGCGGCCGGCCCGACCTCGTAGAGCCCGTCGCGGTCGACGAAGCCGGGATCGGGATCGGCGATCGTCGCCCGCAGGCGGCCGAAGCGGGCCAGCTGCCGGAACCGCTGGCCGCCGAAGCCCTCGGCGCCGGTCCGCCAGGCCAGCCGCTGCAGCCGCCGCGCGACCTGCCACATCTCCGGGCGCTCCTCGGCCTCGTCCATTCGCGCCCGCGCCAGCTCGAGCACCTCCGGGGTCGGGGAGGGTGGGCGCAGGACGACGATCCGCGAGCCGCTGCGCTCGACCGCTCCGACCTCCTCCATCGCCTCCAGCGCCTCCTCGAACCCGACCATCGGCTCGCCGGCGCAGAGCTCGTCGTAGCGGCGCTCGACCTCGGGCATCCGCCGCGGCAGGATCGCGTGGTAGCCGCCGGTCCGCTCGATCAGCAGCATGTGGAGGCCCGCCACGCCGGCGATCGTCGCGCTCGGCCGGTCGTCGGCGTGCAGCAGCGCGACGGTGTCGACCGACGAGATCAGCAGCGGCCAGTGCCGGGCCGCCGGCTCGCTGATCGGGCCGTCGCGGGCGTCGGCCGGCTGCGGCTGGTACTCCAGCTCGTCGAGCGCCAGGCCGCCCCGCCAGCTCCAGGTGTCGCGCAGGATCCGCCGCATGCCTCCCACGTCCCCCCGAACGCAGAACGACAGCCTACTGGCGGTAGCGGCGACGGCGGCGGCGAGCGTCGTTGGCGGGTCGTCGCGCTCCTGGCGCGCCGCCGCTGGATCAGCGGCGGCCGACCGGCCCGCCGAGCGCGCCCTGCAGGCGGACGCAGAGGGCGTCCAGCTGCAGCTCCTCGCTGGCGTTCAGGGTCAGGCTGCGGCGGGTCTCGTCGACCAGCTCGACGCAGCGCAGCGCGCGGTGGGGGTCAGTCGGGCGGGCCGCGTCCTCGCGCAGCGCCTCCAGCCGATCGACGTGGTGGACGTGCTGCTCGGCGCCGACGGCGAGGCTGGCGACGTCGCGGAACCAGAGCCCGCAGACCCGCAACGCCAGGTCGAGCGCGATCGTCCGCTCGCGACGGGCGGCGCGGCGGCCGTCTTCCTTCGCCTCCCGCTCGGCCCGCTTGCGTTCACGGTCGGGCAGCTGCTCGGCGGCGGCGACGGCCGCCTCGACGTGCGCCGCCTCGGCCGCCTTGCCGCGCTGGATCGCCGCGTCGGCCATCGTCCGCCAGGGCGGCATCCCGCCCCCGCCGCCGAGCGCGTGGCGGGCGACCATCTCGGCCGCCGTCCGCAGCAGCTGGCCGTCGGGGCCGGCCAGGGTCGCCGCCACCCGCGCGTCGCCGAGCCCGAGCCGCGCGCAGGCCAGCGCCGTCCGCTCGTCCAGCCCCAGGGTCGAGGCCAGCCGCGCCGCCTGCTGCTGCTCGGGCGCCGCGTCGAAGCGAACCGTCTGGCAGCGCGAGCGGATCGTCGGCAGCAGCTCGCCCGGGCGGTCGGTGAGCAGGATCAGGACCACGTACTCGGGCGGCTCCTCGAGCGTCTTCAGCAACCGGTTGGCGGCGTTGTCGTTGAGCGCCTCGGCCCGCTCCAGGACGAAGACCCGGCGGCGGGCCTCGAACGGCCGCCGGCTGACCGCCTGGACCACCGTCTCGTCGATGTCCTCGCGCCGCATCACCGCGGCGCCGGTCGGGGTCACCCAGGTCAGGTCGGGGTGGGCGCCGCGGGCGACGCGGGCCGCGGCGTCGGCCGGATCGGGCGCACCCTCGGACAGCAGCTCGGCGGCCAGCGCCCGCGCGACCGTCCGCTTGCCGCTCCCGGCCGGTCCCTGGAACAGGTACGCGTGCGAGGGCCGGGCGGCGGCGGTCCCGTCGTCCACGAACGCCCCCCGCAGCACCGCGCGGGCGTGCGGCTGGTGCTCGGTGGCGGCCAGGACGGACACGCCGGCGATCGTACGCGGTCGTGCCCGGCGACGGCTCGCGTGGCGGTCCGCCCCCGCACGCCGGGGGTCATCCGCCACGCGAGCCGGGGAGCCCACTAGCGTCCCCGCCGTGCTCATCACCATCGAAGGCCTCGACGGCGCCGGCAAGACCACGCTCGCCGTCGCGCTGGAGGCGGCGCTGGCCGCCCGCGGCCTGCCGGTGGTCCGCCTGCGGGAACCGGGCGGCGTGGTCCTGAGCGAGCGGATCCGGGCGCTGGTCGCCGACCCCGCGCTGACCGTCGACCCGCGGGCCGAGGCGCTGCTGTTCGCCGCCGCCCGCGCCCAGCTCTGCGCCGAGCGGCTGCGGCCGCTGCTCGACGAGGGCCGCTGGGTGCTGCTCGACCGCTTCGTCGACAGCTCGCTCGCGTACCAGGGCGGCGGCCGCGAGCTGGGCGTCGACGCGGTCGCCGCGATCAACGAGCTCGCCGTCGCCGGCTGCCGGCCGGCACGGACCCTGCTGCTGCGGCTGGACCCGGCGCTCGGGCGCTCGCGGCTGGCCGAGCGGGGCGAGGAGCAGGACCGGATGGAGCGCGAGCGGGCCCCGTTCTTCGCCCGCGTCGCCGCCGCCTACGACGCGCTCGCGGCGGCCGAGCCGGACCGCTTCCGGGTGCTCGACGCGACGGCCGCGCCGGACGCGGTGCTGGCCGCCGCGCTCGCCGGGCTCGCCGACCTGCTGCCCCCGGCCTAGGAAATCGGTCGCCTGCCGTCGGGGGCCCCGCGGCTGGATGGTTGATTCCGCGGGATCGTGGATGCGGGGTGCGTTCTGGGCGGATGCGGGCCGTCGCCGGGTGCCGAGAGCCAGGCCGGTGGCCGGAGCCGAGGTGCCCGGTGGCGGTTCCGCGCCGTCCGGGACGTGCATCCGCGCCGCGAGAACGGGGAATCAACCATCTAGACTCGCGCGGGTGGTCGAGGAGGACCCAGCGACTCCGTCGTTCTCGTGCGAGCGGTTCGAGGCCGTTCCAGCGGGCGCGGGGACGGTCCTGCTGCGCGTCGAGGGACGCTGGAGCGCCGCCCGCCGCGGGCGCCTCGGCGTCCCCGCGCTGCTGATCGACGACGGCCGCCGCACCCACCGCCTCTCCCCCCTCCCCGCGCCCGGCGACAGCGCCCCGCTGGCCGGGCCGCAGCCGTCGACCTGGCGGGTCGCGTTCAGCGGTCCCGAGCCGCTGGTCGCCGACGAGACGGTGGCCTTCGCGCTCGACCTGGGCGGCGACCTGCTGGTCGACCTGCCCCGCCCCCGGGCGCGGGCGGTGCCGCCACCGGCCCCCGCCACCGCGGTCGAGGAGCCGCCGGCCGCGGAGCCCGCCCCGGCCGCCCGCTCGCGGACCGTGTCGCGTCCGCCGGCCCAGCCGCCGCTGGCCCCGCAGCGCGAGCTGGAGGCGGAGCGCGGACGCCGGCTGGTCGCCGAGCGGACGGCCGAGGAGCACCGGCAGGCGGTCCGCGACCTGGAACGGCGGCTGGCCGAGGAGCGCGAGGCGCGGGCCCGGGCCGAGGGCCGCGGCGCCGACGCCGAGGCCCGCGCCCGCGAGGCCGAGCGGGCTCGCGAGCAGCTGCGGGAGGAAACGGCGCCACAGGTCGCGCGCTGGCGCGACGAGCTGGCGGAGGCAACGTCCCGCGCGCGGGAAGCGGAAGCGCGGGCGGCCGACGCGGTCCGCGAGCGGGACGCGATCGACGAGCGGATCGCGGGGATCGAGCGGGCGCGGGACGTGGCGCTGCGCGACCTGGCGCGGGCCGAGGCCGAGCGCGAGGAGGCCCACGCCGCGACCGCCGCCGAGCGGACCGCCGCGGTCGAGCTGCTGGAGACCGAGCGCCAGAGCGCCCGCGAACGGGCCGCGGCCGCCGAGCAGCGGGCCCGCGAGGCGGAGCTGGAGAGCGAGCGGACGGCGGCGGCGCTGGGCGCGCTCAACGCCGAGCTGACCGACCTGCGGCGGCAGCTGGAGCGGGCCGGCGCGGTCCACGACGAGCAGCGCACGGCCGAGCGCGACGCCACCCGCGAGGCCCGCGCCGCGGCGGAAGCCGAGGCGGCCGCGCGCACCGAGCTGGAGCGGCGGCTGACGGCGGCCGAGCAGGCGGCGCGGGCCGCCGAGCGCGAGCGGACCCTGGCCGAGGAGCGCGCGAGCGCCCAGACCGCGCGGCTGGAGACGACCCGCCGCGACCTGCGGGCGGCGCTCCGCTCGCTGACCCTCGACCGCGACCGCGGTGAGCGGCGCCAGCAGGACGAGCACGCCGCGCAGGCGACGCTGGCCGGCGAGGTCGAGCGGCTTCGGCAGCAGCTGACGGCGGCCCGCGAGCAGGAGGCGCGGGAGGCGTCGGCGGCCGCCGCGCTGCGGGCCCAGCTGGCCGACCTCGAGGCCGAGCCGGAGCGGCGGACGGCGGCCGAGCGGGTGGCCGAGGCGGCGCTGGCCGCGCGGGCCGAGATCGAGCGCCAGGTCGTCGAGCAGGCCGAGCGGGTGGAGGCCGCCGAGCAGCGGGTCGCCGACGCCGAGCGACGAGCGGCCGAGGCGGCGCGGGCGCTGGCCGCGGCGGGGGCGGCGGCGCACGAGCAGCAGGCGACGCTGGCCGACGCGGCGGCCGAGCGCGAGGCGCTGGAGCAGGAGCTGGCGCGGACCCGGGCGGCGTTCGCGGAAGCCCGCGGTCAGGCCGAGGAGCAGCGCCAGGCGCACGAGCGGCTGGCCGAGCAGGCGGCGGCCGCCGACGCCGCGCGGGCCGCGGCCCAGGCGCGGCTGGAGGCGGTCGAGCACGAACGGCAGGCGCTGCGGGACCAGGCGTCGGCGGCGGCCCAGGACGCCGACGGGGCGCGGGTCGTCAGCCAGCGGACGCAGGAGCAGCTGGCCGCGTACGAGCAGCGGATCGCGGCGGCGGAGGCGCGGGCCGCGGCGGCCGAGCGAACTGCGGCGGCCGCCGAGGAGGAGCGGCTGCGGGCGGACGAGCAGCACGCCGCCGCCGAGCGCGCGGCGCAGGCGGCGCTCGATCGGGCGGCGGCGCAGCAGGCGGCGATCGACGAGGCGCAGGCGACCGAGGAGCGGCTGCGGGCGCAGCTGGCCGAGCAGGCCGAGGAGGCGGCGCGGCAGCGGGCCGACGAGCGGGCGGCGCGCGAGCGGGCGGCGGCGGAGGC
>NZ_JAWZSQ010000031.1:0-50097 GCF_034096925.1 Patulibacter defluvii
CCGCCAGCGTCGCCGCGGCCGTGCTGGTGGCGATCGCGCTGCTGCCCGGCCGTCCGCCGGCGCTGGTCCTGATCGTGCTCGCCGCGGTCGGCGGGGCCGCGCTGCCGCCGGGCGTGGCGGCGGCGCGCGACGGGGCGGGCGGGGCTTGTTCGCCGAACGGCAGGACGCCGGGGGTCGCGTCGGCGGGACGCGCGGGTCCGCGGCCCGTCCCCGGGTCGACCGCCGGCGGCTCGGCCGCGGTCGGCGGCGCGGGAGCATCGCCCTCTCCCGTGGCCGGCTTCTCGCTGGCCGGTGTCTCTCCGCCGGGGGCGTCCGCGGCTGCAGTCTCCGGGGTCGCCGTCCGCTCCGGCGTCGCCTCGGCGTCCGCGGCCGCCGCCGGTCCCGCCGGCCCCCCGACCGGATCCTCCTCCGGCTCCGGTCCCAGCAGGTCGAAGAGCGACGCCTGGCCCGGGTCGTTGGCGCGGCGGCGGCTCACGGCAGCAGCCTCGCGATCGCCGGGTGGTCGCAGCGCTGCTCCTCGCCGTGGACACTGGTGCCGGGGAGCGGCGCGATCACGCCGCCGCGCAGGCCCGAGACCGCCGCTCGGGCCTGGGCGACCGCGACGGCGAGGATCTCCTCGAGCGCGTCGAGGTCGGCCGGACCGCGGCGCCGCACGCCGTCGAGGACGCCCCGCAGCTCGAGGCCCGCCGGCGGCCGGGCCGCGGGATCGATGCCGGTCCGGGGCGCCGTCGGCTGGTAGAGCGCGTAGGCCGGCGGGCCGCCGACGCCGGTGGCCACCGCGTAGAGGTAGAGCGCCGCCTGGAGGGTCGCCGTCTCCTCCCAGCGGCCCGCCGAGACGGCCCCGCCGCTGCCGAGCTTGTAATCCACCACCCCCAGGCCCTCGTCGCCGTCCGGGAGCGGCACCCGGTCGACGCGATCGATCCGGCCGACCGCCGTCGCGCCGTCGCCGAGGTCGATCGGGGGCAGGTCGCCGTCGTCGTCGATCCGCAGCTCGGCCGCGTGCAGCCGCGCCGCCGCGTAGCGATCCGGCAGCGCCCGCAGGACCGCCGCGATCCCGGCCTCGGCCCGCCGCAGCAGCACCCGCGCCCGGTGCTCGGGCAGGCCGACCACCGCCCGCGGGCCGGCCTCGTCGAGCGCCGCCCGCCCGGCCGCGACCAGCGCCTCGGGGTCGAGCTCGCCGTACGCCGCCCCCTCCCCCGCGACCGCGTCGAGCGCCTGCTGGAGGACCGCGTGGACGAGCAGGCCGTGACGCTGGGGCTCGGTCTCCGGCGCATCGTCGCGGGCCGCCGCCAGGTGCTCGACCAGCCAGCAGACCGGGCAGCGCGCCAGCCGTTCGACCTCGCGGACGGCGAACCGCGAACGATCGAGCAGGACCCGCCGGACCGTCTCGCGGCCGACGTCGTCGAGCGCCAGCCCCAGCGGCGCTGCCGCGGCCACGGCACGACGGGCGGGCCGGACGATCGCCGACGCCGGCCGGTGGACGGTCCGCGGGCGGGCGGGCGCCAGCGCCGCCTCGACGTCGGCCAGGAACGGCGCCGCCGGCAGCGGCTCGCCGGTCGCCGCGGCCGCCGGACGCGAGAGCAGCAGCCGGGTCGTCGGCCGCGCCACCAGCTCCAGGAACAGCATCCGCTCGGCCGCCAGCCGGTCCGCGGGCAGGTCGAGCGTGACGTTGCCGGCCGCCCGCAGCACCTCGCGCGCCTCGCGGTCGATCAACGGGTCGATCGGCTCCGGGGCCGGGAACGCCGCCTCGCGCAGGTCGGCCAGCGCCAGCACCGCCACGTGGCGCCCGCGGAGCGCACCCGGGGCGGCGATCTCCAGCCGCCCGGGACCCGGCCGCTCGCCGGTCGGCACCGGCAGCTCGGCCAGCTCGTCGAGCAGTTCGGCCGGGTCGGGCAGCAGTCCGTCGCCGAACCGGACCAGCCCCGCGATCTGCTCCAGGTGGTCGTGGATCCGGGCCGCGGCCCGCCGCTCGTCGTCGCGCTCGGCGGGCAGGATCCGCGACCCCATCAGCCGCTCCAGGTCCTCGATCGCCGGGACCAGCGCGGCCGTCAGCGCCAGGGTCGGATGGAGCGCGCCGCCGCCGGGCGCCCCGGCCAGCGTGGCGTCGGCCGCCCGCCGGCGGGCGGCCTCGATCATTCCCAGGCCGACCGGCCGCGGATCGACCCGCGCCGCGCGCTCGATCGCCGCCTCGATCCCGCCGATCGCGTCGCGACGGAGCCCGATCGCCAGCCGGTCGACCGCGTCGCTGCGCTCCGGATCGGCGGCGGCGTGGAGCACCATCAGGACGTCCTCGGCGTCGGCCGCGTCGGTCACCACCCGGCCGAGGGCGACCGCCGCTCGGCCGAGCGCGGTCCGACGGGCGGCCTGCTCGCGCGGGCGGGCGACCGGCACGCCCTGGGCCCGCAGCTCGCGCTCGATCCGGGCCCCGGCCGGCCCCTCGGCGTCGCGGACCGCGATCGCCACCTGGTGCCATTGGAGCGCGTGCTCGTCGACCACCCGGCGCAGCTCGGCGACCAGCGCCTCGGTCTCGCTGCGGGCGTCGCCGCCGGTGATCAGGACCACGTCATCGACGATCGCCGGCGCGTCGCCGGGCGCGGCCTCGGGGTCGGGGTCGGGGTCGGGGTCGGGGGGTTCGAACAGGCGCCGCTGGAGCCGGGCGCGGCCGCCGTCGTCGTCGCCGGCCGCGGCCAGGACCAGCTCGCGCGGGGCGATCTCGGCCACCCGCGAGCCCTCCAGCAGCGGGCTCCCGGCCCGCAGCGGCAGCAGGCCGGTGGTGCCGAGCCCGTCCGGCGGCAGCTGTGCGGCGACCACCCGCAGCTCGTCGACGATCGCCCGCCGGCCGGCGGTGGCGATCCGGCCGTCCTCGAACGGCAGCGAGACCACCACGTCGGCCGCCCGGGCGAGGGTCCGGACCAGCGCCAGCTGATCGTCGGTCAGGTCGTCGAAGCCGTAGAGGGCGACCGGCCGGCCCTGCCACCGCTCGGGCGCGGCGGCCAGCGCCCGGCGGACGGCCAGCGCGACCGCGCCCGGCGACCGCAACGGCCCCTCGCCGGCGGTCCCGTCGGCCCCGCGGCCGCGGTCGGCCTCGGCGTCGAGATCACGGGCCGCGCGGGCACCGGCGGCGGCGACCGCGTCGAGCACCTCGCGCAGGTCGGCCACGAGCATCCGGTCGACCCCGTGCTCGGCCGGGTCGAGTCGCTCCAGCTCGTCGTGCAGCAGCGCCGGGTCGACGCCGCGGGCGGCCAGCTCCTCGAGCAGCCCGTCGAGCCGCCGTCGCACCGCCGGCCGGCGCGCGGTGCCGCCGAGCGGACGGGCCGGCGCCAGCGGCGCCAGCGCGGCGGCCAGCATCCGGTCGCGGGCGACCGGGCCGAGGGTCGGCCGCGGCACCCCGACCGCGCGACGGACCAGGTCGGCCAGCCGCTTCGGCGTCACCACCGTCACCCCGACCGCGGCGCCGCCGCCGAGGTCGAGCAGCTCGCGCCGGTAGCGGTCGGCGTCGGGACCGGTCGGGACCACCAGCACCGGCGCCCGCGCCTCGAGCGCCCAGCGCCGGACCAGGCCCAGCACGACGCCCGCCTTGCGGGCGTTCGTCGGTCCGGTGACGAGTTGCAGCGTCACCGTTCGACCGTCTCAGGATTCGCGGACGGACCGCAGGGACCGTTGCAGCGCCCGGTCCTCGGTGGTCGAACGGCGGCGTGCAGGACCGTGGTCGTGGCCACGTTCCCCCGACCGCCCCCCGACCGCGCCTCAGGCGGCGGCCGCGTCCCCGTCGCCGTCGCCGCTGTCGCCGCTGCCCGCGGCGGGGGTCGGGGTCGGGGTCGGAGGCGTGGTCGAGGGATCGGTGATCGCGATCCCGTCGCCCTCGCCCGACGGCGCCCGCAGGCCCTCCTTGGCCCACGGCTCGTCGAACTCGACCCGCCACTTGCCCTCCTCCGTCTGGTGGAGGGCCAGGCGGGCGCGGAAGTTGCGGCCGGCGCGGCTCTTGAACCCGGTCACCGCCTTCGCCGTGCGGCCGGTCTTCACCAGCTCCTTGGCGACCGCGGGCGGCAGCGTCTTGCCGGCCTTGCTCTTCCAGATCACGAAGCCGCAGCCGGGATCGTCCTTCGACCAGCAGGAGAAGCCCTTGCGGTTCTCCGTGATGTGGCGGCCGCAGACCGGGCAGGGACCGAGGTCGGCCCGCGGGATCCGGACGTCCTTGAGCTTGTCGTCGAGCGCGCGGACGGTCTTCTCGGCGTAGTCGGCGATGCTCGCCATGAACGCCTGACGGGTGGTCTCGCCCGACTCGATCTGGGCCAGCTTGTGCTCCCAGTCGCCGGTCAGCGTCGGCGACGTCAGCCCCAGCTCGGGCACGTCGATCAGGCGGATGACGTTGAGGCCCTTCTCGGTCACGACCAGCGCCCGCGCGTCGCGCTCGACGTAGCCGACGTCGATCAGCCGCTCGATGATCGCGGCGCGGGTGGCCGGGGTGCCGATCCCCGAGTCCTTCATCGCCTCGCGCAGCTCCTCGTCGTCGACGAGCTGACCGGCGGTCTCCATCGCGCCCAGCAGCGACGCGTCGCTGAAGCGCCGCGGCGGCTTGGTGACCTTCTCCTCCGCCGCCGCCTCGAGCGTCTGGACGTCCTCGTCCTGGGCCAGCTTCGGCAGCGTCTGCTGGCGGCCCTCGTCCTCGTCGTCGGAGGAGCTGCCGCCGTCGGCGTCCTCGCCGTAGACGCCGCGCCAGCCCGGCACCAGCAGCACCCGGCCGCGGGTGCGGAACAGCTGCGGACCGACCTGCTCGGTCGTCTCGTTGCCCTCGTCGTCGCGCCGGACGACCGGGACGGTGACGTCGACCGTGGTCTCGATCCGGGTGTTCTCGAACTCGGCGTCGGGGTGGAAGACGGCGAGGAAGCGGCGCACGACGAGGTCGTAGATCCGCCGGTCGTCGTCGTTCATCCGCTCCAGCACGTGCTGGGCGTTGGTCGGGATGATCGCGTGGTGGTCGGCGACCTTGGCGTCGTTGACGACCCGGCCCAGCGGCAGCGAGGCCAGCCCGGTGACGTAGGCCGCGGCCTTGCGGTACTCCGGCCGGCCCCCGACCTCGCCCGCCGTCGGCTTGATCTCGGGGATCATGTCCGTCGTCAGGAAGCGGGAGCTGGTCCGCGGGTAGGTCAGCGCCTTGTGCTCCTCGTAGCAGCGCTGGGCGGCGGCGAGGGTGCGGCGGGCGGTGAAGCCGAAGCGGCTGCCGGCGTCGCGCTGGAGCGACGTCAGGTCGTAGAGCAGCGGCGCCCGCTCCTTGCGGCGGGTCTTGTCGAGCTTGGTGATCCGGCCCGGCTGCCCCTGGACGGCGGCGGCGATCGCCTCGGCCTCGGCGGCCGTCGCCAGCCGCGGCTGGGTCGGCGCGCCGCCGGGGGTCGGGCTCTGGTGCAGGCGACCCCAGTAGACGCGCTTGCCGGTCTCGTTCTCCGGCGCCTCGAAGCGGGCGTCGACCAGCCAGTACGGCTCGGGGACGAAGGCGCGGATCTCCTCCTCGCGGCGGGCCAGGATCGCCAGCGTCGGCGTCTGGACGCGGCCGAGCGAGACGGCGCCGTCGAAGCTGGAGCGGAGCCGGATCGTGGCGGCGCGGGTGGCGTTCATGCCGACCAGCCAGTCGGCCTCCGACCGCGACTGGGCGGCCTGGGCCAGCAGCTCGACCTCGTCGGAGGACCGCAGCTCGCCGAGCGCGCGGCGCATCGCGTCCTCGGTCATCGACGACAGCCACAGCCGCCGGGTCGGCTTCTTGCCGCCGGCCTTGGCGTAGACCCAGCGGAAGATCAGCTCGCCCTCGCGCCCGGCGTCGCAGGCGTTGATGACCTCGTCGACGTCGGCCCGCGAGAGCAGGTTGCGGATCACCGTCATCTGCTTCTTCGAGCCCTCGTCGCGCTCGACCAGCTGGAAGTGCTCGGGGACGATCGGCAGGTCGTCCATCCGCCAGCGCTTGAACTTCTTGTCGTAGGCGTCCGGCTCGGCCAGCTGCACCAGGTGGCCGATCGCCCACGTGATGACGTGCTCGGGCCCCTCCATCCAGCGGGCGTTCCGCTCGGCCCCGACCTTGCCGACCTGGAACGAGCCAGGCAGCACCTTGGCCAGGTCCTTGCCGACCGACGGCTTCTCCGCGATGACGAGCGTCTTACCCACCGGCGGAGCGTAGCGAGCCCGGCGCGGCGTGCCTGCGACGGTCGGTGCCAATGCTCCGCAGAACCTGCGCCAACTTCGTGTCAGTGGCTGCAGGGACCGGGGTCGACGGCCCGTCCGGAGCGGATCTCGGTCATCGCCGCGGCGACCACGTCGTTGGGGACCGCGTAGCCGCCGCGCTGGGCCGCGCGCACCGACGAGGCGAAGACCGTCCCGACCACCCGGCCGCGGGCGTCGACCAGCGGTCCGCCGCTGTTGCCCTGCTCGACGCGGCCGCGGAAGGGCAGCACCAGCCGGGTCACCGGTCCCTGGCCGTAGGCGTCCTCGCCGCGGACCGCCTGGCGGCTGGCGATCCGGGCGGCGCGGGCCTTGAAGGGGCCGGCGAGCGGGTAGCCGAGCAGCGCCGCCGCGGTCCCCCGGCGCGGGTCGCGGACCATCCGCAGCCGCCCCGCCTGGAGCCCGGGGACGGCGAGGATCGCGATGTCCTGCTGGGCGTCGACGTGGACCGGGATCGCGCGCAGGCGGTCGCCGCCGGCCTCGGGGGTGACGGTCGTCTCCTGCTCGCCGGCGATCACGTGCTGGTTGGTGACGACGTAGCCGCGGGCGACGACCCAGCCCGAGCCGACGACGCCGACCCCGCAGGCGGTGCCCTCGACCCGCACCACGCCGCGCCGGCCGCGGCGGACGCCGTCGCCGCGGAGGACGCCGGAGTCCGGCGCCGCGAGGGTCACCGACGGCCCGGCGAACCCCGGCAGCGGGTCGAAGCGGGCCAGCAGCGCCAGCGCGTCGTCGGCCGGCGGCAGGTTCCGGCGCAGCTCGCGGAGGACGGTCGAGCGGCGGATCTCCGAGCGCCAGTCGGACGGCAGGCTCGGGGTCTGGAGCGCGATCGCAGAGACCAGCCAGGCCGCCCCGACCACCAAAGCGACGGTGAAGACGGCGCCGAGCCCGGCGTCGAGCGCGACCCCGACCCGCCGCGGGCCCTCGCCCTGCAGCCGCCGCCGCAGCCGCTCCCCGACCTGCTGGAGCAGCCCGCCGAGCAGGATCCCGAGCACGGTGGCGGCGATCAGCGCCACGATCGGCGCGTTGACGTCCTCGCTGCCGCCGGGCAGCACCAGCGGCCCCAGGCGGACGCCGGCGAAGGCCCCGGCGGCGAAGCCCAGGAAGCCGAGCGCCGAGGCGAGGAAGCCCTGCGTCGCCCCACCGACCGCCGCCAGCAGGGCGGCGACGACCAGCGCCCAGTCGAGGACCGTCATCGCCGACGAACGCTACCCGGGAGATCGATCGCGGGGGCCGGGGACGGCCGCCGAGGGACACGTTCCTCCCGCTCAGCGACCGGAACGCCGCAGCGGAGCGCCCAGCGACCGGCCGGAGGGTCGACGGACACTAGTATGTACGCCCGAATGCCCGCCCCCGGACGCAGACGTCCTCCGCAACGGAGCACCGGCGGCGCGGCGCGCGGCCCCGCCCCTCGTGGGGCGGCCGCGACGCGGGCGACCGGCGCGCGCAGCGGCGGGCCGGCCCGCTCCGGCGGGACCCGCGGTCCGGGCGGCTCGCCGATCCGGCCGGCCGGCGGGGGCGGCGGTCGTCCGCCCGTCGGTCGCCGGGGCCGCGGACGCGGTCGCCGTCCGTGGCTGCCCTTCGCGCTGGTCGCCGTGGTGCTGGCCGCGGGGATCGGCGGCTACCTGGTCCTCGACGCCCGCGCCAGCCGCCAGGCCGAGCGCGACGCCGTCGACGGCTACCTGCGGGCCTGGGTCGCCCAGGACCCGGGGGCGATGTACGAGCACGTCTCCGACGACGTCCGCGAGCGGACGACCGAGAAGCGCTTCGCCCAGCTGGTCCGCGACCCGCTGACCACCGCCACCGTCCAGCAGCTGCGGGTCGGCGATCCGAAGCGCGACGGCCAGGCGTTCGACGTCCCGGTGGTGGTCCGCACGCGGCTGTTCGGGACGATCAGCGGCACGATCCGGCTGCCGCTGGTCGGCAGCGGCGACCAGGCCCGCGTCCGCTGGGCCAAGCGCCTGACCTTCCCCGGCCTGCGCGACGGCGAGCAGCTGAGCCGCACGACCGAGATGCCGGCCCGCGGCACGATCCTCGCCCGCGACGGCGAGACCCCGATCGCCGAGGGCGAGAGCCGCAGCTCGCCGCTGCCCAACCTGGCCCAGCAGGTCCGCGGTCAGGTCGACACCGCCAAGCCCGAGGACCTGCCGATGCTGCGCCGGCTCGGCGTGCCCGACGGGGCCAAGGTCGGCGTCAGCGGGCTGGAGCGGATCCTCAACCCGCAGCTGATCGGCAAGCCCGGCGGCTCGCTGAAGGCCGGCGACCGGGTCCTCAAGCGGGTCGCGCCGCAGAAGGCCGCCCCCGTCCGCAGCTCGATCTCGCTGCCGGTGGTGCGGGCCGCCGCCGAGGCCCAGCAGGACGCCCCCCACGGCGGCGGCGTGGTGGTCGTCAACAGCCGCACCGGCGAGGTGCTGGCCTTCCACGGGCTGGCCTGGAGCGTGCTCCAGCCGCCCGGCTCGACCATGAAGATCATCACCGCCGCGGCCGGGCTCGAGGACGGCGTCGCGAAGACGACCACCAGCTACCCCTACGCGACCGAGGCGCTGGGGATCCAGAACTCCAACCAGGAGTCGTGCGGCGGCACGCTCGTCCAGTCGTTCGCCCACTCCTGCAACTCCGTCTTCGCGCCGATGGCGGTCAAGCTCGGGTCGAAGCGGTTCGTCGAGATGGCCGAGCGGTTCGGCTTCAACCAGCCGCCCGGCGTGCTCGGCGCGCAGACCAGCCAGCTGCCGAAGGAGATCGGCGCCGGCGACCTCGCCCAGTCGGGGATCGGCCAGGCCCAGGTCCAGGCGACCGCGCTGCAGGTGGCCGTGATGGCGGCCACGATCGCCAACGGCGGCCGCAAGCCGCAGCTGACCTTCGTCCGCAGCACCAAGGCGGCCAGCGCCAAGCGGATCATCGAGCCGTCGACCGCCCGCGACATGCGCCAGCTGATGCTCGCGGTGATTGCCAGCGGGACCGGCAAGAAGGCCGCGGTCCCCGGCACCACGACCGCCGGCAAGACCGGCACCGCCGAGCTGCGCGCCACCCAGGGCGACCACTGCGAGGCCCAGGCCGCACCAGACGGCAGCGGCGAGGAGGCGCCGCCGGTCGACAGCGCCTGCGGCAACAAGGACGGCACCAACACCGACGCCTGGATGGCCGCCTTCGCCCCCGCCAACCGCAGCGGCCACGACCCGATCGCCGTCGGCGTGCTGCGGATCAGCAACTTCCAGGGCGGCGAGACGGCCGCCCCGGTGGCCAGCGCGGTCCTGAAGGCCGCGCTCGACGCGACCGGCGGCTGAGCGGCCGCCGCGCCGTCACTGGTCCTGGCCGGCCCACAGCCGGTCGACGATCTCGCCCAGCTGGCGGTCGGCCTCGGCCCGGTCGACCGCGAAGGTGAACGGCTGGCCGACCGGCGCGACGCCCGGCACCAGCCGGTCGAAGGTCAGCCCGCGCAGCAGCTCCAGGCTGCTCAGGTAGTCGCCCCGGTCACTGATCCCGTCGAGCAGCGCCGCCACCCAGCGGCCGCCGCGGACGAACACCGAGTCGCCGGTGAAGAGCACCCGCTCGCCGTCGCCGGCCCGCCACAGGTAGGCGGTCGCGCCGGCGGTGTGGCCGGGGATCGGGATCGCCTCCAGGTCGTCGCCGATCCGGTGGCGGTGGTCGAAGGTGGCGCCGACCCGAGCGGTCGCGGCGACCTCGGCCGCGTCGGCGGCGTGGACGACCAGCGGCGCGTCGAACGCCTGGCCGATCCGGTCGGCGGCGGTCGTCGCCTCATGGCTGTGGTTGAGGTACTGGCGGACGATGCCGCCGAGGGCGCGAACCTCGTCCCGCTGCGGCTCGATCGCCGACGCGCCGTAGAGCAGCAGGTTGCCGGCCTCGCGCTCGAGCAGGAAGGCCCGGGCCTGGAGCGGGACGCGCCCGAAGCCCAGGTCGAGCGGGGCCGAGGCGTGCAGGCCGGGGATCACGGTCTCGATCGTCGCGGTGGTCATGGCGCCACCGTAGGACTTCGACCATGGTTGAAGTCAAGCCCCGTCGCCGGCGGCCGCCCGCGCCAGCCGCGCGGACCGCTCGCGGACGTGGGCGAGGAACTCCGGCGGCCCCTCGATCCGGTAGTCGTGCTGGAGGAACGCCAGGTGCAGCGTCAGCCACTCGAGCGAGTCGCCGCGGGTCCGGATCCGGCACGAGCGGTCGTCGATCGGCTCGACCTCGCCGCGCATCCAGGCGACCTCGCGCGGGATCGCGTCGGCCGCGGCCTCCACCGTCACCACCGCCTCGTAGCGGGCCGGCATCGAGCGGATCGACGAGCGGACGTACTCGACCGCGTCGCCGGTCGGCGGCCGCCGCGGGGCGAACCGCGAGCCCGACCCGGCCGGGTCGCTGATCCGGTCGACGCGGAAGGTCCGCCAGTCCTGCCGGCGGGCGTCCCAGGCGGCCAGGTACCAGCGGCGCTGGAGCGAGACCAGCCGGTGCGGCTCGACCGTCCGGTCGCCGACCTCGCCGTCGCGGCGACGGTAGCCGAAGCGCAGCCGCTCCTGGTCGCGGCAGGCCTGGGCGATCACGGCCAGGACCGTGGCGTCGACCGCGCTCGGCGGGCCGACGCTGGGGGCGATCGCCGCCTGCAGGGCCGAGACCCGCCGCCGCAGCTTCGGCGGCAGCACCTGCTCCAGCTTGGCCAGGGCCCGGACCGAGGTCTCCTCGATCCCCGCCACCGAGCCGCCGGCCGCGGTCCGCAGGCCGACCGCGATCGCGACCGCGTCGTCGTCGTCGAGCAGCAGCGGCGGCAGCTGGCTGCCGGCCTGGAGCTGGTAGCCGCCGCCAGCCCCGCGGGCCGCGTCGACCGGGTAGCCGAGCTCGCGCAGGCGGTCGACGTCGCGCCGCAGGGTCCGCTCGCTGACGTCCAGCTCCGCCGCCAGCTCGGGACCGGCCCAGAAGCGGTGGGTCTGGAGCAGCGACAGCAGGCGCAGCATGCGGGAGCTGGGATCGGACATCGCGGGGCCTCGTGACGGTCGGGTGCGGAGGACGATCGGGATCGTGCCACGGATAGCGGTCAAGATCTGGCCGCAATCGCTCCTAGCGTCGCCGCCATGATCAACGCAGAGGGCCTGACCCGCCGCTTCCGGGTCGACGACGAGACGGTCGAGGCGGTGCGCGGCATCGACCTGCGGGTGGCCGAGGGCGAGCTGGTGGCGTTCCTCGGCCCGAACGGCGCCGGCAAGTCGACGACGCTGCGGATGCTGACGACGCTGCTGCCGCCGACCAGCGGCCGCGCGACCGTCGCCGGCCACGACATCGCCACCGCCCCCGACGAGGTCCGGCGCCGGATCGGCTACGTCGGCCAGGGCAACGGCGCCGGCCACAGCCAGCGGGTCCGCGACGAGCTGGTGACCCAGGGCCGCTGCTACGGGATGGCGGCGGCCGATTGCCAGCGCCGCGCCGACGAGCTGCTGGAGCAGCTGGAGCTGCGCGACCAGGCGCTGCGCAAGACCTCGATGCTCTCCGGCGGCCAGCGGCGGCGGCTCGACGTCGCGCTCGGGATCGTCCACCGGCCCGCGCTGCTGTTCCTCGACGAGCCGTCGACCGGGCTCGATCCGCAGAGCCGGGCGAACCTCTGGAGCCACATCCTGCGGCTGCGCGAGGAGACCGGGATGACGATCTTCCTCACCACCCACTACCTGGACGAGGCCGACAGCATGGCCGAGCGGGTGATGGTGATGGACCGCGGGCGCGTGATCGCCGACGACACCGCCGCCGGCCTCAAGCGGGCCCTGACCGCCCGCAGCGGCCACCAGCGGCCGACGCTCGACGACGTCTTCCTCGACCTGACCGGCCGCAGCCTGCGCGAGAGCTTCCTGCCCGCCGTCGCCGCCTGACCCCGTCCCGACCGGAGCCCGAACGATGTCCTCCACCCTCACCGCCTTGCCCTCCCCCGCCGCGTCGGGGTCGACCCGCACCAGCTACCTCGACGACGTGCGGACCGTCTTCCTGCGCGAGCTGCGGCCGCTGCTGCGCGAGCCGTTCACGCTCGTCTTCGGGATGATCCAGCCGCTCTTCTTCCTGGCCCTCTTCGGCCCGCTGCTGGTCAGCACCAGCGGCCTCGGCGAGGCGGCGACGCTGCAGTGGTTCGTGCCCGGGATCCTCGTGATGTCGGTCCTCTTCGCGACCTCGACGACCGGCGCCAACCTGCTCCAGGAGATCCAGACCGGCAGCCACGAGCGGATGCTGGTGACCCCGCTGCGGCGCTCGTCGCTGATCGTCGGGCGGGCGCTGAAGGAGATCGTCCCGGTGCTCGGCCAGGCGCTCCTGATCGTGCTGGTGGCGCTGCCGTTCGGCTTCGACCCGCACCCGACGGCGCTGCTCGGGCTGCTGCTGGTGGCGGCCTTCGGCGTCGGCCTCGGCGCGCTCTCCTACTCGCTGGCGCTGGTGGTGAAGGACCAGGACTGGATCTTCTGGATGGTCCAGCAGACGTTCCTCTTCCCGCTGATGCTGCTCTCGGGGATGCTGCTGCCGCTCGACGACGGCCCGGGCTGGCTGAAGGCGCTCTCCGACGCCAACCCGCTCAAGTACCTGGTCGACGCCGAGCGGGCGCTGTTCGCCGGCGACGTCGGGGTGGCGGCGGTCGCCTGGGGCGCGATCGCGGCGGTCGCGGTCGGCCTGGCCGGGCTGGCGCTCGGCGTGCGGACGATCCGGCGGTCGGCGGACGCCTGAGCCCAAGCGGTGGATGCCAGGTGCGCGTAGACCGAGGAGGTCGCCGCCGGGTAGCGAGAGCAGTACTCAGTACTGCCGAGCGCACCAGGTGGCGAGATCCGAAGCGTCTACGCGCGCCTGGCGCCGCCGCTAGACGTCGAGGTCGATCTCCGCCTCGCCGCCGTTCGGCCCCTTGATGTGGAGCACGAGGGGGCGGTTCTCCAGCGACGACTGCGGGATCTTGAAGAGCAGCAGCTCGCCCTGGGTGGTGCTGCTGCCGGCCGGGCTGTTCGGGGGCGGGAGCACGCCGCTGCCGCTGCCGACGTGGGCCGGGACCATCGCCTGCTTGTACAGGAACGGGTTCGGCGGGTTGCGCGGGTCCTGGGCCACGAACGGCTCGAACCGCTCGCCCTGGGTGTCGACGATCTCGAAGCCGTCGGGCTTGGCCGAGAGCAGCGGCTTCTTGGTGTCGTTGTAGGCGGCGATCCAGACGCCGAAGAAGACCTCGTCGTCGATCCGCGCCTGCGGGTTCTTCTTCAGCGCGGCCTCCTGCGGGGTCAGGCCGCGCAGGTACTCGCTGTCCTCCGGATCGACCTTCTCCGGGTCGCTCTTGGCCGCGACGTTCTCGAAGTCGCCGGGAGTCAGCTGGCGCGAGATCTGCACCTGGTACTTCAGGTACGGACCGCCCTCTGGTCCGACATCGACGAAGATCGCCTCCGTCTCGCCGTGGGTGACCACGTCCGTCTTGGTTCCACAGGCGGTGAGGGCGGTGGCCGACAATGCGACCGCCAGCAGAGGGATGAGCCGCTGACGCATGAGGCGGCAGTCTAGTTCAGGCGGAAGCCGGACGCCGGCTTCCTCGCCCCGCCGGCGATCGTCACCCGCTGACCGGTCTTGGCGGACTCGCGTCCCTCCTCCAGGATCGTCCGCAGACGGCCCAGGCCCTTGCGCAGCGCGGCACGGGTGACGAGGCCCTGGGTGGCGACCGCCTCCATCAGGCGGTCGGAGGGCAGCTTCGGCTCGGTCTCGACGGTGAAGGTGACCCGGACGCTGCCGCCGGTCTCCTCCTTGACGGTGATCTCGCCGTGGACGAGCGTGCGGTCGTACTTGCCCCCGCGGCCGACGAAGGCGATCCGGTACGGCGCCTCGACCTCGGTGAAGGTGACGTCGTAGTAGGCGAAGCGGTGGAACCGCAGCTTGGCCCGGAAGCGGGCGCCGGCGCCGCGGCCGATCGAGTCCTCGCGGGTCAGGTGCCAGTCGACCAGCCGGTGGCCGAGGAACTCGGGGTGGTTGGCGATGTCCTCGAGGTAGGCGAAGATCGCTTCCCGCGGGCGCTGGATGGAGATCGAGGCGCTGACCGGGTTCACGGGCCGCAGTCTAGCCGGCCCGCCGCCCGCTCAGACGGCCGCCGCGGGCCGCCCTCAGGCGACGTCGCGGTCGGCGGCCGGGCGCAGCCGCTGGGCGCGGATCTCCTCGCCGTGGCGGACCGGCACCGACGCGATCGGCTGCTCCTTGCGGAACGGCCGGCAGAGGGCGCAGAGCTTGCGCTCGCGGGCGTAGCGGTAGACGACCTCGCCGACCAGCGGCGTGCGGCCGCAGCGGTCGCAGCAGAGCCGCTCGGCGTGGAGCGACGAAACGCCCACCCGCAGCAGGTGGCGCTCGAGGTCGGGCTCGGAGATCGGTTCGCGGCGCAGCATCGGCCTGCCTTTCGCCGGCCGCCGCCGTTCTCCTCCTCGCGGGGTGGCCGTGCCCGCGGCGGCCCTAGACTTCCGGCCCATGGCCCACCGGATCGCCGTGCTGTCCCAGAAGGGCGGCACCGGGAAGACGACCACCGTCCGCACCCTCGCCGACGCCTTCCGCCGCGTGGGGCTGCGGGTGCTGGCGATCGACCTCGACCCGCAGGGCAACCTCTCGGACTACTTCGACCTGCCGCCGGACGTCGCGCCGACGATCGCCGACGTGCTCCAGGGCCGGGCGGTGGCGGCCGGGGCGGTCCACGACGGCGTGATCCCGGCCAACCTCCAGCTGGCCGAGGCGGAGCTGGCCCTGGCCGGCAAGATGGGTCGCGAGCTGACGCTGCGCAAGGTCCTGCGCGACGGCGACGACGGGCTCGACGTGATCCTGCTCGACTGCCCGCCGAACCTCGGCCTGCTGACGGTCAACGCGCTGGTCGCGGCCAGCCACGCGCTGATCGCCTGCGAGGCCCAGTACTTCGCCCTCCAGGGGGTCGAGCAGGCGCTGCAGGTGATCGAGCTGGCCCGCGACGGCCTCAACCCCGACCTCGAGTGGCTGGGGACGGTGGTGACCAAGGCCGACCTGCGTACCGTCCACTCGCGCGAGGCGGTCGACCAGTTGCGCGAGGCCCACCCGGGCAAGGTGCTCGACGCGGTGATCCGCTCCTCGATCGCCTACGCCGAGTCGGCCGAGCGCGCGGTCTCGATCCTCGACCACCGGCCGGAGCTGGGCGCCGACTACCTGGAGCTGGCGGCCGAAATCTGCGACCGGCTCGGCGAGGACCCCTCGCGGCGGCGGCTGCGACGGCTGGCCGCCGCGGCCCGCGGCTGATCCGCGACCGCGCGCGATCGACGACCGCGGGGGTACCGAACAGCGCGCGCTCGGCGGGCGTCAGGCGGGCGTCAGGCGTGACCGACGCCGACGCCGACCCGGGCGCCGTCGGCGGCGAACGGCGCGTGCAGCACCTGGGCCCAGCCGGCCGCGCGACCGGTGGCCGCGTCGACCACCGCCGGCGCGTCCTCGCTGCGGACCCACAGCATCACCGTCGGGCCCGCTCCGGAGACCGTTGCCCCGAGCGCGCCCAGCTCGGCGTGGTCGTCGATCAGCGCCGCCGAGCGCGGGAAGAGCGCCGCCCGGTGGGGCTGGTGGAGCACGTCGCGGAGGCTGTGGGCGACGACGTCGAGGTCGCCCCGCTCGAGCCCGAGCGCCAGCGCGGCGGCCCAGGCGACGTTCTTGGTCGCGTCCTCCAGCGGCACGTGCTGGGGCAGGACGGCGCGGGCGGCGGCGGTCCGGACCGCCTCGTCGGGAACGACGAAGACCGCCTCCAGGCCAGGCGGCGGGTCGATCCGGACGGTCCAGGTGCCGTCGCTGAGCACGAAGCCGCCGTGGAGCGCGGCGGAGACGTTGTCCGGGTGGCCCTCGACGTCGACGGCCAGCGGCAGCAGCGCCTCCGGGGTGGTGGTGCCGCCGTCGAGCGCCGCCGCCGCGGCCAGGCCGGCCACGATCGCGGTCGCGCTCGACCCGAGGCCGCCGGCCAGCGGCACGTCGGTGCGGATCCGGAAGGTCAGCCCGTCGGCCGGTCGTAGCCGCTCGAAGGCCTGCACGACGGCGTTGTCGCGGCCGGTCGGCAGCGGCAGGTCGTGCTCGACCGCGAAGCGCCCGGTCTCCTCGACCTCGAGGTGCATCCACAACCCGATCGCCGCGGCCATGCAGTCGAAGCCGGGGCCGAGGTTGGCGCTCGAGGCGGGGACGGAGACGCTGACGGTACGACCCATGCGACAGGCGACCTTACTGGACGCCCGCCGGCCGCCGCAGACCCCTCGGTCGCCGCCGTCGGCGGTTCGGATCCCGCTCGACGGCCCGCGACGGCGGGCCCGTGTGACAGCCTGGCGCGATGGCCCCTCCCCCGCGCCGCCCGCCGTCGCTGCTGCCGGTGATCGCCGTCCTGGCGCTCGCGCTGGCCGGGGCGCTGGTGCTGCTGGTGACCCGCGACGGCGGCGACGACGCGCCCCGCGCGGCCGCCACCGCGCCGACCCGCACGACCGCCGCGCGCCCGGCCGGCGACCGGGCGGCCGACCCGAAGCCCCGCGACCGGACCGCCGGCTGGCCGGTCCAGGGGGCGGCGGCGCGACGGGCGCGGGTGCCGATCCTGATGTACCACCTGGTGGCCGAGGCGAAGGCGGGCACGCCCTACCCCGAGCTGTGGGTGCCGCCGGCGCGCTTCCGCGAGCAGATCGCCGCGCTCCACGGGGCCGGCTTCACCGCGATCACGATGAACGAGCTGTGGAGCGCCTGGCACGACGGCGGTCGCCTGCCCCGGCGACCGGTCGTGCTGAGCTTCGACGACGGCGACATCTCGCAGGTGATGAACGCCGCCCCGGTGCTGGAGCGGCTGCGCTGGCCGGGGGTCCTGAACCTGGCGGTCAACCACCTGGGCAAGGACGGCCTGCCGATGTGGGGCGCGCGGCGGATGCTGCGCCAGGGCTGGGAGATCGACTCCCACACCACCACCCACCCCGACCTGACCACGCTCGGCGCCGAGGCGCTGCGGCGCGAGCTGGCCGGATCGCGACGGCTGCTGAAGCGCAAGTTGGGGGTCGACGCGCGCTTCTTCTGCTACCCCGCGGGCCGCAACGACACGACCGTCCGGGCGGCGGTGAAGGCGGCCGGCTACGCGGCGGCGACGACCGTCGAGCCCGGCCTCGCCGCGCCCGGCCAGGACCCGTACCTGCTGCCGCGGATCCGGGTCGAGCCGCAGACCACCGGCGCCCGGCTGGTCCAGCAGGCGCGGGGCACCGCCGCGGCCCCGGCCGGCGGCGGGGCGGCGTGAGTCCCTGGGTCGTATGGGGCGGCGATGGTACGGTGGACCCATGCAGGTCACCATCGATGCCGCCGGTCGGATCGTGGTTCCCAAGGCGCTCCGCGACGAGCTCGGTCTGACCCCGGGCAGCACGGTCGACGTCTCGCGCTACGGGCCGGGCCTGCAGCTGACCCCCGGCGGCCGGACGGCACGGCTGGTCGAGGAAGACGGCCTGCTCGTCGCGGAGAGCGACACGCCGATCGACGACGAGATCGTGCTCTCGTTGCTCGACGCCGGCCGTCGATGAGCCTGGTCGCGCTCGACACGAGCGTCGCGGTGCCCCTGCTGATGCGGTCGCACACGCACCACGCGATCGTTCGCGGGTGGTGGCAGCGGCGGAGGGCGGCGCTCGCGGGTCACGCCTTCGCGGAGACCTACTCGGTCTTGACGCGGCTTCCGGCCGACAGCCGCTTCACCGCCGACGATGCTGCTCGTCTGCTCTCCGGCAGCGGCCTGGAACCGCCACTGCTGCTCGACGGCGACACCAGCCTGCGTCTGCCGGAGATCCTCGCCGAACGCAACATCGGCGGCGGCGCGGTCTACGACGCCCTGGTGGCGCTCGCAGCCGTCCACCACGACGTCCCGCTCGCCACCCGCGACGCCAGGGCCCGGTCGACCTACGACCGGATCGGGGCGCGCGTCGTGTTCGTCGCCGGTCCGACCGGTCCGCCGACGCCGTAGCGCCGGCCGCCCCACCCCCTCAGCTGATCAGCACCTTCTCCAGCGCCTTCAGCGTCGGCTCGCAGGGGATCACCGGCGGCGACTCGTCGAGCGCGGTCTGCGGATCCTTGAGACCGTGGCCGGTCAGGACGCAGACGATCCGGCGGGCGTCGCCGGCGCCGTGCTTCAGCAGCCCCGCGACCGAGGTCGCCGAGGCCGGCTCGCAGAAGACGCCCTCCTCGCGGGCCAGGAAGCGGTAGGCGTCGAGGATCTCCTCGTCGGTGCAGTCGGCGACCTTGCCGCCGGAGCCGACCATCGCCCCCATCGCCTCCTCCCAGCGCGCCGGGTTGCCGATCCGGATCGCCGAGGCGATCGTCTCCGGCTCCGGCACCATCTCGCCGCGGACCAGCGGGTTGGCGCCGTGGGCCTGGAAGCCGAGCATCACCGGCGACGCCCCGCGCTCCTGGAAGCCCTTCCAGTAGGCGGTGATGTTGCCGGCGTTGCCGACCGGGATGCAGAGCGCGTCGAGCTGCCCGTCGAGGTCCTCGAGGATCTCGAAGGCGGCCGTCTTCTGGCCCTCGACGCGGAAGTCGTTGACCGAGTTGACCAGCGCGATCGGGTGGATCTCGCTGATCTGGCGGACGAGCTTCAGCGCCTCGTCGAAGTTGCCGCGCAGCGCGACCACCTGGGCGCCGTGCATCAGCGCCTGGGCCAGCTTGCCGGCGGCGATCTTGCCGTCCGGCACCAGCACCACGCCGCGGATCCCCGCGCGCGAGGCGTAGGCGGCGAGCGACGCCGCGGTGTTGCCGGTCGAGGCGCAGATCACGGCCTCGGCGCCCTCGCGGACGGCGGCCGAGACCGCGCAGGTCATCCCGCGGTCCTTGAACGAGCCGGTCGGGTTCAGGCCCTCGTACTTCAGGTGGACCTCGGCCCCGACCCGCTCGCTCAGCCGCGGGGCGTGGATCAGCGGGGTCGAGCCCTCGTTGAGGCTGACGATCGGGTCGCCGGGCGCGAACGGCAGCGCGTCGATGTAGCGCTCGATCAGCCCCATCCGGCGGATCGAGTCGGCGCCGGTCAGGCGCTGCGCGGGCGCGCCGGCCGCGGTCGGACCGCCGGGCGGCGCGTCGATCTGGCCGGTCATCCCGCGAACTCCTCGTCGATCACGCGGATCGCCCGCGGCGGCGCGGTCACGAAGTCCTTGGCGGCGATCAGCTGGACGGCGCCGTAGAAGCGCGACTCCAGCACCGGGTGGACGACCAGCACCAGCCGCGCGCCGGTCCCGGTGCCCTTCTGGACGACGCTCTTGACCGAGACGCCCTGGAGCCCGAGGACCTGCGCCACCTGGGCCAGCACGCCCGGTTTGTCGGCCACCTCGACGTGCAGGTAGAAGCTCGACGTGACGTCGTCGACGAAGCCGAGCGTGTTGCGGGTCGGCGGCGTCTGGGCCGGCGGGATCATCGCGCTGATCACGTCGCCGATCACCGCGGTCGCCGTCTGCGGGCCGCCGGCGCCGGGGCCGGAGAGCGTGATCTCGGTGATCGCCGGCGACTCGATCGTGACCGCGTTGAACGGCCCCTCGACGGCGGCCAGCGGGTGGCCCTTGTAGAGGAAGGCCG
Source organism: Patulibacter defluvii (assembly GCF_034096925.1). Taxonomy (NCBI): domain Bacteria; kingdom Bacillati; phylum Actinomycetota; class Thermoleophilia; order Solirubrobacterales; family Patulibacteraceae; genus Patulibacter; species Patulibacter defluvii. The sequence continues at coordinate 19,747 of NZ_JAWZSQ010000031.1, forward strand.
GGTGGACCCGGACGGCCAGCTCGTCGCCGATCCGCTCGGCGGTGCCGATCAGCCGCAGCGAGAGGTCGAGGTCGCGGGCGTACTCGATGTCCTCGGTCGTCAGGTGGGCGATCCCCTCGTAGGGGACGTCGCTCAGGTGGACCGGGGTGTCGAAGGCCAGCCGGGCGAGGATCGCCATCTTCGCCGCCGCGTCCTTGCCGGTGACGTCGTCGGTCGGGTCGGCCTCGGCGTAGCCCAGCCGCTGGGCCTCGGCCAGCGCCTGCTCGTAGGACGCGCCGGTGGCGGCCATCTGGGTGAGGATGAAGTTGGTGGTGCCGTTGACGATCCCGTGCAGCCGCTCGACCGGATGCCCGGTCAGCGACTCCTGGAGCACCCGGATCACCGGCACGACGCCGGCGACGGCGGCCTCGAACCGCAGCTGCACGCGATGCTCGCGGGCCAGCGCCCACAGCTCCTCGCCGTGCTCGGCCAGCAGCTGCTTGTTGGCGGTGACGACGTGCTTGCCGGCCTCGATCGCGCGCGTGACGTAGGTGCGGGCGTCGTCGGTGCCGCCCATCACCTCGACGATCAGGTCGCTGGCGGCGAGGATCTCGTCGAAGTCGCCGCGGCTGCGCGTGAGCACGCCGGAGACCTCGGGCCGCAGCCCGGTGACGTGGGCGATCGCGTCGGCGCTCTCGGGCAGCAGCTCGGCGACGGCGGAGCCGACGGTGCCGTGCCCGAGCAGGCCGACGCGGAACGGGGCAGGGGGGTCCGGCGTCATCGGACGCGGATCATGGCACGCGGCCGCGTGTGCGGACGTGCCGCCCGGACGGACGTCGAAGCCGGTCCCCGCCGGGGCGGCGCCGCGTCCGCCATCATCGGCGCCCCGCCATGCCGCCGATCGCCGCGATCCTCTCCGACCTCGACGGGACGCTCGTCGACTCCACGACCGCCGTCCTGCGGGTCTGGCACGGCTGGATGGCCGACCGTGGGATCGTGCCGCCGGATCACCATCCGCACGGGATCCCCGCCCGTGAGGTGGTGGCGATGCTCGCCCCCCACCTGGACCCGGTGGCCGAGGCGGACGAACTGGAGCGGCGCGAGATCGCCGACCTCGACGGCGTCGTCGCCCTGCCCGGCGCGCGCGAGCTGCTCGACCCGGCCGCCGCCGGCGGACGGCCGCCGGTGGCGATCGTCACCTCGTGCACCGTCCCGCTGGCGGCGGCGCGGCTGGGCGCCTGCGGGCTGCCGGCGCCGCCGCTGCTGGTGACCTCCGAGCGGACGGCGCGGGTCAAGCCGCACCCCGATCCGTACCTGATGGCCGCCCGCGAGCTGGGCGTCGACCCGGCGGCCTGCGTGGTGCTGGAGGACGCCCCGGCCGGGATCGCCGCCGGCCGGGCCGCGGGGATGCGGGTGGTCGCGGTCCGCGGGACCCACGAGGACGACGGCCCGCTGGCCGCCGCCGACGCGATCGTCGACGACGTCGCCGCGTTCCTCGCCGGGCTGTCGACGCCCGCCTGAGGCCCCGGGCCAGCCGCCTGCCGGTCTGCGACGATCGCCCGGTGACCGCCCTCGACCCCGCCTACGAGCTGTCGTGGGACCGCGACCGGCTCGACGTCGACGCGATCCACGCGGCGCTGTCGGACACCTACTGGGCCAGCGGCCGCGCCCGGGCCACGTTCGAGCGGGCGCTGGCCGGCTCGATCCCGGTCGGGATCTACGTCCGCGACGGCGGCGCCCAGGCCGCGTTCGCCCGGATCGTCAGCGACCGGGCGGTCTTCGCCTACCTCGGCGACGTGATCGTCCTGCCCGAGCACCGCGGGCGCGGCCTCGGCAAGGCACTGGTGGCGGCGATCCTCGCCCACCCGGAGCTGCAGGGCCTCACCCGCTGGCAGCTGGCCACGGTCGACGCCCAGGGGCTCTACGCGCAGTTCGGCTTCACCCCGGTCGCGCGGCCGGAGATCCACATGGAGCGGGCGCCGTCGTTCGACGACGTCTGAGCGGCACCGCTCAGACGTCGCGGGCCCAGAGCTCGTCGAGCCGCTCGCGGCGCACGACCACCCGCGAGCGCCCGCCGCCGACGAAGACCACCGGCGGCCGCGGCACGCCGTTGTAGGTGTTGGCCATCGCGTAGCCGTAGGCGCCGGTGACCGGGGTCACCAGCACGTCGCCCGGGCGCGGGTCGTCGAGCCGCGCGTCGGCGACGACCACGTCGCTCGACTCGCAGTGCTTGCCGACGACCTTGCAGCGGACGCCCTCGGCGCCGGCGGCGAGGAAGCGGTCGGCGACCTGGACCTCGTAGCGGGCGCCGTAGAGCATCGGCCGCAGGTTGTCGGCCATCCCGCCGTCGACGGCGACCCAGGTCGAGACGTTGCGCTTGACCGTCTGGACCGCGTAGAGCGTGACGCCGGCGCGGCCGACCAGCGAGCGGCCGGGCTCGTCGGCGATCCGGACCCGGTCGCCGATCAGCTCGCGGACGGCGCCGACCTTGACCCGCACGTACTCCTCGACCGTCGGCAGGCCGGCGGCCTGGTCGGCGGTGTAGGCGACGCCGAGGCCGCCGCCCAGGTTGACCTCGTCGACCGCGTCGGCCAGCGGCGCGATCGCCGCGACCGCGCGCCGGAAGACGTCCAGCTCCAGCAGCTGCGAGCCGATGTGGAAGTGCAGTCCCTCGAGCCGCAGCGCCGGCAGCGCCCGGATCCGGTCGATCGTCGTCCGGGTCTCGTCGAGCCCGAGCCCGAACTTGGAGTCGGCCTGGCCGGTCGAGATCCCGTCGTGGGTGTCGCCGCGGACGTCGGGCGTGACCCGGATCGAGACCGCCTGGACCCGGCCCCGCTCGGCGGCGATCCGGGCCAGCCGCTCGACGTCGTCGCCGTTGTCGATCACCACCTGGCGGAGGCCGTGGTCGACCGCCGCGGCCAGCTCCTCCTCGGACTTGGCGTTGCCGTGGAGGTGGATCCGCTCGGGCGCGAAGCCCGCGTTGAGGGCCAGCGCCAGCTCGCCGCCGGAGGCGACGTCGCAGCCCAGCCCCTCCTCCTCCAGCGTCCGCAGCACCGCCGTGCAGGGGCAGGCCTTGGAGGCGAAGGAGACATGGGCGCCGGGCGCGTGGCGGGCGAAGGCGTCGCGGTAGGCGCGGGCCTGCTGGCGCAGGTCGTCCTCGACCACGACGTAGGCCGGCGTCCCGTGCTCGTGGGCGAGCGCGATCGCGTCGCAGCCGCCGAGCAGCAGGCGGCCGCGCTCGTCGAGGGCGCTCCCGAGCGGATAGACGGCGAGCAGGTCGTCGGCCATGGGCGCGGGATGATCGCATTCCGGCGCATGCGTCGGCCGCAACCTCGCGCGGGCGGATGCGAGGGGTTCGTGGACCGAGCAGGTCGGGGCGGACGGTGCGAGAGCCGTACGCAGTACTGCCGAGCGCCGGCCGGCCCGAGATGCGACGCGTCCGCGGACGCCTCGGGCCGCCCGCTACTTCGTCGCGCCGAGCACGTTGCCGAGCAGGTCGCCGAGCCCGCGGACGGTCCCGCCGAGCGCGTCGCCGACGCCGTCGACCACCTGGCCGAGCAGCGTGTCCTTGCCGCCGAGCTTGTCGGAGAGCCCGTCGGTGGTGGCGTTGGCGGCGTCGGCGAGGCCGTGGGTGGTGTCCTTCAGCCCGTCGCCGAGGGTCGCCTGGCGCGACGTCGAGGGCGGCGCGGGGGTCGGCGTCGGCGTCGGCCGCGGGGTCGGGCGGCCCGCCCCGGGATCGGGCGTGCTCTCGACCGGGGTCCGCGACGGGGTCCGGGCCTGCTGCGATGCGCTCTCGCGCGCGGTCGACGGGCCACCGTCGCCGCCCTGCGACCCGCGACCGGGCGGGGCGCCGGTGGTCGTGGTGCCGCGGTCGCCGGTCGTGGTCGCGGCCGCCGTGGCACGGTCGGCGCGGCCGGTCAGGTCGCGGTCACCGCGGGCCACCAGGGTGGTGGCGGCGACCGGCTGCTGATCCTCGACCACCAGGGTCCGGTCGGGCGAGCCGGCCGGCAGGCTGACCACGCCGGCGCCCTCGAGGATGCCGGCGGCGCCCGCGGCGATCACCAGCGCGGCGACCACGGGAACGGCTCCCAGGCCAGCGCCGGGCACCGCGGAGCGAAGGACGCGGTCGAGGTCCACGGGATGAGGATCGGCGATCGAGCGGCGAAACCTGAGCGAGATCCAACGAACGTCCAGACGACTGGACGCCGGGCCCCGCGCCTGCAGTTGGCTCAGGCTGGATCCACCGGTGGTCGGTTGAGCCTCGGCGTGGAGGACCAAGACGGTGGTCGGGCCACAGGTGATGACGGTCGGTGACCATCAGATCCTGTGGCGTGGCCACCGTCGCCGGTCATCCGCGGCGAGGCGACCCGAGGATCGATGGATCCAGGCTCAGGCGGGGTGCCCCGCCGGGGCCGCGGGACCGCCGCCGCTACGGTGGCTGACGGCCAGCACGGTCGCGCCGACCACCAGCATCGCCACGCTGGTCAGCTGGGCCGTGGTCAGCCCGGCCGCGGTCTCGCTGTTGTGGCGCCAGAACTCGACCACGAACCGCTCGACCCCGGCGAAGACCAGGTAGAGGCCGAAGAGCGCTGCCGGCTTCAACCGGTCGCGCAGCTGCCACAGGACGAGCGCGGCCAGGCCCATCGCCAGCGTCTCGTAGATCGGGGTCGGCTGGACCTGCTCGTTGGTCGGCACCACGCCGTCCGGGTAGGCCATCGCCCACGGCAGGTCGGAGGCCTTGCCGTAGTCGCCGTCGCCCGAGATCTGGCAGCCGACGCGGCCGATCGCGTAGCCGAGCGCCAGCGCCGGCGCGGCCGCGCCCAGCATCGTCACGTTGAAGTGCCGCCGCCACTTGGCCCACGCCAGCACCGCCAGCGTCCCGCCGAGCGCGCCGCCGTACCAGGTCAGCCCGGCGCCGCCGAAGAGCGAGTCGAGGATCCCGCCGTCCTTGTCCGGGTCGTAGGCGTCGATCACCCAGTACAGGCGGGCGCCGACCAGACCGCCGACGAGCGCGGCCAGCAGCGCCTCGGCGGCGTGGTCGGCCGGCCAGCGCAGCTCGCGGAAGCGGCGCGTCAGCAGCGCTCCCGAGGCCAGGAACGCCAGCGCGAAGCAGAGCCCGAAGGTCTTGATCGGGATGCCGAACAGGTCGATCTCGGGCTGCACGGCGCGAAGGCTAGACCACCGGCGAGCGCGGCCGGACCGCCGGACGGTCCTACAGGTAGCCCATCGGGTCGCGCGGAACGCCGTTCACGCGCGTCTCGAAGTGGATGTGCGGCCCGGTGCTGTTGCCGGTGTTGCCGCTGGCGGCGATCACCTGGCCCTTGCTGACCCGCTGGCCGACGCGGACGCCGAGCCGCGAGTTGTGGCCATAGCAGGTCGACAGCCCGCCGCCGTGGTTGATGCAGATGTAGTTGCCGTAGCCGCCGACCCAGCCGGCGATCGCGACGGTGCCCGAATCGGCGGCGTGGACCGCGGTCCCGGTCGGGACGGCGATGTCGATGCCGGCGTGGAGCCGGCCCCAGCGGGTCCCGAACGGCGACGTGAACTGACCGTTGGCCGGCCAGACCAGCTGACCGCTGCCCTGCTTGACGCTGCCGCCGGCCGGCATCCCGGAGAGCTGGCCCTGGATCTTCGACTCCTCGCGCTCCATCGCGGCGAGGTTCTTCTCCAGCTGCTGGCGCTGCGAGCGGATCCCGACGAGCAGGTTCTCGCGCTTGTCGCGCTCGTTGTCGATCGACGAGCGGGCGCTGACCAGCTCGCCCTTGACCTGGGCGATCTCGTCGCGCCGGGCCTGGATCCGCTCGGTCGCGCTGCGCTGCCGCTGCTCCAGGGTCGAGAGCTTGTCCTCGGTCGCGACCGCCTCGTCCTTGGCGATCTTGACCGCGGCCATGATCCGCCGGTCCTGCTGGCCGATCCGGCGCAGGAACTCGCCGCGCTCGACCAGGTCGGCGAAGCCGTTGCTGTTGAGGACGACGCTGACCAGGTCGGGCTTGTCGGCCTGGTACAGCTCGACCAGCCGCGCGGCGAGCACCCGGCGGGCCTCGGCCAGGCGAGTCCGCAGCCGCGAGAGCCGGGCGCGCTCGGAGCGGAGGTCGGTCTGGGTGCGGGTCAGGAGCGCCTGGCTGCGGTCGAGGTCGCCCTGGACCCCGTCCTCGCGCCGCTGGAGCACGTCGATCCGGCCCTGGAGCTGGCGGATCCGGCCGGTCTGGCGGTCGATGTCGGCGGTCAGGACGCGCTCGCGGCCCTTGCGACGGTCGATCTTGCCCTTGGTGGTGCCGATCTTGCCCTGCAGCTGCTCGAGCTTCGAGGCCGCGTCGACCGGCGCGGGACCGGCCGAGAGCGCGAGCCCCGCGGTCACGAGCAGCGCGGTGCCGGCGGCGGGCAGCGCGCGGGAGCGGGAAGGCAGGTTTCGTGGCACGGCAGGCGAAAGGGGTTCTCGGAAGGTGCGTCCGACGGACCCGTCCCCGCGAACGACGCGAGCGGGAGCGTGCGGACGTGCAGACGGCCGGGCGGCGGCACCACGACCGATAGCGACCGTACGGGCGCCACCGCCGCCGGGGAAGCGGTGCAACGAGCGTTGCGCCGCCAGGAGCGCTGCAACGCGCCTTGCAGCCCACGCACGGGATAGCCCGTGCAGCCGCGGGATCGCGGGGTCTACGGCGTCCCCCGGCGGGTGGTCGGGCCGGCGGGGCCGGTGTGCGACCATGACGGCATGGCTCGCGGCGCTGCCTTCGGCAAGGACACCGGCCTCCAGGTCCGGATGATCGGGACGCTCTTCGGGCTGGGGTTGGTCTACGCGATCTTCGCCGCGGTGATCGTGGCGGCGACCAAGCAGGCGGCCGTGGTGGTCGTCGTGCTCGGCGTGCTGCTGCTGATCCAGACCCTGGCCGCCGACAAGCTGGCGCTGCACGCGATGCACGCGCGCGAGGTGACGCCGGAGGAGGCGCCCGAGCTGCACGCCCTGATCGACCGCCTCTGCCTGCAGGCCGACCTGCCGAAGCCGAAGGTCGCCGTCGCCGACGAGCGGATGCCGAACGCCTTCGCGATCGGGCGCTCGCAGAAGAACTCGACGGTCTGCGTCACCACCGGCCTGCTCGAGCTGCTGCCGCCGGCCGAGCTGGAGGGCGTGCTGGCCCACGAGCTGGCCCACGTCGCCCACCGCGACGTGCTGGTGATGACCCTGGCCAGCTTCTTCGCCTCGCTCGCCGCGATGATCGTCCAGAACGGGATCTGGTTCGGCGGCGGCCACGACGACGATGACGACGGCCCCGGCCTGCTGGCCGTGATCGCCGTCGCCGCCCTGGTCTACGCGATCTCGTTCCTGCTGCTGCGGGCCCTCTCCCGCTACCGCGAGTACGCCGCCGACCGCGGCGCGGCGATCGTCACCGGCCGCCCGAGCGCGCTGGCGGCGGCGCTGGTCCGGATCAGCGACGGGATCAAGCGGACGCCCGACCGCGACCTCCGCGAGGTCGGTGCGGTGCAGGCCTTCTACATCATCCCGCCGAGCGTCAAGAGCGCGGCCGGGGCGCTCTTCGCCACCCACCCGCCGACCGAGAAGCGGATCGCCGCCCTCCAGCGGATCGAGACCCAGCTGCAGAGCGGGCGCACCGTCTGATGGGGTTCCTCGACTCGCTCTTCGGCCGCACCAAGACGGTCAAGCAGGTCCGGCCGGACCGGCTGTTCGCGCTGACGACGGCCGCGCTCGACCTCCAGACCGCGCACGGGATCGTCAGCTCGGGCGAGGCGGCGATCGTCTTCCAGCCGCTGGCCACCGGCGACTTCACCCAGATCGCCGACGACGTCGAGTCGGTGCTGCGCGGGACCGGCGAGGAGACGGGGACCACGATCGAGCGCCGCGACGACGAGTTCGGCTACCGCTGGATGGTGCTCCGCGACCCCGACGTCGACGACCAGGTCGTGGGCGTCAACGCGGTGATGGAGTCGCTCCAGGCCGGCGGCTACGCCGACCGCGTGCTCTGTGCCGTCTTCGCCCTGCGCGAGGCCGGCGTCGACGCCGTCCCGCCGGCGACCACCGGCCGCGCCGTGCACCTGGTCTACCTGGCCAAGCGCGGGACCTGGTACCCGTTCGTGCCCCAGCCGGGGGCGACCAAGGAGCGCGACCGCGAGCGCGAGCTCCAGCTGCGGGCGGTGCTCGACCCGTTGATGCCGCTCGAACCGGAGCTGGATCGCTGGTATCCGCTCTGGGGGGCTCCGCTGGGCTGATCGGCCGGCCCGGTCCTGGTCTCAGCCGGGGAGGCCAAGGTGGTCCGCGGGGGTGCGGTGCGCCCTCGATCGGTCGCGGCCTCGGGGGCGAGTCGCTTGCCCCCGGGGTGCGGCTTTGGCCGCGAACGTTTCCGATCTCGGGCCCACCCCACCCCCGCTGGCTTGGCGACCGGGCCGTGGGCGGGGCGTGCTCGCGGAGGGCGGCGCGCTTCGGGGGGCGAACGTCGCATGGTCCGGGCTCCCACGGGACGGCATGCACGTCGACCACCTGGGGTGGCGGGGAACGTCACACGGGCGGAGGCGGCGCTGGGGTGCGTGACGTTCGTCCCCCCCAACGACCGCGGGGCGGCCGATGGCCGCCCCGCGCAACGTGCGTCGATCGAACGACGGCGACTCAGGCGTCGGCGGGGTCGGGCACCAGGCCCTCCCCGTTGAACTCCCGGCCGGCCTCCTCGAAGGTGAGGTCGTCCGGGGGCAGCAGCACGTCGCTGCCGATCAGCTCGTCGTCGGCGAGCGGGGCGCCCTGGGCGCGGACGAACGACAGCAGCGCGTCGAAGCGGTCGCGGTAGGCCGCCTCGTCGCCCGCCTCGACGGCCGCGACGACGGCGTCGTCGAGGTCGTTGAGCGGGCCGTGCTGGTCGTCGTCCAGGCGATACTGCTGATCGCCGAAGATCCGGACGATCACGCGCCCGCTCCCTGACCCGGCCCCGTGCCGCTCTCGCTCCCGGTGGCGGCGTCGGTCGGGGCGGCCGCCGGCTCCTCGCTGCCCGCGCCCAGCTCGGCCGGAGCGGGACCCTGGCCCAGCTCGGCCTTCAGGCGCGCCAGGTCGGAGTCGACCTCGGAGCTGGTCGACAGCTGCGCCAGCTGGCGATCGATGTCGTCCTGGCCGCTGCCGAGGGTGCCGAGGTCCTCGAAGGTCCCGGCCGCCTCCAGCTCGGCCACGGCGTCGGCCCGGGCCTTCATGTTCTCGGTCTTGTCGACGGCGCGCTGCATCGCCATCCCGACCTCGGCCATCGACTCGCCGACGCCGGTCGCGGCCTCGGAGATCCGGACCTGGGCCTCCGCGGCGTTGTACTGCGCCTTGATGACCTCCTTCTTGGTCCGGAACTGCTCGACCTTGGTCCGCAGCTTCTGCTCGCTGGCGATCAGCTGCTGCTGCTGGTTCTCCAGCTCCGCGACCTGGGTGTCGAGGCTCTGCATCTCGTTCTGGATCGCGCTCTTGCGCTCCAGGGCCGTCCGAGCCAGGGCCTCGTTGCCCGCCGCCAGCGCCTGACGCGCCTGCGTGTCGAGCTTGACGAGCGCCTGCTGGTGCTTCTCGGTCTGGAGCTGCAGGCGCTTCTTCGCGGTCACGACGTCCGCGATGCCCTTCTTGACGTTCTGCAGGTTCTCCAGCTGCTTCTGGTAGCTGTAGTCGAGCGTCTCGCCCGGGTCTTCGGCCTTGTCCAGAACGCGGGACAGCTTGGCCTTGATGACGGTGGACATGCGGCCGCCGAGGCCCATATCGGTCTCCACTTTCAACGTGTTCGGGAACTCGTCGACCACCCTATCGTCCCTGGCTCAAGCCGCCGTGAATTCCCGGCGGAGGTCCGAGAACGACGAAGGCCGCGCGGTGCGCGGCCTTCGCAAGCTCAGGGGTGAGGCGCGGCCCTACAAACCCGGCGGGTGGACGACCGCGAACTTCTTGGCGTCCTTGCGGTTGTTCGGACGCCACTGCGGGCCCTTGGCGCCGCCGCGGTCGTAGGCGGCCGAGGTGTCGAGCCGCAGCCCGGCGATCACGGCGTAGGCGTGACCCTGGTTGCCGTAGACCGAGATCCACTGGCCGAGACCCTCCTCGGCGTTCTTCCAGAGATCGTCGAACTCGTAGGAGGAGAGCGGGCTCTTCAGCAGCCCGGCGCCGATCAGCGCGTAGCTGACGGTGCCCGAGCAGTCGTAGCCGGTGTCCTCGACGCGGGCGTGGCCGCCGCCGTACTTGTACGGCTTGCCGACGATCTTGTTGGCGGCGATCACGGCCTGCTGGACCTGCGCCGGCGCCTTCAGCGGGACCCGCGCGAAGTACGCGGTGCGGCCGTCGAGCGTCTTGCCCTTGTAACGCTTGGCGCGGACGCCGTTGGTGACCCGCATCCCGGCCGGAACCTGGACCGCCCCGGGAGCCGCCGGCGGAGCCGGAGCCGTCTGGGCTGGCGTCTCGGTCGTCAGCCCACCGGTCGCCGGTGAAGCGGCTGACGCGGTGCCGACGAAACCGAACGCCGCAACAGCGGTCAGGGCCATGGCTCGAGTGAAGGGGCGCAAGGAACTGCTCTCTTTCGTCGGCCTACGGGGTTAGCTGACGGGCGAGCGCAGAAAGAGCCAGCGCTTCCACCGCTATCGCGGCGAATTTGCCCCAAGGAACTAGTGGTTCCCCCGCTTACCGAGACGTCACTCGGTAATTCGGCTCCGGGCAGCGTAACAGGAGTCCCGCAAGCTCGCACCCAACCCTGCAGCGCGTCCTGCAGCGGGGAGGAGTCCCGTCGCACGCGATCCAGCGTCGCCGGGTAGCGTTCGACGGCGATGTCTCCGCACCGGGCCCTCCCCCGCCGCCGAACGGCCCTCGTGGCCGCCTGCCTGGCGCTGACGGCGCTCGCCGGCTGCGGCGACGACGACCAGTCCGGGGGCTCGCCGTTCGGGGGCACGCCGAAGGCCGCGGAGGCCGCCGGGCCGACCGATCTCGGCTTCCCGGTCGTCGCCACCCGCAACACCACCCGCACCGCCAGCGACGACCCGGTCGCCGCCGCCGCCGCGATGGCGCGCGCGATCTACTCCGGCGGCGCGGCCGAGACGCAGGCGCGCGCGATCGCGCTCGTCGACAAGCGCGACTGGCGGGCCGCGCTGGCCGCCAGCTCGCTGATGGCGAAGCCGATCGGCGCCCCGATCCTCTTCAGCGACGGCACCCAGCTGCCGGAGATCACCCAGGACGCGCTGCGGACGCTGCGGCCGGCGGGCAGCGAGCCGGCCGGCGGCGCCCAGGTCTTCCGGGTCGGCGCGGTCGGCCGCCCGAGCGGCCTGCGGACCAACGACATCGACGGGCGCGACCCGGCCGAGCTGGCGCTGGCGATCGACCGCCTGACCGCCGCCGCCCGCCGCCGCGCCAGCGACAGCGTGCTGGTGGTCAGCGCCGAGCGGCCCGAGTTCGCGGTCCCGGCAGCCGCCTGGGCGGCGAAGTCCGGCGACCCGATCGCGTTCGTGACCAAGAACGGCCTGCCGGCGGCGACCAAGCGCCAGCTCGCCGACCACCCGCGCGCGACGATCTTCGTGCTCGGCCCCAGCAGCGTGATCCCGCCGGCGGTGACCAAGCAGCTGCGCCAGTACGGGACCGTCCGCCGGACCGGCGGCTCGGATCCGATCAGCAACGCGATCGGGTTCGCGAAGTACGGCTCGGGCGCGTTCGGCTGGCACATCACCGGCGCCGGCCACGGCTTCACCTTCGCCCGCGCCGACGCGCCGCTGCTGGGGATCACCCTGGCGCCGCTGGCCGCCACCGGCCTCCACGGGCCGCTGCTGCTGCTCGACAGCGCCGACAAGCTGCCGGAGCCGGTCCGCAACTTCCTGCTCGACTTCCAGCCCGGGATCCCCAGCACCGGCGACGCGTCCGACGGCTACTACAACCGCGGCTGGCTGGCCGGCAGCGCCAGCGCGATCTCGCCCCAGGTGCAGTCGCAGATCGACGCCCTGCTGGAGATCAGCCCCGTCAACGAGCGCGCCCCCGCCGAGACCGGCGACGCGCCGCAGCCCGGCGACGCCCAGGCCGACGGCGGCGGCAGCAACACGACCACCACCGGCGCGACCACGACCACCGGCCCGACCCCGCCCGGGCGGACCACGAAGAAGCCGGACGACGGGCGCTGAGCCCGGCGCCCCCGACGAGGATCCCATGAGCGAAGCCGAACGCCCCGACCGCCGCACCCGCGGGACCGCGGTCACGATCGACGACATCCGCGAGCTGACCGGGGCCGCGACGCCCCACTTCGCCCAGCAGATCCGCAACCGGGTCGCGCGCCTGATCGCCGACCTGCCGGCCGATCACCCGACCCGCCGCGTCGGCGAGGCCGAGATCGCGCGCCTGACCGCCCTCGGGCGCAGCGGCGAGCACCGCGGCCAGGCGGCCCAGCCGGGCATGCCGGTGATGCCGTCCGCCGCCGTCCCGGAGCAGTGACCGGTGGCGCCGGCGCAGCAGCGACTCCACCGTCTGCTGCTCCCGGCGCTGCGCGAGCGCGGGCCGGTCGTGGACGGCGGCTGGATCGAGCTGCTCGGACCCGGCCGGACGACCGCCGGCGGTCTCGGCGGCGCGCTGCTGCAGGCGCCCGGCGCGGAGCTGGCCCACCAGCGCCTGGCCCGGCCGCTGCTGCGGCGGGCGGCCAAGGGCCCGCTCGGCCCCGGCGCGACCGAGGAGACGCGGCTGCTGCGGGCGCTGCTCGGCGCCCGCCCCGGCGACACCGTCCTCGACCTCGGCTGCGGGCCGGGGCGCCTGACCCGGCGGCTGGTCGCCGACGTCGGCCCGGAGGGGCTGGTGATCGGGCTCGACGCCGCGCCATCGGCGCTGCGGCGGGCGATCCGCGACACGCCCCGCCGGCGGTTCCCGACCGTCGCCTACCTGCGGGCCGACGCCAGCGCGCTGCCGCTGGTCGACGACAGCGTCGACGGGATCGTCTGCTTCGCCGCCCTCGACCTGCTGCACGACCCCGAGGCGGCCCTCGCCGAGGCCGCCCGCGTGCTCCGACCCGGCGGCCGGATCGCGCTGCTGACCTCGGCCGCCCCGCCGCTGCCGCTGGCCGCCCCCGCGCTCCGCGCCGGCGGGCGACTCGGTGGCGTGCGGGTCTTCGGCACCGCCGAGCTGGCCACGCTGCTGCGCGAGCGCGGGTTCGCCGCGATCCGCCAGCGCCGCTTCGGCGTCGTCCAGCTGGTCGGCGCCCGGCTGGCCGACTGACCACCTTCCTCCCCGCCCTCTCCGAACGCGAGCCACGCATGACCGAGACCGTCGCCCCGCCCACCCCCGGCCCGACCCTGTGGTCGGTGATCCAGGACCTGCCGCTGCGGATCGAGGCGGTCGCGCTCGAACCGCTCGAGCGCGAGACGCCGTTCTTCCTCCGCCGCACGACCGTGGTCCGGCTGTCGGGCGGCGGCCACGACGGCGTCGGCGAGGACGTCACCTACGACCCCGACGCGCACCCGGCGTTCCAGGGCTGGGCCGGGCTGCAGGATCTGCGGGGGACGTGGACGATCGCCTCGCTGGCCGAGGCGCTGGCGACCGCCGAGCTGTTCCCGGAGCCGCCCGACCACGCCGTCTACCGCAGCTACCGTCGCTGGGCCTTCGAGTCGGCCGCGCTCGACCTGGCGCTGCGCCAGGCCGGCCGCGCGCTCGCCGACCTGGTCGAGCGGCCGGTCGCGGAGATGACCTTCGTCTCCAGCCGCGCCGTCGGCGACCCGCCCGACCCGGCCGTGATCGCCGACCTGCGGCGGCGCTCGCCGGGGCTGCGGATGAAGCTCGACCTGGGCGAGGCGTGGGACGCCGACGCGATCGCCGCGCTCGCCGCCACCGACGCGGTCGCGACCGTCGACCTGAAGGGCTGGTACCGGGGCACGACCGTCGACACCCCGGTCGACCCGGAGACCTACCGGCTGCTGCTGGAGGGGCTGCCGAACGCGCTCTTCGAGGACCCCGGCGTCACCGAGGAGACCCAGACGCTGCTGCTGGCCCACGCCCGGCGGGTGACCTGGGACGTGCCGCTGCGGACCGCGGCCGACCTCGACCTGCTGCCGTTCCCGCCGGTCGTGGTCAACGTCAAGCCCTCGCGGATCGGCAACCTGCGCGAGCTGTCGGCGGTCTACGCGCTCTGCGGCGAGCGCCAGATCGGCGTCTACTCCGGCGGCCAGACCGAGCTCGGCCCGGGCCGCGGCCAGGCCCAGCTGCTGGCGGCGCTCTTCCACCCCGACGGCCCCAACGACCTGGCTCCGACGGTCTTCAACGACGTCGAGCTGCCGGCCGAGCTGCCGTCGTCGCCGCTGCCGCTGGTGCCGGCGCCGCACGGCTTCCGGCTGGCCGGCGACTAGCGGCGGCCGGGGGCGGCCGGCATCGGCGGGGGTCCGGCCGCTAGCGTGCGGCCCGCGCCGTGGACCCCCCGGCCGGGGGGCGAGCGGTTGCGACTCCCGGTAGGCTCCCGCGCCTTCCGTCAGCCAAACCCTGGATGCAGATGTCTGAGACAGTCGCCATCGCCGGCTCCGGCACGATCGCCACGGGCCTGGCCGTCACGGCCGCCCGCCACTCCGACGTGATCCTCTGGGCCCGCTCCGAGGCCAGCGCCGCGCGCGCCAAGGCCGCGATCGAGAAGCAGGCCGCGAAGCTCGAGGTCGACGTCTCGAACGTCGCCGTCGTGACCGATCTGAAGGAGCTCGGCCGCGGCACGATCCTCGTCGAGGCCGTGGTCGAGGATCCGGCGACCAAGGCCGTCGTGCTCGGCGAGCTCGTCGCCGTCGCCGGCCCCGACGCGATCCTGGCCTCGACCACCTCGTCGCTCTCGATCGAGCAGCTGGCGCAGGCGACCAGCGCCGCCGAGCGGTTCGTCGGCCTGCACGTCTTCAACCCGGTGCCGAAGATGAAGCTCGTCGAGCTGGTCTTCCCGGCCGCCGCCAACGAGACGACGAAGGAGCGCACCCGCGCGCTCTGCGAGCAGTGGGAGAAGGTCGCCGTCGAGGTCCCGGACACCCCCGGCTTCGTCGTCAACAAGCTGCTCTTCCCGTACCTCTTCTCGGCCGTCGAGCTGAAGCAGGAGACCGGTCTCGACGCGAAGGCGATCGACACCTGCATGACGCTCGGCTCCGGCCAGCCGATGGGCCCGTTCGCGCTCCTCGACTTCGTCGGCCTCGACGTCTCGAAGGCGATCGGCGAGGTGATCGGCGCGCCGATCCCGGCCGAGCTGGAGCAGCTGGTCGCCGAGGGCAAGCTCGGTCGCAAGAGCGGCGAGGGTTTCCTCGACTGGAGCCGCTGAGCCCGCTCCGCGCAGGTCTTACCACCACGAGAGCGGTGCTTTAGCGCCGGTTGAGTGGCACGGGGCAGAGTGACGGCTGCGAACGACGCAACCAGTACCTCCTCCTCATAGAACACCCGTCGCGGCCCCCGGAGATCCGGGGGTCGCGGTCGTTCTGGGGCCGTTTCGGAGGACACGCCTCGGCCGGTTCCGGTCCGCGTCCCGGTCTTTGCGCACCCGATACGGACCGGACCCGGCCGAGAATACGAGCGACCCCGCAGAGCGAACTCTGCGGGGCCGTCGTGCGTGTGTGGTGGTAGGGAGTGCCGAAGCACTCCGTCCCGTCATATGTCGGCACGGTGCCGTCCCGGGCACCGGGCCGTGTTGTCCCGTCCAGCCGCACCAGGATCGGCTCGGACATCCCTCCTATCGGCAGGTTCGTGCCGGAGCTTGAGCCCGATTTCGCGAAATCGGGAAAGTTGGCGCGTTGACGCTCATTCCCCGGTCCAGCACACCGTGTCAAACCGGGGGACGGATGACCCGTCGGCGATCGCCGACGGCGTCGCTCAGCGGCCGTCGGCCGGGCGCTCCTGCAGCTCGTCGACGCGCTCGGCCAGCTCCAGGTCGTGGTCGGTGATCCCGCCCGCGCTGTGGGTCCGCAGCCGCAGCCCGACCTGGTTCCAGTCGTGGAGGTGGATGTCGGGGTGGTGGCCCTGGGCCTCGGCCAGGCCGCCGACCGCGTCGACGAACCGCAGCGCCGCGGCGAAGTCGGGGAACGACCACTCCCGCTCCAGTCCGCCGTCGCGCTCGCTCCACGCGCGGTCGGCGATCCACGCCGCCAGCCGTCCTCCGTCGATCAGGTCTGCCATAACCCCATGGTGGCCGATCGTCCGTCCGAGAACCAGCCCCGGGCCGCCGGCCCGCCTCCGCGGCGGATCGTCTCGCTGGTCCCGCACGCCACCGAGCTGCTGTTCGCGCTCGGCCTCGGCGATCGCGTGGTCGGGGTCACCCACGAGTGCGACGCGCCGGCCGCCGCGCTGGCGCTGCCCCACGTCACCGCCGACGTGCTGCCGCCCGGGCTCTCCGCGGCCGAGATCGACCGCGCCGTCCGCGAGCGGACCGCCCGCGGCGAGGCGATCTACCGGCTCGACGAGCAGCGGCTGGCCGAGCTCGACCCCGACCTGATCGTCACCCAGGAGCTGTGCCCGGTCTGCGCCGTCTCCTACGACGAGGTCGCGGCGGTCGCCCGCGAGCTGCCCCGCTGCCCGGACGTGATCGCTCTCGACCCCCACACCTTCGGCGAGACGCTGGGCGACGTGCGGACGCTGGCCGGGGCCTGCGACGTCAAGGACGCCGGCGTCGACCTGGTCGCCGAGATCAGCCGCCGCGTCGACGCGGTCCGGATCGCCGTCCGCGGCGTCGAGCGGCCGCGGGTGGTCGCCGTCGAGTGGTTCGACCCGGTCTTCACCGGCGGCCACTGGACGCCGCAGCTGATCGAGATGGCCGGCGGGACCGACCTCTGCGGGCTGCCCGGCGAGCGCAGCGAGACGACCACCTGGGAGGCGCTGCGGGCACTCGAGCCCGACGTCGTGGTCTGCATCCCCTGCGGCTACGACGGCGACCGCGCGCTGGTCGAGGCGAACGGCTTCGCCGACCGGCTGTGGTCGACCGGGGCCCGGCGGGTGGTCGCGCTCGACGCCTCGGCCTACTTCTCGCGCCCCGGTCCGCGGCTGGTCGCCGGGCTCGAGCTGCTGGCCCACGTGCTCCACCCCGAGCGCTTCCCGACCCCGCCGGACGTCGTCCACGAGGTCGCTCGCCCGACCGCCGGGGCGCGGGCCTGAGCGATGGTGGCGCGCCTGCGACCGATCCTCTACCTGCACAGCTCGGCCGGCCGCTACGGCGCCGACCGCCAGCTGACCGCGATGGTCCGCGGGCTCGACCACGGCAGCTTCCGGGCGCTGGTGGTGCTGGCCGAGGACGGCCCGCTGGCCGGCGACCTGCGCGACGTCGGCGCCGAGGTGGTGGTGCGGCCACTGGCCGTCCTGCGCCGCGAGCTGATGTCGCCCGCCGGGCTGGCGCGGGTGACCGCCTCGTTCGCCGCCGACGCCGGCGGGCTCGGACGGCTGGCCCGGATCCGCGACGTCGCGCTGGTCCACACCAACACCTCGGTCACGCTCGGCGGCGCCGCGACCGCCCGGATCGCCCGGATCCCCCACGTCTGGCACGTGCGCGAGATCTACACCGGCTTCGACCGCTGGTGGCCGGCCTACCGGCGGCTGCTGCTGAGCGCCGACGCGCTGCCGTGCGTCAGCGAGGCCGTCCGTGAGCAGTTCGACGGCGCCCAGCGGGCCGAGCGGGCGCGGATCGTGCCCGACGGCCTGGCGCTCGACGTCGAGCCGATCGACCGGGCCCAGGCGCGCCGCGAGCTGGACCTGCCGCAGGACGCCTTCGTGGTCGCGATGCTGGGCCGGATCTCCGCCTGGAAGGGCCAGGAGGTGCTGGTCGACGCGCTCGCCGCCCCGCCGCTGGCCGACGACCCCGGGACGCTGGCCGTGCTGGCCGGGTCGGCCTGGCGCGACGACCCGCGGCTGATGCGCGAGCTGTGGTCGCGGGCACGCGGTCACGGGGTCTCCAAGCGGGTCCGGCTGCCCGGCTTCGTCGACCGGGTCGGGCTGCTCTACGGTGCCGCCGACGTGGTCGTGGTGCCCTCGACCCGGCCCGACCCGCTGCCGAACGCGGCGCTCGAGGCGGCCGCCGCGGGCTGCTGCGTGGTCGCCGCCGACCACGGCGGGCTGCGCGAGATCCTCGACGGCGGCCGGACCGGCGTGCTGGTCCCCCCGGGCGACCCGGCCGCCCTGGCGCGGACGCTGGCCGAGCTGCGCGACGACCCCCAGCGGCGGGCCCGGCTCGGCGCGCTCGCCCGCGAGGACGCCCGCGCCCGCTTCGGCAGCGCCGCTCTCGCCGACCGGCTGCAGGACCTCTACGCCGAGCTCGTCACCTGACCGAGCGCGCGCCGCTTGCGACCGCGGCGGTACGAAGCGGCGCGCGCTCGGCCGGTGGCTAGACCCCGACGTTGCCGCACCAGCCGAAGCCGAGCGCGATCAGGCCGTCGAGCAGCGCCTGCTGGGCCAGGTTCAGCTGGTCGGCGGCGGTGGCGTCCTCGCCGCCGGCGCGGGCCGCGCCCGCGAGCGCGCCGGCCAGAGCCGCGGCCCGCTCGGCCGAGGCGACCGCCTCGACCCGGACCGGCGTCAGCCGCCCGGCCCCGGCCAGGTCGATCCCCTGGAGGGTGGTGGCGACCTGGGTCCAGATCCCGACCAGCCGGTCGAACTGGCCGGCGACGGTCGGCAGGTCGGTGGCGCGGCCGATCGTGCGGTAGACCCCGTCGACCGGCTGCCGGATCCGGAGGCAGGTGCGGTTGCCGACGTCGACCGTGGCGCGCGGCGCCGCCGGCCCGCCGAGGCAGGGCACGCCGAGGTCGCGGAGGGCCGGGAACGACTCCAGCAGCTGCAGCAGCGAGGGCAGCTGCGACGGGTCCGGAGCGTCGCGGCTGAGGTTGCCGCCGCTGACGGCGCGGAGGCCGCGGCGGAGCCCGTCGCGCAGCTCGGTGAGGGCGGCGCGCGGCTCGGCGACCCGGTCGGCGAGCCCGTCGGGGGCCCGCTGGAGCATGTCGAGGACCGACGAGACGCCGCGCAGGCGGGTGATCATCGCCTGCCGGTAACGGGCCGGGTCGACCGAGAGCGGCGTCAGCCGGGCGCTGGTCAGCGTGGCCGAGCAGCGGCGGGCGGTCTCCAGTCGCCAGGCGCCGACCCCGCCGGCGGCCGGGTCGGCCTTCCAGCGGCGGCCGCGGAGGCTCGCGCGGGAGACCTCCGGCCCGCCGGCGATCCGGACGACGGCGTCGCTGCCGTCGACGGTCGCCTCGAGCGGCTTGCCGCCGGTCCCGGCCAGCGGCTCGAGCGTGATCCGCAGCACCCGCACCGGCAGCGCGCCGCAGCTGCGCTCCGGCTGGGCCAGGTAGCCGGCGAGGGTGGCGAGGGCGCGGCGGGTGCGCGGGCCGACCGCCTGGCAGATCTCGCGCGCGCTCGGATCGGGCCGGACGACGGTCGCGGCCAGGTCGGCGACCGCCCGGACGGCGCCCGCGCGGGCCTCCTCGCTGCCCCGGTCCTCGCCCTTGAGCGCGAACGCGGCCACCGCGCCGACGAGCAGGACGACGACCACGACGGCCGCCGTCAGGGGGCCCCTTCGGGCCCCTCTCCCACTCCGCTGCGGCCCCCCCAGCCGTTCGCGGCGGTTCACCTGATGACGTTCCCGCTGTCCGTGATCCCGGTCTGGCCCGACATCAGCACCGACCCGACGACGGCGATCGCGCAGAGCCCGAGCAGCAGCGCCGGCGCCAGCCACGCGGGGCCGCGGCGGCGCGCGACCTCGTGCAGCACGACCGCGGCGAGGGCGCCGAAGACGAGCCCGCCGAGGTGGCCGCCGAAGCTGATGTTGGCGCCCGGCCGCAGCGACAGGACGACGTTGAAGATCAGCAGGAAGCCGATCTGGCTCTGAAGCGGGTTGATCCCCTGGCGGCGCATCTCGACCAGCGCGTAGCCCATCAGGCCGAAGACCGCGCCCGAGGCGCCGACGGTCGGCGTGGCGGTGGTCTGGATCAAGGCCCCGAGCGAGCCGCCGAGCAGCGCGGTCAGGTAGACGAGGCCGAAGCGGACGTTGCCCAGCCGCCGCTCGATCTCGGTCCCGAGCCAGTAGAGCAGCAGCATGTTGAAGCCGATGTGCAGCAGCCCCGAGTGGAGGAAGCCGCCGGTCACCAGCCGCCACAGCTCGCCGTCGTGGACGAGCGGCCCGAACAGCACCCCGTTGCGGTAGAGCCAGGTCGAGGTGCTGCTGTCGCTGACGCCGAACTCGCCGCCGGCCAGGAAGGCGATCACGCAGATCGCGATCACCGCGTAGGTGACCAGCGGTTCCGCCGTGCCGCCGAGGCTGCGTGACGTGTGGACCTTCGTGCGCTGCTTGGCGCACTCGGGGCAGCGCATGCCGACCGGGGTCGGGGTCATGCAGTCGGGGCAGATCGGACGCCCGCAGTTCGAGCACGCCACGCCGGTCTCGCGCGCCGGGTGGCGGTAACAGGTGGGCATCCGCGCGAAAGTAGCAGGCGGAGCGGGGAAATCCGCCGCCGGGTCAGCGGTTGCCGAACCGCTCGACCCCGCGCCGCAGCAGCTCGGCGGCCTCCTCGGCGGCCTTGTCGAGCGCCGCCGCGCGCTGGCGGTTGCGGCTCTTGCTGGCCTGGCGCCAGCGGAGCACGGCCAGGCCGGTGCCGGCGACGCCGCCGACGGCGACGGCCGCGGCCGGGCGGACCCAGTTGCGCGGGTCCTTCATCGCGGTCAGCTCCCAGCTCTCCAGCTCGTCGGCGGCCAGCTCGCTGAGGTTGCGGAGGGTGGTCTCGACCCGCGCGCCCAGCCGCTCCGGCGGGTCGACCGGGGAGAGCGCCTCGCGCAGGAGGGTCTCGATGTCGAACGTGCTCTGCGCCATCGTCAGGTCCCCGGGGTCGGGGTCGCGGCCACCAGGCCCTCCAGCTGCTTGATCGCGCGGTGGATCAGCACCTTGGTGGCGCCGTCCGAGCGGCCCATCGCGCGGGCGATCTCGCGGTTGTCCATCCCGAGGGCGAAGCGCATGATCAGTGCCTCACGGCGATCGTCGGGCAGGTCCTGGACGGCGGCGAGGATGCGTCCCAGCTCGTCGCGCTCCTCCACCAGGTCCTCGGTGGTGTGCGTCGCCCGCAGCACGGTCGTCGACTCGTCGTCGTCGATCGAGGTCTGGGGGCGGCGGGAGCGGTCGCGGAAGTGGTTCGCGGCGAGGTTGTGCGCGATCCGGATCAGCCACGGACGCAAGGGGCGTCCGTCCGATTCCGCGAGCGCGCGCTCGAAGTGCCGATAGGCCTGCAGGAACGTCTGCTCGGTGAGGTCCTCCGCGTCGTGGTGGTTCCCGACCCGGTAGTAGCAGTAGGAGTAGACGTCCCGCAGGTGCGCGCGGTAGAGCTCGGAGAACCGTTCGTCGAGCTCGGCCTTGTCCACGCGCTCACCCTACACGGGGGCGGTGGGGCGGCCTGCAGCCCGGCCACCAGGCCGGGCGCGCGCGTGCCTGGCGGGCGCTCAGCCTCCTGCCGACCGGGCCTCCCGCTGGTCGTGGTCGTCGGGCGCGGCGGCGAGGGCGCGGCGGTCGATCGCCGGCGCGAGTTCGGGGCGCAGCTTCTCGGGGTCGACGCCGATCCCGGTCTCGGCGACGTGGCCGCCGAGCGAGTTCCACTGCAGCTCGATGCAGGGCCAGATCCGGTCGGTGACGTTCTTGGCCAGCTCGCCGGTCGGCTGCTCGACGTGGGGGAAGGTGAGCGGGCGGCCGGCGCGGACGATCACCTTGTGGGGGCGGATCTTCCAGCCGGTGCGGATGTGGGTGGTGCCGTGGACGGCGAGCGGGACGACGGGGGCGCCGGTCTCCAGGGCCAGCCGGCCGACGCCGCGCTTCGGCGTGCCGAGGCCGCCGGGGCGGACGCGGGTGCCCTCGGGGAAGATCACCACGCAGTCGCCGCGCTCGAGGATCGCCTTGGCGGTCGACATCGCGTCGCCGTCGGCGTTGCCGCGGTCGATCGGGAAGGCGCCGAGGCTGTTCAGGAACCAGCGCTGGAGCGGGCGCCGGAAGAGCTCCTTCTTGGCCACGAAGTAGAGCGGCCGGCGGCTCATCGCCCCGAGGATGAAGGGGTCGAGGAAGCTCCGGTGGTTGGCGGCGAAGATCACCGGGCCGGAACTGGGGATGTGCTCGCGTCCAATCCGCGTCATCCGGAAGTAGACGTGGAAGAAGGGCTGGAAGAACGCACGCACGATCCAGTAGACGATCGGGTTGACGCCCTTGCCGGTGACGTTGTCGTGCAGCGCCAGCCGGCCGTCGCGATCGAGGTCCGGATCGACCGCCGTGCTCGTCGCGGCCACCGGCAGCGGCCGCGGGTCCTGCTCGGGGGAATCGGTCGGGGGGCCGGGATCGTGCGCCATCTCACCCAACGACCCCGCCCCCACCGCCCGGTTACAGCTCGGCCACATCCGCCGGACCGCCGGCCGGCCGCTACCCTGACGCGATCACGCCGGCGTAGCTCAGTTGGTAGAGCACCCGCCTTGTAAGCGGACGGTCAGCGGTTCGAGTCCGCTCGCCGGCTTTGGTCGGTCGGCGTCGGTCCGGGCGGCCGGCGTCTGCGCCGCGTTCCGCTCAGACCGGCGTCGTGTCCGCCACCCCCGGCTGCTTGCCGCGCCGCGGCGGGGTGCCGTCGGTCGGGCTGATCGGGGTCGGGGTGGTGCAATCGTCGAGGCCGAGCCGGGCCGCGGCGGCCTCGGCCCGGGCGGTCCGGAAGCCGGCCCGGTACGGGTCGGCGCTGCCGTTCCCGGTCGCGAGCAGCCGCGCCAGGCGACGGAGGCTGAGGGCGCTGGCCCGCAGGTCGGCCACCAGCACGCCGTGCAGCCGCCGCCAGCTGCGGCGCTCCGCGGCCGACGCCCGGCCGGCGTCGATCGGCAGGCCGCGGAGGGTCTGGGCCAACCGCCGCTGGCCGTCGCCGATCCGCCGCAGCGCGCGGGCCGCCGCAGCGGGCGACGACGCCCGCAGCAGCGCCCCGAACTGCGCGAACAGCCGCTCGTCGCTGCGGCGGCAGGCCGCCTGGGCGCGGTCGGCGTAGCTCGTGCCGTGCAGCGGATGGGTCCAGCAGACCACCCCGCCGTCCCGTCGCGCGCCGCGGACCCGCCGCAGCGCCCGGTCGAGCCGCCGGGCCAGCACCACCTGCGCCGTGCCCGGCGGCACGCCGTCGTTGACCATCCGCCGCACCGTGCGCTGCGCCCGGAGCGCCCGCTCGAGGCCGCCGACGAGGCCGCGGTGGGCGTCGCGCAGCACGGCCGGCGGACGCGCGCGCCGCGCCGCTCGCAGATAGGCGGCGAGCCGCTGCTCCTGGGCCTCGGCCGCCAGCAGCCAGCCGCCGGGGCTCGCCGTCGGCAGCGCCGCGCGCGCCGAATCGCGGCCGTAGGCGGCGCAGGCCAGCGACTGGCTCAGCCGCCAGCGGACCGCGCGGTCGCCGCCGGCCTCGACCCGCCAGCCGTCGCGCTCCCGCACCAGCGGCACCTCGGCGCGCCAGCCCGCGACGCGGCCGGTCGCCGCGCCCCCACGCGCCGGCGCGGTCAGCGCGCCCGGGGACCGCGAACCGGAGCCGAACGGCGCCAGCAGCTGGGCGGCCGTCTCCCGTTCGAGCGTCGCGCAGCGGCCGCCCGCCCGCAGCAGCCCGCCGAGCCGGTCGACGCGCGCGCGGGTGCCACGGGCCAACCGCCCGCACTCCTCGCCGGTCGCCCCCGGTCGCTCCAGCCAGCCGACGTGCGCGACGAGCAGGTCCCGCGGGGAACCGTCGGAAACGGCCGATCGGCCACCGCCGCCGCAGCCGACCAGGGCCACCGCCAGCAGCGCCGCGATGATCCGCCTCACACCGTCCCCCCGCACCCGACGCCGAGCTGCAGCATGCCGATCCGCATCCCGAACTCCGAGCGGCTGAACGATCCGCCCACGCGCTCGACGGCCCCGAAGTCGCCGCGGCGGCTGTAGACCACCAGATCGCGGAGGACGCCGCGGACGCCGGCGACGCGCTCCCGGACCCGACGCCGGACGGGACGCAGCTCGCGCGGGACGGGAAGCCGGTCGAGCGGCCGCACGAGCCGATCGAGCTGCCGCACCACGCGGTCCTGGAGCGCCCGCGCCTGCTCGAACGACCGGACCGTCGTCCGGTAGGCGCGTCGCAACCCCCGGACCCAGGCCCGGCACTCCCGACCGAGCTGTGCCCGGTACCGCTCGTTCTCGACCGCGCCGCTGTCGTAGCCCTCGCCCCGGAGCTGGAGGCACCCGCCGATCTCCGGGAAGACGACGCCGTTGAGCGCGACCGGGATCCGATTGGCCGCGCCGCGTGGCGGGTCGACGACGGCGCGACGCGGCCCGGAGGGCGAGGCCAGCGCCCGGACGACGCCCGCCATCCGGGTCGCGCGGGCGGCCGCCTCGCGGGCCCGCCGGACGATCGCCCGCCGCGCCGCCTTGCTGTCGCGCTCGGTCGGCCTGCCGGCCCGCACGACCTTGGCGAACCGCCGCAGCGCCCGCGCCTCGACCCGGTACATCCGCCGGAACGAGGCCACCGTCGCCCCCGGCACGCCGGCCCCGATCAGCCGCCGGGCGGTGATCCCGCAGGCCGTCGCCAGATCCATCTTCCAGGTCCACGAGGGATCCTCGGTCAGGTCCACGCGCCACGTCCCGTCCTCGCGACGGAGGGCGATCTCCGGCGCCCCGTCGACCGCCGCCACGCGCGCGCGGTCGCCGTCGAGCCGGACCGCGTCGGCCAGCCCTCGCCGTTCCTCGCCGGCCTCCGCCGTCGGCCCCAGCCGCCAGCCGCCGTTCTCGACCGCGGTGCGGCAGTCGTCGGCTCCGTCCAGGTACTGCGCGCGGGCCAGGGCTTCCAGGCGCGTCCGGGTCTTGCCGTCGAGCCCGCGGCAGACCGCGGCCTCGTCGACCCAGTCGCCCGTCGCCCCGGCCGCCGTCCGTGCCTGCCGGACCGCCGCGGCCACGTCGTCCTTCGTCCGCTCGTCGGCGGTGGCGATCCACCAGGCCCCGGTGCCGATCCCGGCCACCAGCGCGATGCCCAGGATCGCCAGCGCGATCCGCTTCCCTCGTCGTCCCATGCCCGTCCCCTCGGTCTCGGCGTCCCGGCCCGCGACGGTTCGCCCACGGACTGGACGCACGTACACACGCCGATGTGCCGGACTCTAGGGGACGGGCCCTGACCCGGCCCGGCCGTCGCCCCGCGCCTCCGCTCCCTAGCCTGCTCCTGGTGCGTCGACGCCGTCCCGTTCCGTCCGCCGAGGTCCACCCGCTGGTCCGCCTCTGGCGCTACGCGACCGCCTTCCGGCGGCGGATCGTGCTCGGGGTCGTGTCGTCGGTCCTCAACAAGCTCTTCGACATCGCGCCCGAGCTGCTGATCGGGGTCGCGATCGACGTGGTGGTCCGGACCGACGACAGCTTCGTGGCCCGGATCTTCGGGGTCGAGGACCGCGAGGACCAGCTGCTGGTGCTGGCCGCGATCACCGCGGTGGCGTGGATCCTGGAGTCGCTCAGCCAGTACGTCGCCGAGCGGATCTGGCGCGGGCTCTCGCAGGACCTCCAGCACGGGCTGCGGATGGACGCCTACCGCCACGTGCAGGACCTCGACCTGGCCTGGTTCGAGGACCGCGCCTCGGGCCGGCTGCTGACCATCCTCAACGACGACGTCAACCAGCTGGAGCGGTTCCTCGACGTCGGCGCCGACAAGATCATCATCACGATCACCAACGTGGTTGCCGTCGGCGCGGTCTTCGTGGTCATCTCGCCCCTGCTGGCGCTGATGGCCTTCCTGCCGATCCCGGTGATCATCGGCGGCTCGCTGCTCTTCCAACGACGGCTCGGCCCCCGTTACCGGGCGGTCCGCGAGAAGGCCGGCCGGGTCGGCGGGCTGATCGGCGGCAACCTCGGCGGGATCGCCACGATCAAGGCCTTCGGCGCCGAGCAGCGCGAGGCCGAGCGGGTCTCCGCCGCCTCGATCGACTACGCCGACGCCAACCGCCACGCGATCGTCCTCAGCTCGGCCTTCGTGCCCCTGATCCGGATGGCGATCCTGGTCGGGTTCATCCTCACGCTGGTCCTCGGCGGCCACGCCGCGCTCAACGGCGACCTGGAGATCGGCCTCTACTCGGTGCTCGTCTTCATGACCCAGCGGCTGCTCTGGCCGCTCACCTACCTGGGCGAGACGCTCGACCTGTACCAGCGCGGCGTCGCCTCGATCCGGCGGATCCTCGACCTGCTCGACACCCCGATCCGGATCCGCCCCGGCGCCCGCGAGCTGCCCGCCGACAGCCCCGGCGACGTCCGCTTCCAGGCCGTCTCCTTCAGCTACCGCGACCAGCCCGACGACGGCCCCGGCGACGTCCGCACCCGCGTCCTCGACCGCCTCGACCTGGACGTCCCGGCCGGCGAGACCCACGCGATCGTCGGCGCGACCGGCGCCGGCAAGTCGACCCTGGTCAAGCTGCTGCTGCGGCTCTACGACCCCGACTCCGGGACCGTCGCCGTCGACGGGATCGCCGCCGCCGAGCTGTCGCTCCAGAGCCTCCGCGGCGCGATCGGCTACGTCGGCCAGGACACCTTCCTCTTCGACGGCACCGTCGCCGACAACCTCCGCTACGGCGCCCCCGACGCCCCCGACGACGCGCTCCGCCGGGCGGCCGAGCTGGCCGAGGCCGACGGCTTCGTGCAGGCCCTGCCGCAGGGCTACGACACCCCCGTCGGCGAGCGCGGGATCAAGCTCTCCGGCGGCCAGCGGCAGCGGCTGACGATCGCCCGCGCGCTCGTCCGCGACCCCGCGATCCTGGTCCTCGACGAGGCCACCAGCGCAGTCGACAACGAGACCGAGGCCGCGATCCAGCGCTCGCTGCTGCGGGTCAGCCACGAGCGGACGACGATCGTGATCGCCCACCGGCTGTCGACGATCCGCCACGCCGACCGGATCCACGTGCTCCACGAGGGCCGGGTGGCCGAGGCCGGCACCCACGAGGAGCTGGTCGCGCTCGGCGGGCGCTACGCCGCGCTGTGGGCGGTCCAGACCGGCGAGATCGCGACCGCCTGAGCCGCCGCGCCGGCGCTACTCGTGCGGCGTGACGGCCGCCGGGTCGGCCCCGCCGGCCAGCGCCCGCTGCTGCTGCTCGCCGACCCAGGCGTCGACCTCGAGCCAGCGGTCGTAGAGCCAGTCGGTGCGCCCGGCCTCGTCGCCGGGCAGCTCGGCGGCCGGGTAGCGCCAGAAGCGGATCCGGACCTCGGTCCCGAGCAGCCCGCCGCGCCAGACGTCGCTGATGTGGACGAAGCCGTCGAAGCCGACGTGGCCGCAGAGAACGACATCGGCGTGCGGCGCGTCGGCGAGCACGGTCAGCGGCCCGCCGAGCCGCGGCGGCAGCAGGTGCTGGAAGCGCGCCGCCCGCTCGGCCAGCTCGGGCTGGCGCTCGGCGACGATCTCCTTCGCGCGCGCGAGCTTGCGCGGGGTCATCCGGGTGCCCTCGGGGTAGAGCAGGATCCCCTCGTCGTCGCCCAGGTCGACGGCCAGCTTGCGCAGCTGCTCCAGCTCGCGGGCGGTGTCGCCCGAGCCGCGGCGGACGAAGTAGGTCGGGATGATCTCGCCGCCGAGGTCGAGGGTCGGGATCATCCGCAGTTCGCGCTTGACCACGTAGCGCAGGCCGAGCCCGTGGGCGCGGCCGATGATCGCGTCCGGGAGCGTGTTGTCGATGATGCTGGCGTGGCGGATCAGGACGATCAGCGGCCCGTTGCCGGCCTGGTCGAGCCCCTCGACGGTGAACCGCAGGCCGAAGAGAACCCGGATCCCCGCCAGGTGCCACGACGACCAGCGGATCCGCAGCCGGTAGAGCCGCCAGCGGCGGCGGGCGCTGTCGCGGCCCGAGAGCTTGATCGCCAGCACCTGCAGCAGGCCCAGCAGGTCGCCGAGCAGGAACCACCAGAGCATCGCCAGCAGCCGCACGGCCATCCACGGCTTGCGGCGGCGCAGCCACAGCGCCAGGTCGACGATCGCGGCGCCGAGCAGCAGCAGCGGCGACAGCAGCGTGACGAGGAGGAAGGCGATCGTCTCCGCGACGATCCCCCGAAGGCGGCGGACGATCCGCGCCCCACGAGGCCCGTCGTCGGGCAGCAGCGGACCCATCGGCGGCAGCCTAGTGCGCGTCCGGCGGCGACGGGCTGCGGGGTCGGTCGCGCGCGGGCGGGTGGTCAGGCGCCGTCGACGGCGACCCAGGCGCCGGCGACCCGGCCGAGGATGATCTCGGTCCGGCGGTCGCCCTCGACGATCGCGAAGGTCGCGCGGTCGTCGTCGACGCCGGGCTGATCGTCGACCGAGACCAGCACCAGCTCGATCGCGTCGGGATCCGCGACGCCGCGGGAACGGGCGGCGTCGCGGGCGGCGGCCTCCAGGGCCGCGCGGTCCCAGCCCTCGTCGGCGGCGTGGGCCGCGGCGAGGGCGTTGTTCGCCTCGCGCACCCGCGCGAGGACCTGGTCGCGGCGGGCCAGAGCGCGCCGGCGCCCCGCCAGGAAGCCCGTGAGGGCGAGCAGCGCGATCAGGAGCAGCACCACGAGCAGCACGATCCCCACCACCGAGACGGCCAGTGGCACGTTGGCCGGAGTCACGGCGAGGGTGGAGGTCGAAAGCTCGATCAGCGGCATCGCGCCAAGAATCCTACGGCTTGCGCCGCTCAGGCGATCGCGGCGGGCACCCGCTCGCGCTCGTGCAGGAAGTCGCCGATCTTGCGCTTCACGCGCTGGAGGGCGTTGTCGACCCGCTTCGTGTCGGAGCCGAGGGTCTCGGAGATCTGCTCGTAGGTGCGGCCGCGCAGGTAGAGGGCGAGGACGCGCGACTCGAGGTCGCTCAGCAGCTCCGGCACCGAGGCGACCAGCGCCCGCAGCTCGTCGCGGTCGACGGCCAGGCGCGCGGGGTCGTGCTTGCCGGGGCCGGCGATGACCTCGTGCAGCGTGCTCTCGCCCTCGGACGCGCCGGGCGGCGGCGAGGAGAGCGAGACGGCGTCGTTGAGCAGCTTCGCCTTGTGGCGGTTGTCGGCCTTGATCGCGGTGATCATCCGCCGCGTGATGCAGAGCTCGGCGAAGTTGCGGAAGCTCGACTCGCGGTCGGTCCGGAAGTCGCGGATCGCCTCGTACAGGCCCATCAGGCCGTACTGGACGAGGTCGTCGCGGTCGCCACCGTTCAGGAAGAAGGACGAGGCCTTCATCCGGACGAAGCCCTGGTAGCGCTTGATCAGTCGATTGGTCGCCTGCTGGTCGCCGCGCTTCGCACGGGCGATCAGGAAGCCATCCTCAACCTCACGTCGAGCGTGAGTGTTGGTCTGCAGTTGTGCCACGAGATGCCTTTCCGTCCGCCTCCACGCGGACTTGAAGCCTCGTAGCGCGCGCCTCCCTCGGCGCTATGAGCAAGTACTAACGGTCGTTCCCTGTCGTCCTCGTCTGCCAAGGGCCCGGTCTCGACCTCAGGTCGACGGTGACGACGCGGCGACTTTCGCAGAAGTTATGTCGCGCTGTCAAGCCGATCTCGCTGTTGCAAGATCTCGTACAGCAGGACCGCGGTCGCGACGCCCACGTTGAGGCTCTCGATCCGCCCGCGGAGCGGCAGGGCGACCAGCTCGTCGCAGGTGGCGGCCACGCGCGGCCGCAGACCGCTCCCCTCGGCCCCCATCACGAGCACCACGGCGCCGCCGTAGTCGGGCTGGTCGTAGGGCAGCGGCGCACGGCCACCGGCGGTCGGCTCGCCGGCCGCGCCGTAGATCCAGGCGCCCGCCTGCTTGGCCTCGGTCAGCGCGTCGGCCAGGTTGCGGACCTGGGCGATCGGCAGGTGCTCGACCGCGCCCGCCGACGCCTTCGCCGCGACCGGGGTCACCTCGGCCGCGCGGTGCCGGCAGAGGATCAGGCCGGTCGCCCCGACGCACTCGGCGGTGCGGGCGATCGATCCCAGGTTGCGCGGATCCTGGACCTCGTCGAGCGCCACCAGCAGCGGCGCGTCGGGGGCCAGCAGGTCCTCCAGCTCGGCGTACGGGTAGGGATCGACGGCGGCGACCACGCCCTGGTGGTCGCCGGTCCCGGCCAGCGCGGTCAGCGCGTCGCCGTCGACCTGCTCGGCCCGCCCCGGCTCGATCCAGGACTCGGCCGCGAGCGTGGCGGCCGTCGCCCAGACCGCCCGCACCCGCCGCCGCCCGGCGCGCAGGGCCTCGTGGACCGCGTTGCGGCCGTAGAGCAGCTGCGCGTCGCGCGGGAGTCCCGAGGGCAGCGGCGGCGGACTCGCCTCGGCGGCTGCGCCGTGATCATCGTGGCGAGCGGACCAGCTATCGCGGGGACCGCGGCCGGGACCGCGACGGTCGTCGCGGGGCGTCCGGGCGCCGGAGCCGCCACGGCCCGCCGAGCCGTCGCGGGGGCCACGGGCGGCCGAGCGCGGACCGCCGGGGCGGCGCTGGTCGCCCCAGCCGCCGCGGTCGCGATCGCGGTCGCGGTCGCGGTCGCGGTC
>NZ_JAWZSQ010000032.1:0-50084 GCF_034096925.1 Patulibacter defluvii
GCGCGGCGGGCGCGCAGGCGGACGACCCGGCGGGCCGCCGCACGGTGAGCGGCGAGGGCGGCACCCGGCGGGCGCTGCTGGCCGGGGCGGTGGCGGGCGGCGGGGCGCTGCTGGCCCCGGCGACGGTCGCCGGTCGCCTGCTGCCCGATCCGACGGCCTGGCGTCCGCGGCGGCCGCTGGCCCGCGGCGGGCGGTTCGCCCAGGGGGTGATGTCGGGGCAGCCGGACGTCCGCGGGATCACGCTCTGGACCCAGCTGGAGCGGCCGGAGCTGCCGGGCGCGCTGGAGCTGGAGGTGGCGCGCGACCCGGGCTTCTCACGGGTCGTGCAGCGGGCGCGGGTGCCGGTGCGGGCGAACGCGGCGGGGACGGCGAGCGCGCGGGTCGAGGGCCCGATGCTGCGTCCCCACGAGCAGTACTGGTACCGGTTCGCGACCGCCGACGGCAGCTCGCCGGTGGGGCGCTTCCGGACCCTGCCGCCGGCCGACTCGGCGACGCCGGTCCGGATCGGCTTCTGGTCGTGCCAGATGTACTTCATGGGCTTCTTCACCGGCCAGGCGGCGCTGGCCGAGGAGGACCTGGACCTGGTGGTCTGCCTGGGCGACTACGTCTACGACACCTACCTGGACCTGACCCGGCGCGAGCCGCGGCCGGCGGGCGGTGCGGGGTCGGCGCGGACGCTGCCCGAGTACCGGGCCAAGTACGCGGTCTACCGCAGCGACGCCGACCTGCGACGGATGCACGCCCGGCACGCCTTCGTGCCGGTCTGGGACGACCACGAAGTGGCGAACGACTACGACGGCGAGGGCGTCGACGGCGAGGGCGGTCCGGCGTTCGCGGCCCGGCGGGCGGCGGCCTACCGGGCCTGGTTCGAGCACATGCCGGTCGAGCAGCGGCCGGGGGCGGCGCCGCGCGTCCACCGGCGGCTGCGGATCGGCCGCCTGCTCGACCTCTTCCTGCTCGACACCCGTCAGTACGCGCGGCCGGGCGGGACGCTGCTGGGCGAGCAGCAGCGGCGCTGGCTGCTCGAAGGCCTGACCGGCAGCCGCGCGGCCTGGAAGCTGCTCGGCAACCCGGTGATGCTGATGGACATGGCGAACACGATCGACGGGGCGGTGATCGGGGCGCCCAAGCACTCCTGGCAGGCCCATCCCGGCGAGCGGCGCCTGGTCGGGGAGACGCTGCGGGCGCGCGGCGTCCAGGACGTCGTCTCGATCGCCGGCGACGCCCACGCCTTCTACGCGGGCACGGCGACCACCGAGGGCGGCAGCCGTGGCATTCCCTTCGCCACCGAGGTCGTGGCCGGGACGATGGCGGCCTCGAACCTGGCCACCTCGGCCCTCGAGCTGCTCTCCCCGCTGACCGGGCCGTTGGCCGGCGGACTCGGCCTGGCCGCCAACCCGCACCTGGTCTTCTCCGACGCGGCGACCCACGGCTACGCCGTCGTCGAGGCCCGCCGCGACGAGCTGCGGGTGGCCCTGCGCGCCGTCGACACCATCCTCCGCCCGACGGCGAGCGTCCGGACCCTGGCGAGCTTCCGCGTCCCGCGGGGGAGGGTGGCGGTCGAGCGGGTGGGGTAGGAGCCGGGGCCAGCCACCCGGTCGCCCGCCCGCCCCGGCCCGATGCGACGTTCCGGTCGTTCGGCGTCCGGAAGGTCACATTGGCCGCGCCGCGCGGCCGGTCGGTGGGGCGCGCGTCTTGGGCGTGGGGTGCGGGAGCTGGGTCCCGCGCGGCCGCGGTGGCTGGCGGGCTCGCCGCGCCTGGCGGTCGCCGTGCTTGGACTGGCACTGACGGGAGGGGCGGACGGCCGCGGCTGCTCGGGCCGGAGTGGGTGGCCGGTCTCCTCCGCCACCCGATACGACGTTCCGGTCGTTCGGCGTCCGAAACGTCACATTGGGCGCGGGGGGGGGAACGCCACACCGGGGCCTCCTCCCGCCGCCCACTCCCACCTTCCGGTCGCGCAGCGACCGAAAGGTCACATCGGCCGGCCGCGCGGCCGGCCACCCGATCCGGCTCGAACGTCCACGTCCACCCGTCCCTCCTCAGTGCCAGCCCGAGCACGGCCGCAGCCCCGGGAAGCCCGTGGTCGGCCAGCGCGGCCCCGCCTACTCCCACGTTCCGGTCGTCCAGCGTCCGAAACGTCACATCGGGCGCGTGGGGGGCGAACGCCACACGGGGGCCTCTCCCGCCGCCCACTCCCACCTTCCGGTCGCTCAGCGACCGGAACGTCAAAGCGGGCCGGCCCGAGAACCCCCTAGACCTCCAGCACCACCTTGCCGACCGCCCGCCGCTCGTCGAGCGTCTTCAGGGCGTCGACGGCCTGCTCGAGCGGGAAGCGGGCACCGATCGGGGGATCGATGGCGCCGGCGTCGATCAGCTTGGCGATCTCGGCGCCGATGGTCGGGCCGAGGGTGCGGTCGCGGAAGAGCCACTCGCCCCAGGCCGCGCCGAGCACCTCGGTGTTGCCCAGCAGCAGCCGGTTGACGCGGACGGTCGGGATCTCGCCGCCGGTGAAGCCGACCACGGCCAGGCGGCCGGCCGGTCGCAGCGAGCGGAGGCTGTCGGTGAAGCGGTCGCCGCCGACCGGGTCGATGATCAGGTCGACGCCGCCGCCGGACAGCTCCTTGACCTCGTCCTTCCAGGGACCGTCGGAGCGAACGACCTCGTCGGCGCCGGCCGCGCGCGCGATCCGCTCCTTCTCGTCGCTCGAGACGACCGCGAAGGTCCGCGCGCCGAGGCCCTTGGCCACCTGCAGCGTCGCCGTCCCGACTCCGCCGGCCGCCCCGTGGACCAGCACCGACTCGCCCGCCTGCAGCCGCCCGCGGGTGACCAGAGCGAACCAGGCCGTGTGGTAGTTGAGGATCAGCGCGGCGGCCTGGGCGTCGTCGAGCCGGTCGGGCACCGCGAAGGTCAGGTCCGGCGCCGCCACGGCCACCTCGGACCAGCCGCCGAGCATGCAGAACGCCGCCACCCGCTGGCCCGGCTCGAAGCCCGAGCCGGCCGGCGCGCTGCGGACCACGCCACCGACCTCGCTGCCCGGGACGAACGGCAGCGGCGGCTTCATCTGGTACATGCCGCGCGTCTGCAGCAGCTCGGGGAACGAGACCCCCGCCGCGCCGACCTCGACCACCACGCCCTCGCCGCCGAGCACGTTGTCGCCCGGCCCCGGCTCGGGCAGGTCGACCAGCTTCAGGGCCGTGTCCGGGCCGGTGAGCTCGGTGATCTGCTGTGCCCTCATCCTGCGCTCCCTCTCGGTCTTGGGCGCGACGCGCGCCTGCCCGGTACCAGGCAGTACCGGAAGCTATCGCACGCTCGCGGCGGGCCGTCGCCGGCCACCGCTCACTGCTCGTAGTCCTCGACCGTCTCGGCGTCGCGGATCCGGGCCTCGTCGGGATCGAAGCCGGCCTCGCGCCGCGCACGTCGCTGGCGGAGCAGGTCCCAGAGCCGGTCGAGCTGGACCTCGAGCGCCTCGCGGCGGGCGTGCTCTTCGTCGCTCAGTCCCTCGCCGGCGTGGGAGCGGAGCAGCGCCTGCTCCTCCTCGATCAGCGTCTCGATGCGGTCGTGCAATCCCTGATCGTCCATGGCCCGACGCTACCGGACCCCGCCCGCGCGGCCGCCCCGTTGCCGGATATCGACCACCTCGACCCTCGCACGAGGGTTCGGGTCGGGCCGCGTCCTCAGTCCCAGGGCAGGGTGTAGAGCTTGGTCACGCTCATCGCCCGGACCGCCTCGCGGATGCCCTCCTTGACACCCAGGCCGCTGTCGCCTACGCCGCCGAACGGCGTCAGGTCGGTGCGGTACCCGGGCATCTCGCGGACGTTGACCGTGCCCGCCCGCAGCTCGCGGACGCAGCGCATCGCCGCCTGCAGGTCACGGGTGCAGACGCCGGAGGAGAGCGCGTAGGGCGTGGCGTTGGCGACCGCGATCGCGTCGTCCAGATCGGCCACCCGGACCACGGGAGCGACCGGGCCGAAGGTCTCCTCGCGCACCAGCGCGGCGTCGCGCGGCACCTGGTCGAGCACGGCCGGCGTCAGCAGCGCCCCGTCGCGCTCGCCGCCGGTCAGCCGCCGCGCGCCCGCCGCCGTCGCGGCCGCGATCCGCTCCTCCACCACCGCCGCCGCCTCGGCGCTGATCAGCGGCCCGACGTCGGTGCGCTCGTCGGCCGGGTCGCCGACGCTCAGCGCCCGCGTCCGGGCGACGATCCGCTCGACCAGTGCGTCGGCGATCGGCTCGGCGGCCAGGATCCGCTTGACCGCGGTGCAGCGCTGGCCGCCGCTGCGGAAGGCGCCCGTCACCGCCAGCGCCGCCGCCTCGTCGAGGTCGGCGTCGGCCAGCACGATCAGCGGGTCGTTGCCGCCCAGCTCCAGCATCGCCCGCCGGTAGCCGAGCCGGTCCGCGATCGCCTTGCCGACCGCGACGCTGCCGGTGAAGGCCAGCACCGCCACCCGCGGCTCGGCCAGCGCCTCTTCGAGGAACTCTTCCGGGTCGGCGGCGAGGACGGTCGCGGCGGCGGCCGGGACCCCGGCCTCGGCCACGATCGCGCCCAGCCGCAGGCCGCTCAGCGGCGTCCGCTCGGAGGGCTTGACGACGATCGGCGCCCCGGCCGCGATCGCCGGCGCCAGCTTGTGCGCGACCTGGTTCAGCGGCAGGTTGAAGGGCGTGATCGCCGCCACCAGCCCGGCCGGCTGTTGGAGCGTGTGGGCCCGGCGGTCGCGGCCGTCGGCGGTGATGTCGCCGGCGAAGCTCTCGCCGCGGTCGACCAGCGCCTCGGCCGCGGCGAAGCGGAAGACCGCCGCCGTCCGCGCCGCCTCGGTCCGCGTGTCCTTCAGCGCCAGCCCCGACTCGGCGGTGATCCCGCGGGCCAGCGATTCCCGCTGCCGCTCGACGGCGTCGGCGATCGCGTGCAGCCACCGCGACCGCTGGTGGCGGCTGGCCGGCGGCTCCGCGGCCCGCTCGGCCCCGCGGGCGAGCGCCGCCCGGACCGCCGCGCGGTCGGCCAGCGGCGCCTCGCCGACGATCGCCCCGTCGTAGGGGCTGCGGACGGTCAGCGAGGCGGGCGCGCTCATGGCTCGCATCATCGCGCCGCGGCCGCCGCGGCCGTTTCCCGCTAGCCCGCGACCCCCGGCACCGCGCTGGCCGGGTCGACCCCGGAGAAGGCGAGGCCGATCACGAAGCCGGCGACCTCCTCCAGCTGGCGGGCGCGAGCCAGCGGACCGAGCACCGCCGGCCGTCCGCCGAGGTCGCCGATCAGCGCCGCCACCGCGTCGAGCGCCGCCGGCTCGTCGCCGCAGATCGCCACCGTCGGCCCCGGCTCGTCGGCGGCCCGCGGCGTCGTCCACGCGCTCGACGGGAACAGGTGCAGCGCCTTCACCACCTGGGCCCCGGGCGCCAGCGCCGCCACCCGCTCGGCGGCCGACGTCCCGGCCGCCGGCAGCAGCACGCCGACGCCGTGCTCGACCGCGTTGGTGCAGTCGATCAGCGGCGTCCCGGCCAGCGCGCCCTCCGGTCCGCCGGCCTGGCGCAGGATCTCCTCGACGCCCTCCCAGAGCACCGCCAGCAGCACCGCGTCGCGGCCGGCAACCGCCTCTCGCGGGGTGGCCGCGCCGACGCCGGCGCCCAGCCGCTCGGCCAGCGCCCGCGCCCGCTGCTCGCTGCGGCCGCCGATCGTCACGCCGTGGCCGCGGGCGGCCCAGGCCGCGCCCAGCGCCGCCGCCATCGTCCCCGTCCCCAGGATCCCGATCCTCATCGTCCCGCTCCTCGTGTCGCTGGTTCGAGCCGACGACGGTAGGCGGGCCGTTGCGCACCGAACGGTGCGCGACGGAGCTGCGACGATCACCCCGATGCCCGACTGCGACGAGCTGGTGGCCGACTGCCGGGTGCGGACCGGCACCGACCTGCTCGCGCACCGCTGGGACCCGGTGGCGCTCGCGGCCCTGCGGCCCGGCCCCTGCCGCCGCGCCGCCCTCCGCGACGCGATCGGCGGGATCAGCGACAAGGCCCTGACCGAGACGCTGCGGCGGCTGCGCGACGCCGGGCTGGTCGAGCGGC
The DNA here is from genome assembly GCF_034096925.1 of Patulibacter defluvii. Classification (NCBI taxonomy): domain Bacteria; kingdom Bacillati; phylum Actinomycetota; class Thermoleophilia; order Solirubrobacterales; family Patulibacteraceae; genus Patulibacter; species Patulibacter defluvii. The sequence continues at coordinate 6,046 of NZ_JAWZSQ010000032.1, forward strand.
GGGCCTACGCCGAGGCCCCGCCGCGGGTCGAGTACGGGCTGACCGCGCTCGGGGCCAGCCTGGTCGACGGCCCGCTGGCGGCGCTCGGCCGCTGGGCGGCCGAGCACGGCGACGAGCTGCTGGCCGCCCGCGAGGCCGCGGCCGCCGCTCAGGCCCGCGGCGCCGGCACCAGCAGGTCGCCGTCGACCTGGGCCAGCGACGAGCAGCCGCACATCGCCAGCGACAGGTCGAGGTCGGCCAGCAGCGAGCGGACGACCTCGCGCACGCCGTCCTGACCGCCGAGCGCCAGGCCCCAGACGTAGGGCCGCGCGATCAGGACCGCGCGGGCGCCGAGCGCCAGCGCCTTCAGCACGTCCGATCCGGTCCGCACGCCGCTGTCCATCAGCACCGGCACGCTGGCCGGGACCGCGTCGACCACCGCCGGCAGCTGGTCGAGCGCCGCCGCCGAGCCGTCGACCTGGCGCCCGCCGTGGTTCGAGACCACGATCCCGTCGATCCCCAGCTCGACCGCGCGCCGCGCGTCGTCGGGGTGCAGGACTCCCTTGACCAGCAGCGGCAGCCCGGTCTCCGAGCGCAGCGCGGCCAGGTCGTCCCAGCTCATCTGCGGGTTGGGGAAGGTCTGGGCCCACTGCTGGATCGCCAGCTGCGGGTTCTCCTCCGGCGGCTCGGCCAGCTTCGACCGGAAGACCGGATCGGCGGTGTAGTTGGCGATCCCCTCGCCGAGCAGGAACGGCAGGTAGGCCTGGGCGATGTCGCGCGGGCGCCAGGGCATCGTCAGCGTGTCGAGGGTGACGACGATCGCCTCGTTGCCCGCGGCCTCGGCCCGCTGGACCAGGCTGCGGCGGACCTCGGGGTCGTTCGGCGGGTAGAGCTGGAACCAGCGCGGGGCGTCGGGCTGGGCGGCGGCGACGTCCTCGATCGTCGACGAGGCGGCGTTGCTGAGGCAGGTGGCGACGCCGATCTCGTTCGCCGCCCGGGCCACGGCCAGCTCGCCCTCGGGGTGGACGATGCTGAGCACGCCGACCGGGCCGAGCACGATCGGGGCGCTGAGGGTGGTGTCGCAGACCGTCGTGGTCAGGTCGCGCTGGCCGACCTCGCCGAGCATCCGCGGCAGCAGCCGGTGGCGGTCGAACGCGGCCCGGTTGGCGCGCATCGTGCGCTCCTCGCCGGCGCCCCCGGCCACGTAGCCGTAGGCGGCGTCGGACAGCTCCTGGCGGGCCCGCTCCTGGAGCCCGTCGAAGGTCGTCGGCAGGGTCGGCTTCTCGCCGCCGAGGCCGCGGCCGTAGACCTCGAACTGGTAGATGCCGAACGGCAGGGACGGAGTGGACATCGCGCTTCCTCGGGACGGGTCGTTGGCCCTGACGGGCGGTGTTGCAGGGCTGTAACCTAGTCGACGGAGAGGCGTCCGGGGAGGGCGCTTCCCGCCTGGCACCGGATCGGCTCCGGGCCGAGACCGACGAAGGGTCCCATGCGCGTTCCACCGATGACCGGGCCGATCGCCCGGCTGCTGCCCGCGGTCCTGACCGGCCTGGCGCTGACCGCGCCCGCGGCCACCGCCGCCCCGGCCTACGCGCCGGTCGACCGTCCCGGGCCGCCGCTGCGGGTGCCGGCGGCGACCCTCGACGCGGCGCTCAGCTGCAGCGGCGGCATCGACCGCGCCACCCGCGCGCCGGTCCTGCTCGTCCACGGCACCAACGCCAACGCGACCGCCAACTGGTCGTTCACCTACCAGCCCGCGCTGCGCGCCCGCGGGGTGCCGTGGTGCGCGGTCGAGCTGCCGGACTGGGGGACGAACGACATCCAGCGCAACGGCGAGTACGTGGTGCGGGCGATCCGCACGATCCACCGCCGCGCCGGCCGCCGGATCAGCATCATCGGCGCCAGCCAGGGCGGGATGCTGCCGCGCTGGGCGCTGCGCTTCTGGCCCGACGTGCGGCCGATGGTCGACGACCTGATCGGCCTGGCGCCCTCGAACCACGGCACCAGCGTCTTCCGCGACGAGTGCGCCGCCGGCGGCTGCAAGCCGGCCGAGTGGCAGCAGCGCGACCGCTCGGCCTTCATCACCGCCCTCAACAGCGGCCAGGAGACCTTCCCCGGGATCTCCTACACGAACGTCTACACCCACAGCGACCAGACGGTCCAGCCGAACCTCGACGACCACGGCAGCTCGTCGCTGCACGGCGGCGGCGGGCGGATCGCCAACGTCGCGATCCAGGAGATCTGCCCGGCGGCCTTCTCCGAGCACCTGACGACCAGCGCCACCGACGGCACCGCCTACGCGCTGGCGATCGACGCGCTCGAGCACGACGGCCCCGCCTCACGCGAGCGGGTCGGCGCCCACGGCTGCAACCAGCCGCCGATTCCGAACGCCGATCCGCTCGGCCTGATCCTCTACCTGCCGACGCTGCTGAGCGGGGCGGGGGCGACCGGCGCCGTCGCCAGCGAGCCGCCGCTGGCCTGCTACGTCACGGCCAGCTGCCCGGGCGACGCGCCGCCGGCCGCGCCGGCCCCGACCCCGACCCCGGCGCTGCGGCTGAGCGTCCGTCCGCGGACGCTGGTGGCTGGCCGCACGGCGCCGGTCCGGATCCGGGTTCGCGACGCCGCCGGCGCCCCCGTCGCCGGCGCCCGGGTGCGGCTGGCCGGGGCCCGCGCCCGCAGCGACCGCCACGGCCGCGCGCTGCTGCGGGTCCGGGTCGCCCGTCCCGGCCGCCGGACCGCGCGGGCGGCCAAGCCCGGCTGGCGGTCGGCGACGGTCGTCGTCCGGGTCCGCCCGGTCGCGCGACGTTAACCTCGCGTTCACGGTGGGAGAGGAGAGGGACGGGATGAGCGGACGGACGAGCGGGCGGCGGTCAGCGCTGACGGCGGCCCTGGCGGCGGCGCTGGCGCTGCCGGCGACGGCCCCGGCGGCGGTCGTCGACGGGCCGCTGAAGGGGCCGGCCGGGACCAGCCGCAGCAAGGTGCTGGTGATCGGGCTCGACGGCACCCGCTGGGAGGACCTGACGAAGCTGATGGGGGAGGGCCGGCTGCCGAACCTGAAGTCGCTCGTCGACCGCGGCTTCGGCACCAGCACGCTGCTCCAGTACGCGCCGCCGCAGGCCTACACGATGAGCGCGGTCGGCTGGACGACGATCGCCAGCGGGGTCTGGCCGGCCAAGCACGGCGTCGTCGGGCTCTTCAACAACGACGCGCTGCAGGACGGCAAGAACGGCTACGTCGACTTCCTGACCCGGATCGAGCGGACGCGGCCGTCGCTGAGCACCTTCTCGGTCAGCGACTGGGGCAACCTCGGCCTGCACCAGAACGGCGGGCCGATCTTCGGCGACCAGATCGACGTCAAGCACGCGGCCAGCGCGGCCGACACGATCGCCGCCTACGACGCCGAGGACCAGATCTCGACCGACCTCGCCGCCGCCTACCTGCGCAGCGGCAACCCCGACGCCGGCTTCGTCTACCTGGGCGTGATCGACGAGAGCGGCCACGCCGAGGGCACCCTCGGCCCGGCCTACCGCGACGCGATGCTGCGGACCGACCGCCGCGTCGGCACGCTGCTGCGGGCGATCGACGGGCGACCGACCGCCGCCCGCGAGCAGTGGACGGTGATCGTCGTCACCGACCACGGCCAGAAGCCGATGGACCAGGGCTCGATCTTCATCCACGGCGGCGACAGCGAGGTCGAGCGGACCTCGTTCGTGATCGCCGCCGGTCCCGGCGTCCCGCGCCGCCAGACGCCCGACACGATCAAGGTCGTCGACATCGCCCCGACGGTGCTGCACCAGCTGCGGCTGCCGGTCGACCCGGCCTGGAACCTGGACGGCCGCTCGTTCGTGCCGACGCCGGTCCCGCCCGACCCCGAGCCGCCGCTGCCGCCCGCCGATCCGGCCGCCCGCGCGCGGCTGACCGGCGGCGGCGTCCGCCCCGCGCTGACGCTGACCGTGACCGCGGCCGACGGCGCCTCGGCGCTGCGCAGCCTGCGGGTGCGGCTGCCGGCCGGGGTCCGGATGCACGGCGGCTCGCGACGGCTGATCGCCCGCGGCGACGGCCGTGCGCTGTCGGCGGCCCGCAAGCGGGTCGGCCGCCGCACGCTGGTGGTGCGAGCGCGCGGCGGCGTCACCCGCACGCTCTCGCTGCGGACGCGCGCCGGCGGGCTGCGGCTGACCGCGGCGGGACGGCGGACGGCCCGGCGCGGCGGGCGCTTCACGGTCCGGGCGACGGCGACCACGGTCGACGGTCGCACCCTGCCGCTGCGGCTGCGGTTGCGACTGCGGCGATGAGTTCGGCCGCCGGCGGCGGTCTCTGCCCTCGACGACGACGAGCGCGAGGTGCAGGATGCCGCTGGTGGACGAACAGACGTTGACGGAGGACCCGATCCCGACCCCGACCCCGGTCTCGACCGGGCCGCCGGCGATCCGGTTGCGAGGGGTGGTCAAGCGCTTCGGGGCGCTGACGGCGGTCGCCGGGCTCGACCTGGAGCTGCCGGCCGGCACCTGCGTCGGCCTGCTCGGCCCCAACGGCGCCGGCAAGTCGACGACGATGAAGCTGCTGACCGCGCAGGCGATCGCCGACGAGGGCGAGCTCGAGGTGCTCGGCTTCCGGCTGCCCGGCGACTCGAAGCAGGCGCGGGCCCAGATGGGCGTGGTCCCGCAGCTGGACAACCTCGACGTCTCGCTGACCGTCGAGCAGAACCTGCTGGTCTTCGCCCACCTGTACCGGGTGCCGAAGGCCCGCCGCGGCGGCGCGATCGACCGCGCGCTGGCGATCGCCAACCTGACCGAGCGGCGGACGGCGAAGGTCGACGAGCTGAGCGGTGGGATGCGGCGGCGGCTGCTGATCGCGCGGGCGCTGCTGCACGAGCCGCGGCTGATCCTGCTCGACGAGCCGACCGTCGGGCTCGATCCGCAGGTCCGCCAGGAGCTGTGGGCGCTGATCGACCGGCTGCGCTCCGAGGGCGTCTCGATCCTGATGAGCACCCACTACATCGAGGAGGCCGAGCGGCTCTGCGACAGCGTCACGATCATGTCGCACGGCAGCGCGGTCGCGGTCGGCCCGCCGCAGGCGCTGATCGCCGAGCACGCCGGCGCCGACGCGCTCGAGGTCTACGGCTCGCCGGCGCGGCTGGGCGAGGTCGAGGCGCTGGCCCGCGACCGCGGTTGGCGGACCCGCCGCACGGGGACCTCGGTGGCGGTGCTCGGGGCCGGTGCGGCGGCCGACGGCGTGCTCGAGGGCGAGCGGCGGACCACCAACCTGGAGGACGTCTTCGTGCTCCTGACCGGCGAGGAGATCTCCTGATGGCCACCACGACCACGACCGCCGCGGCTCCGGCCCGCCGGCTCGGGCGCCTGGAGCGGGTCGCCGTCCGCGGGGTGATGGTCCGCGAGATCGTCAACTTCAGCTCCTTCTGGCGCTCGTCGACCTTCTCCTCGACCGTCGACCCGACGATCTACCTGCTGGCCTTCGGCTTCGGCTTCGGCTCGCTGGTCTCGACCGTCGCCGGCTACGACTACATCGACTTCGTCGGGACCGGGATCGTCGCCACCACGGTGCTCTTCTCGGGCGCCTTCCCGGCGATGTACTCGACCTTCGTCAAGTACCAGTTCCAGCACACCTACGACGCGATCCTGGCCGCCCCCGTCGACACCGAGGAGCTGGTCACCGCCGAGGCGCTGTGGATCGCCGCCCGCACCGGCACCTACGGCTGCGTGCCGATGCTGGTGGCGGTCGTCTTCGGGCTCGATCCCAGCTGGGGGATGCTGCTGGTGCCGCTGATCGCCGCCCTCGCCGGCTACGGCTGGGCCAGCTTCGGGATCTTCATCGCGGCCAAGGCGAAGACGATCGAGAGCTTCTCCTACTGGCAGAGCGGGCTGCTGACGCCGCTGTTCCTCGTCGCCGGCACCTTCTTCCCGCTGACCGAGCTGCCGCAGTGGGCGCGGATCGCCGGCAACGTCAACCCGCTCTACCACTGCGTCGAGCTGGTCCGCCACGCCGTCTTCGGCTTCGAGGGCTGGGTCGACGTCGGCCACCTGGCGTTCCTGCTGGCCTTCGCGCTGATCGCCTGGCGGCTGGCCGTCCGCTTCATGGAGCGGCGCCTGATCGCCTGACCGCGCGCGGTGCCGCACGCCTGGGGCCGGCTGGTCGATGATGCCCCGATGCCCGCCGCCCGTGCCGCCCGCCGCCTGCACCGCACCGCCGCGGCGCTGGGGCTGGCGGCCGCGGGTGCGCTGGCGGCCAGCGGCCCGCTCGGCGCCCCGGCCCCGGCGTCGGCCGCGGGCCGCAAGGCGAGCGTGCCGAAGGACTGCCGGCGGACGATCCCGATCACGCCCGAGGAGCGCAAGGGCCGCTCACGGCAGGCGGCGGTGCCCGCCCCGGGCCCGACGCCGCTGGCCCCGACCCTGCAGACGACCACGACCCGGCTGGGGGAGGGCGCCTGGAGCTACTTCGGCGATCCGCGGGCGGTCGCGATCGGGCCCAACCTGTACAGCGGCTGGATCAGCCGCAGCGGGGCGGTGCGGGTGGCGAAGCTGAACCCGACGACCGGCGACCGGCGGGTGGTGACCGTCGGCCGGACCGGCCGCGACGACCACAACAACCCGGCGCTGGTGGTGCGGCCGGGCGGCAAGCTGCTGGTCTTCTTCAGCCCCCACTCGGGGCGCGAGCGGCCGTTCCACGTGATCAGCCGCATGTACTACCGCGAGACGGTCGTCGGCCACGACATCCGCCGCTGGAGCCCGGTCCGGACGGTGCCGGTCAACGCCCGCGGCGAGCTCGGCTACACCTACCCGAACCCGGTCTCGATCGGCGGCGGGCGGACCTTCGTCGCCTGGCGCGGCGGCTGCTGGCGGCCGACCTTCGCGATCCGCAAGGGCCGCCACTGGAGCCCCGCGCGCGAGATCGTCCGCGGGCCGCGCGGGCAGCGGCCGTACGCGAAGTACGCCCCCGGGCCGCCCGGCAGCGGGATCGTCCACCTCTGCTACACGCAGGCCCACCCGGCCCAGGCGATGACCAACGTCTACTGCCTGAGCTTCCACGAGGGAACCTTCCGCCGCGCCGACGGCCAGGTGGTCGGCGACGTCCACCGGCTGCCGCTGCCGGCCGCGACCGGCGACCTGGTCTACCGCTTCGACCAGGCACTCGGGCGGGCCTGGGTGATGGACGTCGCCGACGACGGCGCCGGCCACCCGGTGGTGGTCTTCTCGGTCGGCTACAACCGCAACTGGCAGCGTTTCCTCACCGCCCGCTGGATCGGCGATCGCTGGCGGGTCAGCCGGATCACCCCGGCCTACTCCGACAACCGCCAGCGGTTCCGGGCCGGCGCCTTCGAGACCGGCGGGATCGCGCTCGACCCGCGCGACCCGGACGTCGTCTACCCGGCCCGGATCGTCGACGGCCGCGGGGTGGTCGAGCGCTGGACCAGCCCCGACCACGGCAAGACCTGGGCCCGCGAGCGGCGGATCAGTCCCGGTGGCCGCAACTGCTTCCGGCCGACGACCGCCGCGCTCGACGGCGACCGCACGGCGGTCCTCTACCTGTGCGGGACGCTGAAGTACTGGACCGACTTCCGGACGGCCGTCCACGTCACCACCCTGACCCCGACGGCGGCCCCGGTCGTTCCGCCGCCGCCCGCCGGCTGACCGCCCGCGGCGGGGTGGGGAGAACCCCACCGCCACTCGCCGGCCGGCCCGATGGGCGGGACCTGCGAAGCTCGGCACGATCGTCCCATGAGCTCCACCCCCGACTCCGACCCCACCCCCGGCCGGCCCGGCGAGGAGCCGCGCGACGACGAGCCGACGCTGGTCGCCGACGCGGCCGCCGCGCCCGCGGACGAGCCGACGCTCGTCGCCGACCCCGACTACGGCGACGAGGATCCCGCCGTCGCCCAGGCCCGCCGCGACCGCTGGACCGCCCGCCGCCAACGGCTGCGCGACTACGGCGAGCACGTCTGGCGCGACTTCGCCTACCTCGTGCTCGGCGGCGTGATCGGGACGGCGATCTTCTCGATCGTCGTCACCCTCGTCTCGCTCTCCGCCGGCCTGCTGGTGCTGATCGTCGGCGTGCCGGTGGCGATGGTCTCCAGCGAGATCATCCGCTGGTGCTCGGACCTGGAGCGGCGGCGGACGCTGCTGGTCGACCCGCAGCCGGTCGACGGCTTCTACCGCCCGCGCGGCCGCGGCCTGCTCGGCGGCGCCCAGACGATGGTCGGCGACTCCCGCCGCTGGAAGGACATCGGCTACGGGATCGTCCAGTTCCCGGTCACGATCGCCGGCTTCTGCGTCGCGGCCTTCTGGGCGATCCCGCTCGGCTACCTGACGATCCCGCTCTGGTACTGGGCGATCGACGACGGCGTCGACATCTTCGGGATCTCGCAGCTGCACGTCGACACGATCTGGGGCGCGCTCGCCTGCGTGCCGTTCGGCCTGGCCCTGATCCCGGTCGTCTACTGGCTGAACCGCGGCGCCACGATCGTCTCGGTCGGGCTGACCCGCTCGCTGCTCGGCGACGAGCGGGCGGCGCTCCAGCAGCGCGTCTCGCACCTGGAGGAGACCCGCGCCGGGGCCGTCGACGCCGCCGCCTCGGAGCTGAAGCGGATCGAGCGCGACCTCCACGACGGCGCCCAGGCGCGGATGGTGGCGGTCGCGATGGACCTGGGGATGGCCGAGGAGCGGGTCGACCGCGATCCCGAGGCCGCCCGCGAGCTGATCCAGGGCGCCCGCGCCGAGGCCCGCCGGGCGCTGGCCGAGATGCGCGACCTGGTCCGCGGGATCGCCCCCTCGGTGCTGGCCGACCGCGGCCTCGACGCCGCCCTCAGCTCGCTCGTGGCGCGCTCGCCGGTGCCGGTGATGCTCGACGTCGAGCTGGAGCGGCGGCCGCCGTCGAGCGCCGAGACCGCCGCCTACTTCGTGGTCAGCGAGTCGCTGGTCAACGTCGCCAAGCACGCCGCCGCCAGCAGCTGCACGGTCACCGTCCGCGGCACCAGCCGGCTGCTGCGGGTCGAGATCAGCGACGACGGCAGCGGCGGCGCCCAGATCCTGCCCGGCGGTGGCCTGGCCGGGCTGCGCGACCGTGTCGCCGCCCTGGATGGCATGCTGGAGATGGAGAGCCCGACCGGCGGGCCGACCGTCGTCCGAGCCACCATCCCGTGCGCGTCCTGATCGCCGAAGACCACGCCCTGCTGCGCGACGGCTTGACCCGTCTGCTGCGCGACCACGGCCACGAGGTGGTGGCCGCGGTCGAGACCCCCGACGACATCGTCCGTCGGGGGTCCGCGCTGCGACCAGACCTGGCCCTCTGCGACGTGCGGCTGCCGCCGACCTTCACCGACGAGGGGATCCGCGCCGCGCTCGAGCTGCGGGCCCAGGTGCCGGAGCAGGCGGTGCTGGTGCTCTCGCAGTACGTCGAGCGGACCTACGCCAGCGAGCTGCTGGCCGACGGCCGCGGCGGGATCGGCTACCTGCTGAAGGACCGGGTGGCCGAGCCGGCCGAGTTCGTCCGCGCCTGCGAGCGGGTCGCGGCCGGCGGCACCGCGCTCGACCCGGAGGTCGTCGCCCAGCTGGTCGCGCGCGGCCGCCGCAGCGACGCCGGCCTCGCCTCGCTGACCCCGCGCGAGCACGAGGTGCTGGCGCTGATGGCCGAGGGCCGCTCGAACCGCGGGATCGCCGAGCAGCTGGTGATCACCGACGGCGCGGTCGAGAAGCACGTCACGAGCATCCTCGGCAAGCTCGACCTGCCGGCCTCGTCGGGCGACCACCGGCGGGTGCTGGCCGTGCTGGCGCTGCTGCGGGCCTCGGGCGAGGAGTGACGGCCGGCGGCCGCCGCGACGCACGGCGGCCGGCCGACCCGGCATCCTCCCCGGTGCCGCGCGCGCCGAAGCCCGCCGCGCGGGAACCGCTCATGCCCCGTCGCGCCGCCCTCCGCCGTCCCGCCGTCCGCCTGCTGGCGCTGCTGCTGGTGGCGGCCGCCGCCACGCTCGCCGCCGTCCTCGCCGCCGGTCCCGGGGCCCGCGCCGCCGACGGCGAGGCACCGCCGGCCGAGCGGTTCGCCGACGGCAGCTGCACCACGACCGCGATCCGGATCGGCTTCGCGCTCGATCGTTCCGACCGCGCCGGCCGGGCCGCCGCCGACCGCTTCGCCCGCGACCTCAGCGACCAGCTCGCCTGCCCGGTCGACGTGCTGCTGCGCGACAGCCAGAAGCAGCTGCTGCTGTCGCTGGCCCTGCACCAGCTCGACCTCGCCCAGCTCGACCCCGAGGCGGCGATCGTCGCCGACCGGGTCGGCGCCATCGACGTGGTCGGGGCCTTCGCCACCGGCCAGGAGCTGCCCGCCCGCCAGCAGCCGGCGCGGCTGTGGGTCCGGCGCGGCGGGGGGATCGGGAGCCTCGCCGACCTCCGCGGACGGCGGGTGGCGATCGGCGCCCCGCTGACCGCCGGCGGCGACCTGCTGCCGCGGCGGGCGCTGCTCGGCGCCGGCCTGACGCCGGGCCGCGACGTCGATCCGGTCCGGATCCCGCGCGACGCCGACGCGCTGCGGGCGCTGCGCGCGGGCGACGTCGACGCCGCGGTCACCCGGCTGCCGCTGGCCGCCGGCGCCGACCGCGGGCTGCGCCAGCTGTGGGCCTCGGAGCCGGTGCTGGCCGACGTGCTGGCGATCCGGCCCGGCGTCCGCTCGAAGGTCCGGCGGCTGGTGGTCGCCGCCACCCGCGGCCTGACCGGCACCTCGATCGGCCCGCTGGCCGAGCGCGCCGGGATCCAGCACGTGACGGCGCTGACCTCGGTCCCGCTCGACCTCTACGCCCCGCTCGCCGTCGAGCTGGACGCGCTGACCGCCGCCGGCCAGGCGCCCTAGCCGCGCGCCCGGTCCCGGGCCGGCGTCAGGCCGCGGTGACCCCGAGGATCAGCTGCGCGGTCTCCAGCGGCACGTCCAGCTGCGGGCAGTGGCCGACGCCGTCCAGCTCGACCCAGTCGGCGTGGGGCAGCCAGTCGCGGCGGTAGCGGATCGCGCTCGACGGCCACTCCAGCAGCCGGTCCTCGCGCCCCCAGACCACCCGCACCGGGCAGGCGATCCCGGCCGCGTCCAGCTGGTAGCCCTCGGCCAGCGCCAGCTCGATCAGCGCCGCGGCCCCGTCGCAGGCGGCCACGCCGCGCATCTGGTGGGCCAGCAGCTCGGCCGGCAGGTGCTCGTAGGCGACGGTGGTGAAGCGGGTCGCGGCCCGCCGGCCGTGGTCGCTGGCCATGATCGCGTCGGCGTGCGCGACCGCGCTCCGGACCTGCTCCTGCATCACGGTGAAGTGGCCCAGCGTCCGGGCCAGCGCCGGGTCGCCCGGCTCCCAGCCGCCGGCGGGGGCGAGGGCCACCACCGATCGCGCCCGGCCGCGCGCGGCCAGCTGCAGCGCGACGTAGCCGCCGAGAGAGTTGCCGACCACGTGGGCGTCCTCGAGCCCGGCCTCGTCCATCGCCCGCTCGACCGCGTCGACCAGCGCCGCGCCGTGCAGCGGGGTCGGCAGCGGCGGGCCGCCCGCGTGGCCGGCCAGGGTCGGGGCCAGGACCGCGTGGTGGCGCTCCAGGGCGGGCAGGATCGGCTCCCAGGTCCGCCAGGTGTCGGTGAAGCCGTGGAGGCAGACCAGCGGCGAGCCGTCGCCGCCGCGGTGGAACGGGGTGAAGGGCACGGCCGCCGGCCGCCGTCAGTCGCGGCCGAGCCCGCCGCGCCGCCGGCGCGGGGCGTCGAGACGCTGGCGGGCGGCGTCGAGCCGCGCGGCCAGCTCTGCCGGATCGGGCCCGTCGCCGCGGGGCGCGGTCGCGGGCGCGCCGTCGCCGTCGTCGCCGGTCGCGGCGTCCTCGACCGCCGGCACGGCCAGCTCGCGCGCGCGGCGGGTCACCAGCCGGGTCCGCGCCCGGTCCAGCCGGGCTTCCAGATCGGCGGGCAGGTCGACCACCGCGCCGCCGCCGCGGTCGGCCCGCAGCGCGTCGGGCACCATCGTCCGCGGCGGTCCGGGGACGATCCCGTCGCTGACGGTGCGGCCGCTCGACCCACCGGCGGGGCGGGCGGGCGCGGCGGCGCGCTCGGCCGGCTCGGCGGCGGCCGGATCGTCTGGGCGGGGGACCGTCACGACGGCCGGGAGCCTACCGGCGCGCGCCCCGCCCCGGCCGCCGGGGCAACCGCGGTTGCGCCCCGGAACGCGGCGAGGGCGCCCGGCGGGCGCCCTCGCGAAACGAAGCGGTGGGGGAGTCCGGCGCTAGGCGGCGGAGAGCGCCCCGACCGAGCCGACCACCGAGGTGGTCCAGTCGATCACCGAGGTCGGCTTCACGACGTGCTTGCCGAGACCCAGCTCCTTCGGGTCCATCCCGAGCGCCAGGCCGACCATCTGCGGCAGGTGCAGGACCGGCATCTGCAGCTCGCGGCCGATCGTCTTGCTGACCACCGGCTGCTGCATGTCCAGGTTCAGGTGGCAGAGCGGGCAGGGGGTCACCAGGCAGTCGGCGCCCTGGTCCTTGGCCTCGCCGAGGTTGCGGCCGGCCATCCGCATCGAGGTCTCCTTCTGCATCAGGGAGATCGGGAAGCCGCAGCACTTCTGGGCGCCCGTGTACTCGACGACGGTGCCGCCGAGCGTCTCGATGACCTGCTCCAGGTAGGTGTCGCGGGGGTTCGCGTCGTCGATCCCCAGCCGGTCGACCGGGCGAACGATGTAGCAGCCGTAGAACGGCCCGACCTTGAGGTCGGTCAGCGGCCGCTTGACCCGCTTGGCCAGCTCGTCCAGCCCCAGCTCCTCGACCAGCACCCAGAGGAAGTTCTTGTTGACCAGCCCCTTGGCGTACTCGAGGCCCTCGGGGGTCAGGTGCTTGTTGACCTCCTCGCGGTAGGCCGCGCTGGCGTCCAGCCGCTCCTGGCACTCGCCCTGCGCGCCCTGGCAGGTCGAGCAGATGTTCATCATCAGGTCGGCGCCGCGCTCGATCTCCTTCTGCGCGAGCGCGAAGGTGCGGGCGTTGAGCGTGTCGGCCAGCTCCTGACTGTGCTCGGCGATCACGCCGGCGCCGCAGCAGTTGGCGCGGTTCAGCTCGACCAGCTCGATGTCGAGCAGCGGAGCGACCTTGGCCATCGAGCCGTGCAGCTCGGGAGTGAAGCCCCGGCTCACGCAGCCGGGCCAGTACGCGACCTTCATGCGCCCGCCTCCGTGTCGTTGGTGGCACTCTTCTCGGCCGCGTCGCGGGCCGCGGCCTCGGCGACGTGCGCCGCGTGGGCGGCCGCCTCCTCCGGGTCCTCGTCGGGCTGGGTGATGTAGAGGTTCAGCTCCAGCCGCTGATCGCGACCCTGGACCTCCTGGTAGATCCGCTTGATCTGCGCCTGGTCCGGGTTCTTGTGGTGGAAGAGCGCGGACTTCGGCGTCACCTTGCGGCGCAGCAGCGCCTTGGTGATGACCGGCAGCGAGGCGACCAGCTCCTTGGCCGCGGCCGGGGCCAGCGGACCGCCGTAGGAGTCCGGCACCATCTTCGCCTCGTTCAGCGTCCCGTACTTCTTGACGCTGTTGACGATCGCCATCTCGTGGCGCTCGCCGTTGTTGCGGTCGTTGATGTGGTGGTCCTGCGAGGCGATCCGGCGCAGGCGCATGATCTGGCTCATCGGCGCCACGCCCTTCGGGCAGGCGTCGATGCACTTGAAGCAGTGGGTGCAGGCGTAGATGCCGTGCGGATCCTCGGCCAGGTTGCTCAGCCGCTCCTGGTGGCGGCTGTCGCGCGGGTCGCCGACGAAGCGGTAGGCCTTGGCCAGCGCGGCCGGACCGACGAACAGCGGGTCGATCTCCATCGACAGGCAGTCCGAGACGCAGGCGCCGCACTGGATGCAGGCCATCGTCTGGGTGACGTCGACCATCGACTCGCGCGGGACGATGTGCTCGCGCTCGGGCAGCGGCTCCTTGGGCAGCAGCCACGGGGTCACCCGCGCCTGCTTCTTCCAGTGGACCGCGTCCATGTCGACGATCAGGTCCTTGATCACCGGCATGTTGCCGAGCGGCTCGATCGTGATCTTGCCGTCCTTCGACCGCTTCAGCGCCTCGTCGAGGTGCGTGTGGCAGGCCAGGCCCGGCTTGTCGTTGATCCGGGTCCCGCAGGAGCCGCAGATCGCGGCCCGACAGGAGCAGCGGACGCCGATCGAGCCGTCCTCCTTGGCCTTCGCCTGGAGGATGCCGTCGAGCACCGAGCGGTGGGGCTCGAGCTCGATCTGGAACTCCTCGTAGTACGGCGCGCGGCCGGACTCCGGGTCGTAGCGGCGCAGGCGGAGGGTGAACTCCTGGATGCCCTCCGGCTTGGCCTCGGTGTTCTCGATCGTCGACATCAGTACGTCCGCTCCATCGGCTGCCACTGCGTGATCGTCACCGGCGCCTGGCCGAGCTTGCCCTGGCCGTCGCCGTCCCTCTCCACCGTCAGGTGGAAGAGCCAGTCCTCGTCGTTGCGCTCCGTGTAGTCGGTGCGCGAGTGGGCGCCGCGCGACTCCTTGCGCTCGAGCGCGCTCTTCACGATCGCCTCGGAGCAGTCGAGCATGAAGCCCAGCTCCAGGGCCCCGAGCACGTCCTGGTTGAAGACCGTGCCCTTGTCGTCGATGTAGGCCGTCTTGGCCTCCTCCTGGAGGCGGTTGACGATCTCGGCGCCCTTGGTCATGCCCTCCTCGTCGCGGAAGACGGCGCAGTACTGGTTCATCGACTCGCCCAGCTCCTCCTTGATCTCGGAGACCCGGCGGCCGGTCTTCGGCCGGTCGATGATCGCGGCGATCTCCTTGGCGTCGTCGCGGAGCTGCGCGTCGGAGACGGTCGGCATCGGCATCGAGGCCGCGACCTTGGCGGCGTGCTCGCCCGAGCGGCGGCCGAAGATCAGCGTGTCGAGCAGCGAGTTGGCGCCCAGGCGGTTGCCGCCGTGGACGGAGACGCAGGCGACCTCGCCGGCGGCGTAGAGGCCGGGGATGTCGGTCTCGCCGTCGACGTCGGTCTTGACGCCGCCCATCGTGTAGTGCTGACCCGGGCGGACCGGGATCGGCTCCTTGGTGATGTCGATCCCGGCGAAGTCGCGGCCGAGGTTGACGATCTCGCGCAGGGCCTCGAGCACGCGGTTCTTGGGGACGACCGTCACGTCGAGCAGCACGGAGTCCTTGAGCGGCCCGGTCCCGCGGCCCTCGTTGATCTCCTTCTGCTCGGCGCGGGAGACGACGTCGCGCGACGCCAGCTCCATCTTGTTCGGGGCCGAGTGGACCATGAACCGCTCGCCGTCGGCGTTGCGCAGGTGCGCGCCCTCGCCGCGGGCGCCCTCCGTGATGAGGAAGCCGTTGGCCGTCATCGTCGTCGGGTGGTACTGGATCATCTCCATGTCCATCAGCCGCGCGCCGGCGCGGTAGGCGAGGGACATGCCGTCTCCGGTGCAGATCAGGCCGTTGGTGGTCGGCTTGAAGGCCTGGCCGACGCCGCCGGTGGCGAGGATCACCGTCTTGGCGACGAAGGTCTGCATCTCGCCGGTGCGGATGTTGCGCGCGACGACGCCCTGACAGCGGCCGTTCTCGCCCCGGATCAGCGAGGTGTTGAACCACTCCTCGTAGCGATCGACCCGATCGCTGTACTTCATCAGCTGCTCGTAGAGCACGTGCAGGATCGCCTGGCCGGTGATGTCGGCGACGTAGGCGGTCCGCTTCATCGAGGCGCCGCCGAAGGCCCGCAGGTCCAGGTGGCCGGTCTCGTTGCGGTGGAACGTGACCCCGATGTGCTCCAGGTACATGATCTCGCCCGGCGCCTCCGAGGTCATGACCTCGATCGCGTCCTGGTCGCCCAGGTAGTCCGAGCCCTTGACCGTGTCGAAGGCGTGCGAGCGCCAGTCGTCGGCCGGGTTGACGGCGGCGTTGATGCCGCCGGCTGCGGCGACCGAGTGCGAGCGGACCGGGTGGACCTTGCTCATGATCGCGACTGTTGCGCCGGCGTCGGCCGCGGCCAGCGCGGCGCGCTGGCCGGCCAACCCGGCCCCGATGATCAGGACGTCATGTGCAGGCATGAGCCTCTTTCACAACCTAGGACAGGGGAACCGCGGCTGATCGTATACCTCCATACACCCCGTTCGCGGTGCCGTCCAACCCAACCAAAATGGTCGGAATCTGCCGTCCCAGCGGGCGGTTTGCGGTTCCCAACCGGCGGGCATGGGCGCGCGCGGGCGACCGGCCGCGGACGCGACCGGCGGTAGCGCGCCAGGCGCCCGGCGGGAGGCTCAGCGGCGGGGGGCGGCGGAGCCGTCGGGACCGCTGCCGGGGAGCGCGGCGGCGAGCGCGTCGCGGACGCTGCCGAAGGTCACCAGGCCGCGCATCACGCCGGTCGCGTCGACCACCGGCAGCGCGCCGAGCCGCCGCAGCGGCTCGTTCGACAGCAGCCCCTCGAGGGTCGCGTCGGGCGGTACGCGGGGGGCGTCGTCGCCGGTCGCCAGCAGCTCCCGGACGGGGACCTCGGGACGGCCGGCGGCCAGCTCGGCCGTCACCCGCTCGGCGGTCACGATCCCCAGGAAGTGGCCCTCGCCGTCGAGCACCGCGGCCCAGTCGGCGGGGAAGGGGCCGAAGGTCTCGTGCTCGGCCTGGAGCACGGTCGCGTCGGCCGGCACCCAGACCGGGCGCTCCTCCATCAGCTCGCCGGCGGTGACGGTGTGCAGCTGCTCGCTGATCTCGCTGGTGACGACGGCGGCGCGGGCGGCGGCGCCGATGAACCAGGCGATCAGCAGGAACCAGACGCCGTTGTAGACCGAGCCGTCGGCCAGCTGCCAGAGGCCGACCGCGGCCAGCACCAGCGCGAAGCCGCGGCCGAGCTGGCCGGCGGCGACGGTCGCCTTGCGGCGGCTGCCGGTCAGCTTCCACGCGATCGCGCGCGCGATCCGGCCGCCGTCGAGCGGGAAGGCCGGGATCAGGTTGAAGCAGAAGAGGACGCCGTTGACCGCGGCGCCCCAGCCGAACAGCGCGACCCCGGCGTCGGTCGTCTGCTCGCGCAGCAGCGCCGCATCGAGCAGGGTGCTGGAGTCGCTGAGCGCGATCCCGGCGCCGACGCAGAGCGCGCCGGCCAGCAGCGTGCCGAGCGGCCCGGCGGCGGCGACCACGAACTCCTCCTTCGGCGTGCGGGCGTCGCGGTCGAGCCGCGCCACGCCGCCGAGCAGCCAGAGATCGATCGAGACGGTGTGGATCCCGAACCGGCGGCCGACCAGCGCGTGGCCGAGCTCGTGGATCACCAGCGAGCCGAAGAAGAGCACCGCGGCGCCGACCGCGAGCCCGTAGGCGGCGGCCTGCGAGAGGTCGGGCAGGACGTCGTCGAACTGCTGGCCGAGCAGCACCACGATCAGGAACAGCGCCAGGAACCAGCTCGGATCGGCACCGATCCGGATTCCGAACAGCTGCGCGAGCTTCACCGAGCGCGTGGGCATGCTGGGCCCCATCGTCGCAGGTCCCCGTCGCGGCGGCGCGCGGCGGGCCGGGCCGGGCGGGGGATAGCATCGGCCTCGCACCGCCGACCCCGGTCGCCTGCCCGCGCCGGCCTCGCCGCTGCACCTCCGTTCGAACGCAGGAGCACCACATGACCCAGTCGCCCGTCAACGTCACCGTCACCGGCGCCGCCGGCCAGATCGGCTACGCACTGCTGTTCCGCATCGCCAGCGGCCATCTGCTCGGTCCCGACACGCCGGTGAAGCTGCGGCTGCTGGAGATCCCGCAGGCGATCAAGGCCGCCGAGGGCACCGCGATGGAGCTCGACGACTGCGCCTTCCCGCTGCTGCGCGGGATCGACATCAGCGACGACCCGAAGGTGGCCTTCGACGGCGCCAACGTCGGCCTGCTGGTCGGCGCCCGCCCGCGCACGAAGGGCATGGAGCGCGGCGACCTGCTCGAGGCCAACGGCGGCATCTTCAAGCCCCAGGGCGAGGCGATCAACGCCGGCGCGGCCGACGACATCAAGGTGCTCGTGGTCGGCAACCCGGCGAACACGAACGCCCTGATCGCCCAGGCCCACGCGCCCGACGTCCCCGCCGAGCGCTTCACGGCGATGACGCGGCTGGACCACAACCGCGCGATCTCGCAGCTGGCCAGCAAGCTGCAGGTGCCGGTGACGGCGATCAAGAAGATGACGATCTGGGGCAACCACTCGGCCACCCAGTACCCGGACCTGTTCCACGCCGAGGTCAACGGCGAGATCGCCGCCGGCGCCGTTGACGACGACGTCTGGCTGCGCGACACCTTCATCCCGACGGTCGCCAAGCGCGGCGCGGCGATCATCGAGGCCCGCGGCGCCAGCTCGGCCGCCTCGGCCGCCAACGCCGCGATCGACCACATCCACACGTGGGTGAACGGGACCGCCGAGGGCGACTGGACCTCGATGGGGATCCCGTCCGACGGCAGCTACGGCGTGCCGGAGGGGATCATCTCCTCGTTCCCCGTCACCACCAAGGACGGCAAGTACGAGATCGTCCAGGGCCTGGAGATCGACGACTTCTCGCGCGAGCGGATCGACGCGTCGGTCGCCGAGCTCGTCGAGGAGCGCGACGCGGTCAAGGGCCTCGGCCTGATCTAGGAAGCCGCCCGCAGGACGGTGGCGTGGGGCGGCTGCGCCCTACGCCGCGTCCTTCGGGTACCAGGTCCGGTCGCGCTTCTCGACCAGGCCTTGCTCCTCCAGGCCCGGGAGGATCCGGTACGCGTAGTTCGGGTGGACGCCGATCCGGCGCGCGATCTCGGTCGCGCCGAGGCCCGGCTCCTGGCGGATCAGGTCGAGCGCCTGCCGCGAGCGCTCGCCGCTGCCGCGCGGCCGGCCGGCCCGGCGGGCCCCGCCACCGCCGCCCCCTCCGGCGGCCGCCCGCGGGGCGCGCGCGGCGCCGGCGGGACGGTCGAGGCCGTCGAGTGCGTCGAGGGCCCGCTGCAGCCGCTCGTGCTCGGCGACGGCCGGGGCCAGCTCTTCCAGGCGGACCTTGATCTCGCGGCGCTTCTCTTCGAGGAAGTCGGACACGGTGGGGCTCCGGTGAGGGTATGGATGGGACGGCCTGCGTCTCGCCACCGCAGGGCGGGAGGAACCCTAACAGGAATGTGGGTGCCGTTTGGGGAATTTCGGGGGCCGAAGGTGTGGCCCTCGGGGGCTACCGCCTCAGCGGTGGTTCTCGGCGGCGAGGAGGGCCTTCAGGCGATCCAGCGAGGCGTGTGCCTCACGCTCCGGAACCCCACCCATCAGGGCCTTCGAGGCCACCGCTCCGAGGGGGCCCATCGGGGGGATGAACTCGTTGCGGTAGTGGAAGGTCGTCCCGTCGCCGTTGGGCTCCAGGTGGTACTCGATGTGGGCCTTGGCGCCGGCCGGGCCCTTGCCCTCCCAGTGGGCGTGGCGTGGAGGTGTGAGCTCCTCCAGGACCCACTTCACCTTCACCGGCGCCCCCCGGATCACGTAGCGCTGCGCCATCCGGAAGCCCACCCGCGGGGGACCGCTGTCGGCCGAGACGAGTTCCTTGTGGATGGTCACCCACCGCTCGAACTGCGTGGGGTCCATCACCACCGACCACACGCGCTCCGGCGGGGCGGGCAGCTCGGCGGTCACGACGACGGCGCTCATGGGCGGACCCTATCCGCGGGCGGGGAGTGGCCGCCCGCCCACCACCATCAGCGGGCGCGGAGGGGCTCGTCGCGCTCCCACTCCCCGAGCGCGTGCTCGACGGCGCGGTCGAAGCCGTGGGCGCGGACGCCGAGCAGGGTGGTCCAGCGGTCGTCGCGGGCCAGCAGGTCGCCGGTCAGGCCGCTCATCAGCGGCAGGATCAGATCGGGGTCCTCGCCGGCGATCACCGCGGCGACCCGGCCGGCGATCCCGGTCAGCGACCACGGGAAGCCGATCGTCGGGCGGCCGACGATCATCAGGTCGCGGATCCGCTCGATCATCTCGCCGTAGGAGAGGACGTCGGGTCCGGCGATGTCGAGCGACTGGCGGGGGTGGGGGCCCAGCTCGACGGTCGCCGAGCGCGAGAGGGCGGCGATCACGTCCCGCTCGTCGATCGGCTGGGTGCGGTGGACGCGCCACGGCGGCAGCGCCAGCACCGGCATCCGCTCGACCAGCCGGACCAGGAACCGGAACGACCGCGAGCGGGCGCCGACCGCGATCGAGGCCCGCAGCGCCAGCGCCTCGGGGGCGGCGTCGAGCAGCGTCCGTTCGACCATCAGCCGGCTGCGCAGGTGCGGCGTCGGCGGCCGGGTCTCGTCGACCATCACGCCCAGGTAGACGACCCGCCGGACCCCGGACCGCTGGACCGCCGCCGCGAACCGCTCGGCCCCCTGCCGCTCGCGGGCCTGGAAGTCGGCGTTGTCCTCGCCCGGGGCCTCCATCGAGTGGACCAGGTAGTAGGCGACGTCGACCCCCTCCAGCGCCTCGTCGAGCCCGGCGCCGGTCAGCACGTCGCCGGTCGTCACGGGCACCGGGACCCGGACCCGGGCGGGATCGCGCGCGAAGCCGCGGACGTCGTGGCCGGCGGCCAGCAGCGGCGGCACGAGCGCCGACCCGACGAACCCCGAGGTGCCGGTCACGAGGATCTGCATCGCCGGGGATGATGGCTGACCGGCGCCCCGCCCACCCCGCTCGCGTGACGGATCGTCCCCACCCCTCGGGGCCGATCCGCCACGCGAGCGGGGTGGGGGGGGGCAAGCGGACGCCGTCCACCCGCGGCCGCCGTCGCCGAACCTGCACCGTTCTCTGCGATTTGCGGAGTTCCTGCTCGGCTCGTTCACGAAAAGTGACCAATTACCGGGAACAAGGGGTGCAGAGCCCGCGCCGGTGTGGTTCGATGCCGCTCACGTCGCGACCACGGGTTGCGGCAGCCCCCTCGACGAGGACCTCCGAGCGCCGCCCCGAGGCGCTCGATCCTCGCACGCCTCGACCCGTCCGACCCCGTTTCCCCGGGGCCGGCGACGGCCCCTGCCCCCGAACAGCCGACCCCCGCACCCCACCACGTGACCCCAGCCGCCGATCGTCCTCGCGCCCGCTCCTCCCGCATCGCTCCTCCCAGTTGCGGGGACTGCTTCTTCCGGCGGCACATGCTTTGCGCGCTGGACCGCGACGATCCGTGCGCCACCTTCCGCCCCGACCGCGCCGAGGGCCTGGAGCCCCCGCGCCAGATGCGGATGATGTTCCGGCCCGAGCGGGCCACCGGCACCCCCTTCGCCTTCCCGAGCGCCGAGGAGCAGGCTCGGCGCTACGCCGCCTGAGCCCGGCGGCCGCCCCGTCCGAGCGCGCGCCGCTTGGCACCTCTGGCGCAACGAACGGCGCGCGCTGGGCGTCGCGGCGCGGCCCCCGCACCGCGTCTTGGCTGGCCAGCCAACCATCGTGCGAAACCAGCTACCATTCGCCGGGCCGTCGTCGACCCCGTGGTCGGCCACGTCGTCTATCGCGGTCTCGGGCGCCGGGACCCGTCCCACGAGCATCCCCATCACAGGAGTCCACCATGGGCAGCACTGAAGCGCTGGTCTTCGACGCGATCCGCACCCCGCGCGGCAAGGGCAAGAGCAACGGCTCGCTCCACGCGACGAAGCCGGTCGACCTCGTGGTCGGCCTGATGCACGAGACGCTCGGCCGCAACCCGCAGCTCGATCCCAACGCGATCGACGACGTCGTCCTCGGCTGCGTCTCGCCGGTCGGCGACCAGGGCGCCGACATCGCCAAGACCGCCGCCCTCAAGGCCGGCCTGCCGAACACCGTCGCCGGCGTCCAGCTCAACCGCTTCTGCGCCTCCGGCCTCGAGGCCGTCAACACCGCCGCCCAGAAGGTCGCCTCCGGCCTCGGCGACGACCTGATCCTCGCCGGCGGCGTCGAGTCGATGTCGCGCGTGCCGATGGGCTCCGACGGCGGCGCCTGGGCGATGGACCCGGAGACGAACTACGACACGTACTTCATCCCCCAGGGGATCGGCGCCGACCTGATCGCCACCCTCGAGGGCTTCACGCGCGAGGACGTCGATGCCTTCGCCGTCCGCTCGCAGGAGCGCGCCGCCGCCGCCGAGGAGGCCGGCTACTTCGCCGACTCGGTCGTCGCGGTCAAGGACCTCAACGACCAGGTCGTGCTCGACAAGGACGAGTTCATCCGCCGCGGCACCACCGTCGAGGGCCTCGGCAAGCTGAAGCCGTCGTTCGCGGCGATGGGCGAGATGGGCGGCTTCGACGACGTCGCCCTCCAGAAGTACCACTGGGTCGAGAAGATCGACCACGTCCACCACGCCGGCAACAGCTCGGGCATCGTCGACGGCGCCTCGCTGCTGGCGATCGGCAACCCCGAGGCCGGCGAGCGCAACGGGCTGAAGCCGCGCGCCCGGATCCTCGCCACCGCCGTCTCCGGCGCCGACCCGACGATCATGCTGACCGCCCCCGGCCCGGCCTCGAAGAAGGCGCTGGCCAAGGCCGGCCTCAAGGCCTCCGACCTCGACCTGGTCGAGATCAACGAGGCCTTCGCCGCCGTCGCCATGCGGCTGATCAAGGACCTCGACATCGATCCCGAGATCACCAACGTCAACGGCGGCGCGATCGCCATGGGCCACCCGCTCGGCGCGACCGGCGGCATGATCCTCGGCACCCTGATCGACGAGCTCCACCGCCGCGGCAAGAAGTACGGCCTCGCCACGCTCTGCGTCGGCGGCGGCATGGGCATCGCGACCGTCGTCGAGGCGATCTGAGCCCCGCTCGGAACGCGCACGAACCGAGAGGAACCGGATGAGCTTCACGAACACCATCCGCTGGGAGCAGCTGGACGGCGGCATCGTCAACCTGGTGCTGGACGACCCCAACCAGTCGGCCAACACCATGAACGCCGACTACGCGGCGTCGATGCACGCGGCCGTCGAGCGGCTCGTGGCCGAGAAGGACCAGATCACCGGCGTGATCATCACCTCGGCGAAGAAGACCTTCTTCGCCGGTGGCGACCTCAACGACCTGATCCAGGCGACCCCGGCCGACGCGCCGGCGATCGCCGAGAACCTGGAGCAGATCAAGGGCGACCTGCGTGCCCTCGAGACGCTCGGCAAGCCGGTCGTCGCCGCGATCAACGGCGCCGCCCTCGGCGGTGGCCTGGAGATCGCCCTCGCGACCCACCACCGGGTCGTCGTCGACGATCCGAAGATCCAGATCGGGCTTCCCGAGGTCAGCCTCGGCCTGCTCCCGGGCGGCGGCGGCGTCACCCGCATCACGCGCATGCTGGGCATCGCCAGCGGCCTGATGAACGTCCTCCTCCAGGGCCAGCGCCACCGCCCCGGCAAGGCGCTCGAGCTGGGGATCGTCAGCGAGCTGGTCGCCAGTCCCGACGACCTGCTGCCGGCGGCGAAGAAGTTCATCGCCGAGAACCCGGAGGCGGTCCAGCCCTGGGACGTCAAGGGCTACAAGATCCCGGGCGGCACCCCGGCGGTGCCGAAGTTCGCGATGAACCTGCCCGCCTTCCCGGCCAACCTGCGCAAGCAGCTCAAGGGCGCCAACATGCCGGCGCCGAAGGCGATCATGTCGGCCGCGGTCGAGGGCTCGCAGGTCGACTTCGACAACGCCTCGAAGATCGAGGGCCGCTACTTCGTCGACCTCGTCACCGGCCAGGTGTCGAAGAACATGACGCAGGCCTTCTTCTTCGACCTCCAGGTGGTCAACGGCTCGCGCGGGCGCGCCAAGGACCGCGAGCCGTGGAAGTCGCAGAAGGCCGTGGTGCTCGGCGCGGGCATGATGGGCGCCGCGATCGCCTACGTCTGCGCCAAGGCCGGGATCGAGGTCGTGCTGAAGGACGTCTCGCAGGAGGCGGCCGATCGCGGCAAGGGCTACTCCCAGAAGCTGGTCGAGAAGGGCGTCTCGCGCGGCAAGGTCACCCAGGAGAAGGGCGACGCGCTGCTGGCCCGGATCCACCCGACCGACAAGCCCGAGGACGCCCAGGACGCCGACCTCGTGATCGAGGCCGTCTTCGAGGATCCGAAGGTCAAGGCCCAGGTCTTCGCCGAGATCGAGCCGTTCCTGAAGCCGGACGCCGTGCTCGGCTCGAACACCTCGACGCTGCCGATCACCGGCCTCGCCGAGGGCGTCAGCCGGCCGGAGGACTTCATCGGCCTGCACTTCTTCAGCCCGGTCGACAAGATGCCGCTGCTGGAGATCATCAAGGGCGAGAAGACCGGCGACGAGGTGCTCTCGAAGTCGCTCGACCTGGCGAAGCAGATCGGCAAGACCCCGATCGTCGTCAACGACAGCCGCGGGTTCTTCACCAGCCGCGTGATCGGCACCTTCGTCAACGAGGGCATCGGCATGCTGGCCGAGGGGATCCCGGCCTCCACGATCGAGCACGCCTCCTCGAAGGCCGGCTACCCGGCTCCCGTGCTCCAGCTCACCGACGAGCTGAACATGGAGCTGATGGTGAAGATCCGCAAGGCGACCGCCGAGGCCCTCCAGGCCGAGGGCAAGGCCGTCCCGGAGATCGCCGCCTTCGGCGTGATCGACAAGATGATCGAGGCCGGTCGCCCCGGCCGCCTGCGCGGCGCCGGCTTCTACGAGTACGCCGACGGCAAGCGGGTCGGGCTCTGGAAGGACCTGGCCGCGACCTTCGGCTCGCAGGCGCCCGCGCCGGAGACCGACCCGGCGACGGTGCCGCTCGACGACCTGGTCGAGCGGATGCTGTTCGCCGAGGCGATCGAGACGGTCAAGTGCCTCGACGAGGGCGTGCTGGAGACGGTCTCCGACGCCAACATCGGCTCGATCTTCGGGATCGGGTTCCCGGCCTGGACCGGTGGCGTCCTGCAGTACATCAACGGCTACCAGCCGCCGAGCGCGTCCGGTGGCGCGGACGAGACGACCGGCCCCGCCGGCTTCGTCGCCCGCGCCCGTGAGCTGGCCGCCAAGTACGGCGAGCGGTTCGAGCCGCCGGCCTCGCTGGTCGCCAAGGCCGAGGCGGGCGAGACCTACAGCGACAAGGCGCTGGCCGCCGCCTAGCGCCCGGCCGCGAACGGCAGGCGGGCCCGGCTCCCGGACGGCGCGATCGGCGCGGTCCGGGAGCCGGGCCCGCGGTCGTTCCGGGGCCGCCGCGTGGGCGCGCGCGTGCGTCGTTGGTCGACGCCGTGCGCCCCTCGGCGCGGCTCGCCCTAGACTGTGCCGATCGTGCGGAGGGAGACGGCGTGCGCGTGAGGATCCTGGGCAAGTCGCCCGCCTGGCAGGACGTCGACGGCGCCTGCAGCGGCTACCTCGTCGAGGAGGGCGACTTCCGGCTGCTGCTCGAGTGCGGCAACGGGGTCTTCGGCAAGCTGCGCGCGCACATCGACTACACGTCGCTCGACGCGTGCGTGGTCTCGCACTGCCACGCCGACCACACCCTCGACCTGGTGCCCTACAGCTACGCGCTGGTCTTCGCCCCGCGCCAGCAGCCGGTGCCCGTGCCGCCCTGGCCCGGCACCGACCACCCGGCGCGGCCGGCGCTGCACCTGCCCCCCGGCGGCACCAAGGTGATGCGGACGGTGATGACGGCCTGGGGGATGCCCGACCTGGTCGAGCGGGCCTTCGCGACCAGCGAGTACGACCCCGACGGGGTGCTCGAGCTGGGCCCGTTCCGGCTCCGCTTCGGCGAGGTCCCGCACTTCCTCCCCGCCTACGCGATCGAGATCACCTCGACCGTCACCGGCGGCCGCTTCGTCTACGGCTCCGACTGCGCGCCGAACGACGAGCTGGTCGAGTTCGCCCACGGCGCCGACCTGTTCTTCGTCGAGGCGACGCTGCCGCGGCCCGAGCGCTCGGGACCACGCGGCCACCTGACCGCCGAGGAGGCCGGCGACCACGCCCGTCGGGCGGCGGTCAAGCGGGCGGTGCTGATCCACATCTCCGACGAGGAGAACCGCGACGTCGCGCTCCAGCGCGCGACCGAGGCGGCGGGCGGCGTGGCGGTCGACATGGCGCACGCCGACGCCCTCTACGAGCTGTAGCCGCCGCCCGGCGGTAGATTCCGCGGCATGCGTTCCCGGGAGGGCGACCTGTTCGCCAACTTCGAGCGGATGCGTCGCGAGATGGACGAGCTGTTCGGCGGGGTGCTGGACCGCGGGCTGCTCGGGCGCGTGCGCCGCGTCGGCTTCGAGCCGGCCGTCGACGTCTTCTACGAGACGCCGACCGAGGGCGATCGCGCCGGCGAGCCGCGCGCGGTCGTCCACGCCGACCTGGCGGGGGTCGACATCGACCACGTCGGGCTCGAGATCCGCGGCCGCGAGCTGGTGCTGGCCGGGGCCCGCGCCCCGGTCGAGGCCGAGGGCCGGGCCTACCAGCAGGTCGAGATCGGCACCGGGCCCTTCCGGCGGGTGATCCAGCTCGGCGCCGACGTCGTCGCCGACGAGGCCCGGGCCACCTACCGCGACGGGATCCTGCGGGTCGAGCTGCCGCTGATGCGCCCGCGCGAGGCCCGTCGCAGCGTGCCGATCGAGGTCGACGACGAGGGCGCGGCGTGATCGAGATCGTGGCCGACTCCGCCCCGGCCCAGGAGGTCGAGGTCGGCGGTCCGGGGGCGACGCCGGTGACCGGCGCGCTGCCGGTGCTGCCGCTGCGCGACACCGTGCCGGTCCCCGACACGATGATCCCGCTGGCGATCGGCCAGGAGCGCTCGATCAAGCTGGTCGACGACGTGCTCGCGGGCGACCGCCGGCTGGTGCTCGTCGCCTCGCGCGATCCCGACGTCGACACCCCCGGCCCCGACCAGCTCTACGCGGTCGGCGTGGTCGGCCAGGTGGCGCGGATGCTGAAGGTCCCCGACGGCACGCTGCGGCTGCTCGTCCAGGGCGCCCAGCGGGTCCGGATCCACGACTACGAGCAGACCGAGCCGTACCTGGTCGCGCACACCGAGGACGCCCCCGACGAGGGCGTCTCCGACCCGCCGACGGCCGAGCTGACCGCGCTCCAGCGCAACGTCCAGGAGACCTTCTCGCGGATCGTCGAGGCGGTCCCCTACCTGCCCGAGGAGCTGCAGCTGGCGGTCGCCAACATCGACGACCCGATCGCGCTCAGCCACCTGATCGCCGGCTCGCTGCGGCTGGCGTCGAGCGAGAAGCAGCAGCTGCTGGAGGAGACCGACCTCGGCACCCGCCTGCGGCACCTGGTCGAGATCCTGGCCCGCGAGCTCGAGGTGATCTCGATCGGCTCGCAGATCCAGTCCCAGGTCCAGTCGGAGCTGGAGAAGGGCCAGCGCGAGTACGTCCTCCGCCAGCAGCTGAAGGCGATCCAGGAGGAGCTGGGGGAGAGCGACCCGCAGGAGGCCGAGGTCGCCGACCTGCGCGAGCAGCTCGACGCGCTCGACCTGCCCGAGCCGGTCGCGGTCCAGGCCGACCGCGAGCTGCGGCGGCTGGAGTCGATCCCGCAGGCGTCGGCCGAGCACGGGGTGATCCGCACCTACCTGGAGTGGATCGTCTCGCTGCCCTGGAACGACCGCACGATCGACGACCTCGACCTGCCGCACGCGCGCTCGGTGCTCGACGAGGACCACTTCGGGCTCGACAAGGTCAAGGAGCGGATCCTCGAGTTCCTGGCCGTCCGCCAGTTGAAGCCGGACGCGCGCGGGTCGATCCTCTGCTTCGTCGGGCCGCCCGGCGTCGGCAAGACCTCGCTCGGCAAGTCGATCGCCCGCGCGATGGGCCGCAACTTCGAGCGGATCTCGGCCGGCGGCGTCCGCGACGAGGCCGAGATCCGCGGTCACCGCCGGACCTACATCGGCGCGATGCCGGGCACGATCATCCGCGCGCTGCGCGACGCCGGGTCGAGCAACCCGCTGCTGATGATCGACGAGATCGACAAGATGGGCTCCGACTACCGCGGGGACCCGTCGAGCGCGATGCTCGAGGTGCTCGACCCGGAGCAGAACGCGACCTTCCGCGACCACTACCTGGACGTCCCGTTCGACCTCTCGCGGGTGATGTTCATCACCACCGCGAACACGCTCGACACCGTCCCGGGCCCGCTGCGCGACCGGATGGAGGTGATCCAGCTCGCCGGTTACACGGCCCAGGAGAAGCTGGAGATCGCCAAGCGCTACCTGGTCCCGCGGCAGCTCGACCGCCACGGCCTGCGGCGCAGCTGGGTCAGCTTCGGCGACCCGGCGCTGCGGACCCTGATCGACGACTACACGCGCGAGGCCGGCGTCCGCAACCTGGAGCGCGAGATCGGCCGCGTGGTCCGCAAGATCGCGCGCGAGATCGTCGAGGCCGGCGAGGGCGAGGGCACGAAGCCGAAGGCCAAGAAGGGCAAGGCGAAGGCGAAGGCCCCGGTCCAGCGGCGGACGACCGTCTCACGGGCGCGGGTCGAGGAGCTGCTCGGCCGGCCGCCCTTCCACCAGGAGCT
Organism: Patulibacter defluvii; assembly: GCF_034096925.1. NCBI lineage: Bacteria > Bacillati > Actinomycetota > Thermoleophilia > Solirubrobacterales > Patulibacteraceae > Patulibacter > Patulibacter defluvii. The sequence continues at coordinate 34,354 of NZ_JAWZSQ010000032.1, forward strand.
GCGCAAGCGCACCAGCCGCCCGGGGGTCGCGACCGGCCTGGCCTGGACGCCGGTCGGCGGCGACGTGCTCTTCGTCGAGGCGGCGGCGATGCCCGGCAAGGGCCGGCTGACCACCACCGGCCAGCTCGGCGACGTGATGACCGAGTCGGTCCGCGCCGCCCTCACCTGGGTCCGCGGGCACCTCGACCTGGTGGCGCCCGACCTGCCCGAGGACTGGTTCGCCGAGCACGACCTGCACGTCCACGTGCCGGCCGGGGCGACGCCGAAGGACGGGCCGTCGGCCGGGATCACGATCGCGACCGCGCTCAGCTCGCTGCTCTCCGGGCGCGAGGTCCGGGCCGACGTGGCGATGACCGGCGAGATCACCCTCACCGGCGAGGTGCTGCCGATCGGCGGGCTGAAGGAGAAGGCGCTCGCCGCCCAGCGCAACGGGGTCGCGCGGGTGATCGCCCCGCGCGAGAACGAGCGCGACGCCGAGGACGTGCCCGAGGCATTGCGTTCGCGGATCGCGTTTACGTGGGTCGATCGCGTGGAAGAGGTGCTGACGACCGCGCTCGCCCCCGCCCCCCGCCGACGAGGCTCGGGGTCGCGGGGCGCGCGATAGGCTCGTCGAGTACGGCGAACGGACCTGGCCCGCGGCCCGCGGGCCGATTCCGACGACTCCGAGACGGAGGACCATGGCGCGCAACAAGAAGCAGCTGAAGAAGCAGGCGAAGAAGGCCAGCAAGCAGGCGCGGAAGGCCGGCAAGCAGGTGGCCGCCCGCGAGGAGGCCGTCCGCAACCTGCTGGAGAACCAGGACCTGCACGAGGACCTGCGTCAGCTGGCGGAGGCGGCGAAGAACGCCTACGCCCGCGTCGCCGGCAACCCGCAGGCGCTGTTGCAGGACAAGAAGGTCCACAGCGAGCTGCGCAATGCCTCTGGCGCGCTGCTGGACGCGAAGGCGGCCCTCAAGGGCAAGCCGACCAAGGCGAAGAAGAAGCGCGGCGGGTTCCTCGGCCTGCTGCTGCTCGGCGCCGGCGGCGCGGCCGCGGCGATCGTCGCCGTGCCCTCGCTGCGGTCGAAGGCGCTCGACGTCGTCTTCGGTCCCGAGGAGGAGCTGGACTACTCGGTCGGCGCCACGGCTCCGGCGGCCGCGTCCCAGAACGGGACCGGCGCGGCGGCCACCACCGCCACGACCAACAGCTGATCGTCGGCGGACCGGGCGCCACGCGCGCCCGGTCCGCTGGACGAAACCCCGGTTGGCCAGCCAGCCAGCTATCCTGAAGGCGTGTCAGAGGACGCGACCAAGGCGCTGGCCACCGACAAGGCGATGCGGATCGTCGACGCGATGCGCAGCAGCGTCTCGCGCCGCGGCGTCGCCGGCTCGACGTTCGACCACGTCGCCCGCGAGGCCGGGGTCTCGCGCGGGCTCCTCCACTACTACTTCGGCTCGAAGGAGCGGCTGCTCGTCGAGGTCGCCAAGCGCGACTCCGAGGTCCGGCTGCAGGCGCTGTCCGAGGAGCTGGCGCGGGCCACCAGCGCCGAGGACCTGGGCCTGCTGTGGGTGCGGTCGCTCTACGCCACCGTCCGCCACGAGCCGGCGTTCGTCTCGCTGCTGCTGGAGCTCTACACGCTGGCCCAGCGGATGCCGGAGATCGCCGAGGAGCTGTCGTCGATGACGCAGGCGATGACCGACGCCTTCGCCGAGCGGCTGCGGACGATGGCCGACGACGGCCGGATCGCGCTGCGGGCCGAGCCCGAGGTCGCCGCCGACATCGTGATCGGTTTCGGCCACGGGCTGGCGCTGCGCTTCCTCTCCAACCCCGAGGCCGACATGGAGCCGGTGGTCGAGGCCGCCAAGCGTGCCGTCGGGGCGCTGGTCCGCAACGGGCCCAACGCCTAGCGGCGGGGGCGAACGTCACATGCCCCGGCTCCGCCGCCGGGGCGTGTGACGAAGACCCACGGTGGCGGTGGCCGACGTCACATGGTCCGGGATGGCGGCGCGGCGTGTGACGTTGACCCCCGCGCCCGCTCAGGCCGGGCGGCGGGCGACGCCGAGCGCCAGCGGCGAGATCGGCACCGGCGCCCAGCCGGGCGCGCCCTGGATGTCGCGGTGCTCGACCCGCTCGAAGCCGGCGCGGGCGATCGCCGAGACGGTGTCGCGGTGGGTGTGGCAGCCGCCGAAGGCGCGCGGCCAGAAGGTCGCGTCGACCGCCTTCTGGAGCCCGCCGAGCCAGCCATCGGTGGCCACGTGCTCGTAGTAGCGCAGCTCGCCGCCGGGCCGCAGCGCCGAGTAGGCCGCGGCCAGCGAGCCGGGCACGTCGTCGACCGAGCAGAGCACGAGCGTGCAGACGACCGCGTCGTAGGGACCGGCGGCCTCGGCCGGCAGCGCCTCGAAGGTCCCGTCGAGGACCCGGATGCGGGTGCCGGGCCGCTCGGTCTCGCGCGCGGCGGCGGCGACCGCGGCCTCCTCGCGCAGCAGCCGGTCGGGCTCGACCGCGACGACTTCGCTGACGGTCTCGGGATAGTGGGGGAAGTTCGACCCGGTCCCGGCCCCGACCTCGAGCACCCGGCCCGTCAGGCCCTCCAGCAACTCGCCGCGGGCGCGGGCGACGTCGCGCGGCTCGTGGCGCATCGCCCACGACCAGAGGCGCGAGAACAGCGGGTGCTCGACGGTCGGCATCGTCGAACCGTAGCGGCGGGCGAACCGGCGGGGGATGGGACGGGCGCCCCGAGAACCAGCGCCCGCCGGTGCGCGGCCCTCGGCGGTCGCCCGGCGGGCGGCTAGGCTGCGCGCGGAGCCGGCGGGGGCCGGCCGGGGTCGACTCGAGGGGCGCGCGATGCGGGCGAGGACGTGGGGCGGGCCGGCGGTCGCCGTGGGCCTGGTGCTGGCGGGCTGCGGCGGGGACGACGGGCCGACGAAGGCCGAGTACGTGCGCGAGGCGAACGCGATCTGCAAGAGGGCCGACGCCGCGTCGCAGCGGACCGCGCGCGAGCGGATCGCCCGGCTCGGCGGCTCGCCGACCCGCGAACAGCTGGTCGCGCTGGTCCGCGAGGTCGCGCTGCCGAGCATCGAGGGGCAGCTGCGTGACCTGCGCGCGCTCGACCGGCCGAAGGACGACGCCGACGCGGTGGCGGAGATCTACGACGCGCTCGACGGCGAGATCGCCAAGGTCCGCGCCGATCCGGCGCTGGCCGTCGCCGGCAACCCCTTCGCCGGTTCCAGCGCCAAGGCCCACGCCTACGGGCTCGACGCCTGCGGGCGCACCCAGTAGACCTTCCGAGAGACAGCGATGTGCGCGATCCGCTACAACTCTCCCACGAGAGCGAGGGGGAATCGTGGGGGGAACGGGGGGATCGAGGGTCGCGGCGCTGGTCGCCGCGACGCTGCTGGCGCTGGCGGTGGGCGGCTGCGCCGAGCAGTCGCCGTCGCGGTCGACGACGGCGGCGGACGGGGCCACGGCGGACGAGCCAGCGGCGGTCGAGCGCGGGCGTCCACGGCGCGCCCGGCCGCGTCCGCGCGTCCGCTACGTCGCCTGCGACGCGAACATCCGCGTCCGGCGGCGGACGACCTCGTGCGGCTTCGCCCAGAACGCCTTCTTCGCCTACTGGCGGGCCCGCGACGGCGGCGACGACCGGGACGAGATCGAGGTCTACAGCCCGGTCACCGGCCGCTCCTCGTGGCTGACCTGTCGCGAGGCGACGACGACCGTCTCCTGCCGCGGGGCCGGCCGCGTCGGCGTCCGCTTCCCGGTCGCGGCGCTCGACGTCTACGACGGCGAGCAAGCGGCCGCCTACTGCGCCAGTCACGCGACCGGCCCCGCCGGCCCGGGCAGCGGCTGCGAGGGCCTGGTCGCGGAGGAGCCGGAGCCGCCGCTCGACGAGGCGGGGCTGGGGGAGGGCGGCGACGGCTGCGACCCGAACTACGAGGGCGCCTGCCTCGACCCCGGCGCCTACGACTACGACTGCGCGGGCGGCTCGGGCGACGGGCCGGAGTACACCGGCACCGTCACCGTCGCCGGCGACGACCCGTTCGGGCTCGACCGCGACGGCGACGGGATCGGCTGCGAGTGAGCCCCGCCGGCCCTCACTCGCCCTTCGGCGAGACCCAGCGCTCGGCCAGCCGGCCGGCGAACAGCGACGGCAGGTCGTCGATCGCCACCCGCACCTGCTCCAGCGAGTCGCGGTCGCGAACGGTCACCGTCCGGTCCTCGAGCGACTGGTGGTCGACGGTCACGCACCACGGGGTGCCGATCTCGTCCTGGCGGCGGTAGCGCTTGCCGATCGCGCCTGCCTCGTCGTAGTCGGTCTGGCCGACCCGGCGGAGGCTGTCGCGGATCTGCTGGGCCAGCTCCGGCTGGCCGTCCTTCTTGACCAGCGGGAAGACGGCGACCTTGACCGGCGCCAGCCGCGGGTGCAGGCGCAGGACGGTCCGCACGTCGCCGCCCTCGAGCGTCTCCTCGTCGTAGGCGTCGACGAGGAAGGCCAGCGTCGCGCGGTCGCAGCCGGCGGCCGGCTCGATCACGTGCGGGACGTAGCGCTCGCCCGAGGTCTCGTCGAAGACCTCGATCTTCGTCTTCGCCCCGGCGGCGTGGGCGCTGAGGTCGTAGTCGCCGCGGTCGGCGACGCCCTCCAGCTCCGACCAGCCGATCGGGAACAGGTACTCGACGTCGGCCGTGCGCGAGCTGTAGTGGCTGAGCTCATCGTCCTCGTGCGGCCGCAGCCGCAGGTGCGAGGGCCGCACGCCCAGCTCGGTGTACCAGTCGAAGCGGGCCTGCTTCCAGTGCTCGTACCACTCGGTCGAATCGGCCGGCGGGACGAAGAACTCCATCTCCATCTGCTCGAACTCGAGGGTCCGGAAGATGAAGTTGCCGGGCGTGATCTCGTTGCGGAACGACTTGCCGATCTGGGCGATCCCGAACGGCGGCTTCTTGCGGCTGATCGCCAGCACCTGCTTGAAGTCGACGAAGATCCCCTGGGCCGTCTCCGGACGCAGGTAGACCGTCGACGCGGTGTCCTCGACCGTCCCGATCTGGGTCTTGAACATCAGGTTGAACTCGCGCGGCTCCGACAGCTCGCCGCCGCAGGTCGGGCAGCGGACCAGGGCCGGGTCCTCGCCGGCCTCGACGGCCGCCTCCTGCAGGTGGTCCAGCCGGTAGCGCTTCTTGCACTTGCCCAGGCACTGGACCAGCGGGTCGCTGAACCCGGCCAGGTGGCCCGACGACTGCCAGACCCGCGGGTGCTGGATGATCGCCGAGTCGAGCGCGACGATGTCGTCGCGATCCTGCAGCATCGCCCGCCACCACTCGGCCTTGACGTTGTTCTTCAGCAGGACGCCGTAGTGACCGTAGTCGTAGGTGTTGGCGATCCCGCCGTAGATCTCCGAGGCGGGGAACACGAAGCCGCGCCGCTTGCAGAGGGCGACGATCTTGTCCATGGTCACGACGTCGGAGGCCATGGGCGGGAGCGTAGTGCCTGGCGCGCCTCGACCTCGTCCCGCGCGGACGGCCGGCCGGGCCGCGGCGGCCGGGCCGTCGGGCGCGATCGTTTCCGGAACCGCCCTACTGGTCGGTAGGGTATGGCCATGCCCGGACGCCGCTCCGCCGATCCCGCGCCCCCGCCGGCGCTCGACCCCCGCGGCCGCTTCGAGCGCCGCGCGCTCGGCGCCCTGCGCGCGACCGGCGGTCCCGGCCGGGTCCGGATCGGCCGCCCGGTGCGGGTCGACGACCAGGTGCTCGACCCGGCCACCCAGGCAATGCTCGAGCTGCGGCGGCGGATGCGCTACCCCTCCTGGCACGAGCAGACCGTCGCCGCCGCCCGCGACACGATCCGCCACGAGGCGCTGGTCGCCGCCGGCCGGCCGATGCGGGTGGCCGCGGCCGAGGCGCTGAGGGTCGACGGCGCCGCCGGCCCGCTCGACGCGCGGCTCTACCGGCCCGGCGGGATCCGCAACCCGGCCGGCACCTGGCAGCCGGTCGCCGAGCGGCCGCCGCTGATCGTCTTCCTCCACGGCGGCGGCTTCGTGCTCGGCGACCTCGACTCGCACGACGCGCTCTGCCGGCTGCTCTGCCGGCGGATGGGCGCCGTCGTGCTGGCCGTCGCCTACCGGCTGGCGCCGGAGCACCCGTGGCCGGCCGCGCCCGACGACGCACTCGCCGCCTGGCGCTGGGCGGTCGCCCACGCCGCCGAGCTGGGGGCGGACCCGGACCGGATCGGCGTCGCCGGCGACAGCGCCGGCGGCAACCTGTCGGCGATCGTCGCCCAGCAGAGCACCCGCGCGGGCGAGCCGTCGCCGGCGCTCCAGCTGCTCTTCTACCCGACCGTCGACTGGGCCGGCGAGTACGGCTCGCGCGAGCGGTTCGCGACCGGCTTCTACCTGGAGCGGGAGTCGATGGAGTGGTGTGAGCACCACTACCTGGGCGGCGACGGCACGGGCGTCGACCTGACCGATCCGCGGCTCTCGCCGCTGCGCGCCGACGACCTCTCGGGGCTGCCGCCGGCGGTGATCGCGACCGCCGGCTTCGACCCGCTGCGGGACGAGGGCGAGGCCTACGCGGCGGCCCTGCGAGCGGCCGGGACGCCGGTCGTGGTGCGGCGGATGCCGGACCTGATCCACGGCTTCGCCAATACGCTCGGCGTCGGTCGCCGCTCGCGCGAGGCGACGATCGAGGTGGCCGCGCTGGGACGCGGCCTGCTCGAGGTGCAGCCCGGCCGGTCGCGCCCCGCGGAAGCCTGATCGAGCGTCGGTTTTGGCACTCTCCCCGGAAGAGTGCCAAACGCTCGCGGGCGTCCTATACTCCGTGGTCCGATGCCCATCTACGAGTACCGCCGCCCCGATGGGACCACCTTCGAGGTCCTGCAGAAGTTCACGGACGACGCGCTGACGCACGATCCCGAGAGCGGCGAGCCGGTCCAGCGGGTGCTGAGCGCCCCGGCGATCCACTTCAAGGGCAAGGGCTTCCACAACACCGACTACGGGACCAAGAAGCGCCCGGTCGGCGACGCGGGTGGCGGCTCGTCCGACGGTGGCGGCTCGTCGTCCTCCTCGTCCGACAGCGGCTCGTCGTCGTCGAGCGGCGACGGCGGCAGCTCCTCCTCGTCGAGCGACAGCTCCTCGTCGTCCTCGTCGAGCGGCAGCACCACGGCGGCGTCCTCCTCCTCGGGGTCGTCGGGGTCGGGCTCCAGCTCCTCGAGCGACTAGCCGGGCGGCGCGGGCGCGATGCCGATCTACGAGTACCGCCGCCCCGACGGGACCACCTTCGAGGTCCTGCAGAAGTTCTCCGACGACGCGCTGACCCACGACCCGGAGACGGGCGAGCCGGTCCAGCGGGTCCTGCACGCCCCGGCCGTCCACTTCAAGGGCTCGGGCTTCTACAGCAACGACGTCGGGACGGTCAAGGGCAACCGCGAGCTGGAGCGCGCGGCCGAGGCCGGCGCCGACGCCCACGACGCGAAGATGCGGGCCCAGCGCGCCGACCGCGACAAGGCGAAGGCGGCCGGCGAGCGCAAGCAGGCCGAGCAGGCGCGCGCGCGGGCCGCGGCGAAGGTGCGGGGCGAGGCGCCCCCGAAGCCGAAGCCGAAGGCGCCGTAGCCCGCCGCTACTTGTCGAACTTGCGGCGCGCCCGGTCGACGTCGGACTGGTTGACGATCAGCCCCTGACCGCCGTCCGGCAGCGTCTGGACGCCGGACGGCTTGAGCACCGCCGACGAACCGCCGCCGGGCAGGAACTGGCCGATCGCCACGCCCAGCAGCGAGAAGCCGGACATGTCGGTCTTGACCGCCTGCGGGGCCTTCCAGGCGATCATCGGCAGCCGCAGGAATCCGGCCGGCGAGAGCACCCGCTTCTTCATCGCCGAGAGGATCTGCTGCTGGCGCTGGGCGCGGTTGATGTCGTCCTGGCCGGCGTCGCAGGTGTTCTTGCGGACGCGGGCCAGGGCCAGCGCCTGGCGGCCGGTCAGGTGGTAGCTGCGGCCCTTGCGGAGCCGGAACGAGGTGCCGCCGAAGTAGCGGCCGGTGCCCGAGGTGACGCCCGCGCGGCCGTCCTTGCCGCTGCCGCCGCTGACCACCGCGGTCAGGCAGCTCTTGGGCGAGAAGCTGATGCCGCCCATCGCGTCGATCAGCCCCGGGAAGTTCTGGAAGTCCATCTCGGCGATGTGGTTGACATCGATCCCCGTCAGGCCCTCGACCGCGCGGACGGTGCCGCGGGCGCCGTCGAAGGCGTAGGCGGCGTTGATCTTCGCCTGGCCGTGGCCGGGCAGGGTCACGATCGTGTCGCGCGGCACCGAGAGCTTGGCGTTGGCGAAGCCGCCGGTCCGCATCAGCATGATCGTGTCGGTGCGGGCCGTCCCGCCCTCGCTGCCGGGCTCCTTCGAGCCCTTCGGCCGCTGGTCGGTGCCGATCACCAGCACGTTGGTGGGCGTGAACGGCGCCCCGCCGCCGCCGAGCACCTCGTCGACGTTGCCGCCCTCCTGGTGGATCTGGGCCGAGATCAGGAACAGCACCATCGACAGCAGCACCCAGCCGACCGCCGCGCAGGCGACCCCGCGCAGGATCCGGACCGGCAGCGAGCGCTGGCGGCCGCGGCGGCGCGGGCGGCGGGGCCCGCCCGGCTCGTCCGGCTGGTGCTCGTCGCCGCGCTGGCGGCCGAAGCGGCGCCGCGCCTCGTAGACCGTGTAGGGGACGCCGCCATCCGGCTCGCGGGCGGGATCGGGGCCGGCGCTCTCGCGCGGCCGGCGGCCGCGGGTGCCGTAGACCGTGTAGGCCGGGCGCTCGGAGCCGCCGTCGCCGGGTTCGCCGCCGGACCCGCCGGGACGGGGCGGGCGCGGGCGGCGGGGGCCGTTGGGTCGCCGCTCGTCGGCGTCGTCCGGGTCCGGCATCACGGGGTATGGTGCCGCGCGTGCCGGCAGGCTGCGTCATCGGTGTCGATCTGGGCGGGACGAAGCTCCTCGCGGGTCTGGTCGACGAGCGGCTGCGGGTGCTGCGGCGGGCCTACCGGTTGGCGCCCCGCTCGGACGATCCCGAGGAGCTGCTGGCGCTGGTCGCCGACGAGGTCCGCGAGCTGCTGGAGACGGCCGATGCGCCGGTCACCGCGGTCGGGGTCGGGATCCCCTCGCTGGTCGACCGGCGACGCGGCGTGGCGGTCTCGACCGTCCACCAGCCGCTCGACGGGGTGCCGGTCCGCGACGAGCTGCAGGATCGCCTGCAGCTGCCGGTGGCGCTCGACAACGACGGCAACTGCGCGATGCTCGCCGAGTGGCGGGCGGGCGCGGCCCAGGGCTGCGACGACGCGGTCCTGCTGACGATCGGGACCGGGATCGGCAGCGGCGTGGTCGCCGCCGGCAACCTGCTGCGCGGCGCGACGGGGGCGGCGACCGAGCTGGGCCACATGGTGGTCGACTTCGACGGTCCGCTCTGCCAGGGCAACTGCACCAACCGCGGCTGCCTCGAGGCGCTGGCCTCGGGCAGCGCGCTCGGGCGCGAGGGCCAGCGGCTGGCCGGGCAGCGGCCGGGCTCGCTGCTGGCGCGGATGGCCGCCGAGGGCACCCAGATCACCGGCCAGCACGTGACCGAGGCGGCCCGCGACGGCGACCGCGCCGCCCGCGAGGCGCTGCAGCGGGTCGGGACGCTGCTCGGGGTCGGGATCGCCAACGCGATGAACATCTTCAACCCCGAGCTGGTGCTGATCGGCGGCGGGGTCTCGGCCGCCGGCGAGCTGCTGCTGGCGCCGGCCCGCGACGAGGCCCGGCGGCGGGCGCGGCCGCCCTCCAACGGCGCCCGCGTCGAGCCGGCCCGGTTCGGGGCCGAGGCGGGGATGATCGGCGGCGCCGTGCTCGCCCGCGAGGAGCTGGCGTGAGCGCGGCGGGCGGGCGGCTGGTGGTCTGCGCGACCCCGATCGGGAACCTGGAGGACGTCACCCCGCGGGTGCTGGCCGCGCTCCGCGACGCCGCGGTGGTGGCCTGCGAGGACACGCGCCACACGCGGGTGCTGCTGCAGCGGCACGCGATCGCGACCGCGACGGTCAGCCTCCACGAGCACAACGAGGCGGCCCGCGGCGCCGAGCTGCTGGAGCGCGTCCGGGCGGGTCAGGTCGTGGCCGTGGTCAGCGACGCCGGGATGCCGGTGGTCAGCGATCCCGGCGGACGGCTGGTGGCCGCGGCCCGCGACGCCGGGCTGCCGGTCGAGGTGCTGCCGGGGGCCAGCGCCCCGGTGGTGGCGGTGGCGGCGGCCGGGATCGCCGCCGAGCGCTGGCGGTTCGTCGGCTTCCTGCCGCGGCGGACGGGGGAGACGCTGGAGCTGCTGCGCGATCCCGACGCGACGGTCGCCTTTGAGTCGCCGCGGCGGCTGGCGGCGACCCTGCGGGCGATCGCCGACGAGGATCCGCAGCGGGTCGTGGCCGTCTGCCGCGAGCTGACCAAGCTCCACGAGGAGGTCGTCCGCGGGCCGGCCGCCGAGGTCGCCGCGCGCTTCGCCGACGGGACCAAGGGCGAGGTGACGCTGGTCGTGGCCGGGGTCGCGGCGGCGGTCGACGAACAGCGGGCGATCGATGCCGCCCGCCGGCTGGTCGCCGACGGCGCCCGGCCGCGGACCGCGGCGCGGGTGGTGGCCGAGCTGACCGGCGCCGGCGCCAACGACCTCTACCGGGCGCTGCACGAGCGCGACGACGGGTAGACCTCGGAGGTTCGGGGGCGGGTCCCGATTGCCGGGCCGGGCGGCGGGCGGTGGGGTGGGGGAGTCCGAACCACGATCCCCGAGGTGCCCACGATGGCTCGTCGCAAGCTCACCGCGTTCCTGATCACCGCTGGCGTCGCCGCCGCCGGCCTGGCCGGTCCCGCCAGCCCCGCGTCGGCGACCCCGCCCTACGGCAAGCTCTGCGAGACGAGCCAGCTGTACCAGGACTACTACCTGGACCGCTACATCGGCGCGACCTCGCAGAGCGATAGCGCCTACTGGCTGCAGGCCTACCGCAACGAGCGGAACTGGTTCAACACCTACTGCAACTTCTGAGCGGGCTCCGGGGGCGGCGCCGGGGCTTCCCGGCCGTCGCCCCCGACGGTCGTCCAGCGCCGGGGCGCGTACGGCGGACGCGGCGGTAGGATCGGCGGGCGTCGTCGTTCCGTCCCCCCGGAGGCTCCCGCCGTGGTCCGTCGCCTGCTCGTCCCGATCCTGCTCGCCCTGGCCGCGCTGCCCGCCGCGGCCGCATCAGCCTCGACGATCGTCTACCAGTGCGGGGCCGGCGTCTGCGCGGTCGACCCCGACACCACCGCCGCGCCGCGGCAGCTGGCCGCCGCCGGGCGCGTGGCCGGGATCACCCGCGACGGGACCCGCGCCGCCTGGGTCGCGCCGAGCCCGTCGGCGATCGTGCTGGCCCCGGTCGCCGGTGGGACGCCGAGCCCGCTCTTCACCGGTGAGATCTACGACTACCCGACGATCTCGCCGAGCGGGACCAAGGCGCTCTGGTCGTGGTGGTACGGCGGCTACGGGTGGTACACCTACGAGTACTCCGGCCCGACCAGCGGCTACCCGCCGTCGATCGGCTCCTCGACCTACCAGACCAGCCACGGCTGGCTGGGCGAGAAGCCGCTGGTCGTCCGCCGCGGCCACGACGGGTCGCGGTCGAAGATCTGCGATGCCGCGGCGAACGGCGCCGCCTGCACCGACGCCCAGGCGATCGCGACCGAGGCCGACGTCTCGTCGCAGATCGCGTTCCCGGACGGCGCGCCCGACGGCCAGACGATCGTGGCGATCCGCGGTCCGGCACCGTCCGCCTACGGGATCCCGGTCGCGGGCACGGTCGCGCTCTACTCGACCGTCACCCACCTGCGGATCCGGGACCTGACGCCGGGCGCGACCGGCGACACCCATCCGGTCTTCTCGGCCGACGGCAGCCGGGTCGCCTTCGAGCGGGACGGCGGGATCTGGGTCGTCGACGTCGCCGGCGGGACGCCGCGGCGCGTGGCCAGCGGCTCGACGCCCTTCTGGGGCGGCCCGCGGACCACGCCGGGCGGCCCCGCCGATCCCGGTCCGGGCGGTCCGGGGACCCCTGGCGGTCCGGGCACGCCGGGCGGGCCGGGCACCCCCGGCTCGCCGACCACGCCGACGCCGACCGCGCCGAAGGTGGCGCTGGTCGGCCGGCCGCGGCTGGGCGACCTCCGCCGCGGGCGACTGCGGGTCCGCGTGACCGCCGCCACCGCCGGTCGCGCCCGGCTGACGCTGACGGTCACCCGCAGCGTGGCCCGGCGGCTCGGGCTCGGGCGCCGCACGACCCTCGCCAGCGCCAGCGCGACGGCCCGCGCCGGCCGCGCGGTGACGGTCCGGCTGCGGCCCTCGTCGCGGGTCGCCAAGCGGCTGGCCCGCGTCCGCAGCCTCCGCGCCAGCCTGCGGACGACGGTCACGGCGAGCGGCGGCCGGCCGCAGGCGCGGACGACGACGGTCCGCCTCCGCCGCTGACCCGCAGGTTCGACAGCGACCGGCACCGTGCGCGACACTGCCGGTGACGCCATGACCGCGACCCGCACCGACGCCTCCGCCCCGCCCACGCGGCGGATGCGGTCCGACGCCCGCCGCAACCGCGAGCGGCTGCTGCGGGCGGCCCGCGACACCTTCGCGGAGCAGGGCGTCGACGGCTCGCTGGAGGAGGTCGCCCGCCGCGCCGGGGTCGGCGTCGGCACGCTCTACCGCCACTTCCCGGCCCGCGACGACCTGATCGAGGCGCTGCTGCACGAGCGGTTCGAGCGCACGATCGCCCACGCCGCCAGCCTTCGCGAGGGCGGCGACCCGTGGGCCGCGGTCGAGGCCTACCTGCGCGACGTGCTCTCCGACGCCGCCACCTTCCGCGGCGTCGCCGCCAGCATCAAGGCCACGATGCACGACGCCAGCACGCCGCTCGGGACCGTCTGCGCGCTCTCGCGGCAGGGCTGGTGGACGCTGCTGGAGTGGGCCCGGGCCGAGGGCGTCGTGCGGCCGGAGGTCGACGCCGACGACGTGCTGCGGGTGGTCTACGGGATCGCCTGGGCGGCCGACCAGCGGCGGGCCCGCGGTCCCGAGAGCGATCCCCGGATCGAGCCGATGCTGCGGATCGTGCTCCAGGGACTGCGGTCGTTAGAGTCGGCCGCGGAACTTCGGGGGCGGCTCCGGATTGTCGGCGGTCGGTCGATCGGGTTCGATCGACCGGTCCCTGCTCTCCGCCGAAAGGCCCCTTCGATGACCCTCCGCCTCAAGCGCTCGATGCTCGCCGCGGTCGCCCTGCTCGCGATCGCGCCCGCCGCGGCGTCCGCCTACCCCGACGGTCCCGGCCGCGTCGCCTGCCAGCAGGCCCAGCGCGCGATCAACAACGCCGAGCGACACCTGGAGCGGGAGTCCGATCCGGCCGAGATCGCCTTCTGGAACGCCGTGCTGTTCACGAACCTGAACTACCGCAACACCTACTGCAACTTCTGAGCTAGAGCGCGTCGGTCAGCTCGCCGAGCCGGTCGGTCAACCGCAGGTTCTCGCGGTAGTCGACCGGGCAGGCGATCACCGTCACGCCGTCCGAGGCCAGCCCCTCGCGGAGCGCCGGCAGCAGCTCGTCGGCGGCGCCGATCCGGATCCCGCGGCCGCCGAAGCTCTCGGTGAAGGCGACCACGTCCGGGTTGCCGAAGCGGACCGAGGAGGAGCGCCCCAGCTCCAGCTCCATCTTCCACTCGATCAGGCCGTAGCCGTTGTCCTCCCAGACCAGCACGCAGAGCGGGATCCGCTCGCGGACCGCGGTCTCCAGCTCCTGGGCGTGCATCAGGAAGGCACCGTCGCCGGTCGCGGCGAGGACCTTCGCCTGCGGCCGCGCGAGCTTCGCCCCGATCGCCCCCGGCAGCGAGAAGCCCATCGTCGAGAGGCCGTTGGAGAGCAGGCAGGTGTTGGCCGCGTAGGTCGGGTAGAGCCGCGCCATCCACATCTTCACCGCGCCGGTGTCGGCCAGCACGACGTCCTCGCGGTCGAGCGCCGCGCGGGTGTCGGCGACGACCCGCTGCGGGGCCAGCGGGAAGCGGTCGTCGGCGCGGCCGCGCTCCAGCTCCTCGGCCAGCATCTGCGACGCGCGGCAGCCGTCGGGGGCGGCGAGACCGGCACCGTCGCCGGGGCGCTCGCCGTCGAGCGCGTCGAGCAGCAGCGTCAGCGAGCGGGCGATCGACCCGTGCAGCCCGACCGTGACCGGGTAGTGGACGTCGACCTCGGCCGGGAAGCGGTGGACGTGGACGATCGTCGCGTCGCCGTCGGGGTTGATCTTGACCGGGTCGAACTCCTGCAGCTCGTAGCCGACGGCCAGGATCACGTCGGCCTCGTCGAAGCCGAAGTTGACGTAGTCGTGGCGCATGAAGCCGACCGCGCCGAGCCCCAGCGGGTGGTCGTCGGGGAAGACGCCCTTGCCGTGGAAGGTCGACGCGACCGGGATCCCCGTCCGCTCGGCGAAGCGCAGCAGCTCGGCCTGGGCGCCCTCGCGGGCGGCGCCGTGGCCGGCCAGCAGGATCGGCTTGCGGGCCGTCCGCAGGACCTCGATCGCGCGCTCGACCTGGGCGTCGGTCGGCTCGTTCGGCCGCACGCGGTCGATCGGCAGCGGCGCCAGCGCGTCGGGCACCTCGGCGCCCTCGATGTCCTCGGGGATCGCCAGGTAGACCGCGCCCGGCCGCTCGGTCTGGGCGGTCTTGAACGCCTTGCGGACGATCTCCGGCAGCGACTCCGGGGTCGGGACCAGCGCCGACCACTTGGTGATCGGGGCGAACATCGGCACCAGGTCGACGCTCTGGTGCGACTCCTTGTACGAGCGGTCGCGCCCGACCTGGGCCGAGATCGCCACCAGCGGCGTGCTGTTGGTGGTCGCGTCGGCGACCCCGAGCTGGAGGTTGATCGCGCCCGGTCCGAGCGTCGCCGAGCAGACCGCGGCCCGCTGCGTCAGGCGGCCGTAGATCTCCGCCATGAACGACGCCGCCTGCTCGTGCCGGACCAGCACGTAGCGGATCGGCGAGTCGCGGAGCGCGTCGACGAAGTGGATGTTCTCCTCGCCGGGGATCCCGAAGACGTACTCGACCCCCTCGCGTTCGAGGCAGCGGACGAGCAGCTGAGCGGCGGTGGTCGGCACGGGGGCGAGGCTCCGGGACGGGGGAACGGGGTCCGGACTGACGCTATCCGGTGGCGGGTCCGCGCCGGTCCGGCGGGGCGAATCGCGTGCCCGATCGGCGCCCGCTCGCACCGGCTTCGCACCAACTTCGTGCCAATTCGGCGACATCGGCCACGGGGCCCTCGCGGCGGCCTAGCGTCGCGCCCGTGCTCGACTCGCCGCCCGCCCTCGTCCGCCCCGTTCCCGGCCCCGTCGCGATCCCGTACCGCTACCGCCGGCGCACTCCGTTCGCCCCCGGCCAGCGGCGCGTGCTGCGGCTGGCCGCCGGTCGCGGTCAGCCGCTGCGGGCGCCCTGCGCCGGCGTCGTCCGCTTCGCCGGCCGGACCCCGCGCGGGCCGACGGTCGCGCTCCGCTGCGGTGGCTGGACGGTGACGCTCGGCGGCGTCCGCGCGGACGGCCGGGCCCGCAGCGGCCGGACGGTCGCCGGAACGGTGCTCGGTCGCGCGACCGGTCCGGTGGTGGCGCTCGGCGTGCGCCCGGCCGGCGACCGCTTCGGCTACGTCGACCCGGCGCCGCTGCTGCGCGGCCGGCCGCCGCTGCGGCGGTTCGCGCCGGTCGGGCCGGCACCGCGGTCGCGGCCGCCGGGGACCATCCCGGGGCGCGTCC
>NZ_JAWZSQ010000033.1:0-44852 GCF_034096925.1 Patulibacter defluvii
ACGGCGCCGAGGGCGCGCTCGCCGAGGCCGCCCCGCCGGCGGTCGCCGGCGACGATCCGCGGCGGCTCGGCGAGCTGGCCCGCGGCGCCCGCGAGCTGCTCGCCGGCGGCCGCCTGGAGGCCGCCGACGAGGTCATCCGCGGGCTCGAGGACGCGGCCGAGCGGCTGCGCGCGCAGGCCCCGCCGAGCGACGCGCCGTAGCCGACGGCGGCCGTTTGCACGGGGTTTCCGCGAACCGCCGCGAACGGCCCCCCGCTGTCCGGCGCGGCCCGTAGCCTGAAGGTCGTGAGCTCCGGTCCCTGCGTCCACCTGCACGTCCACTCCGAGTACTCGCTGCTCGACGGTCAGCCGAACATCGGCAAGCTCGTGAAGCGGGCCGCGGAGCTGGAGCAGCCGGCGGTCGCGCTGACCGACCACGGGGTCATGAACGGCACCGTCGAGCTGTACAAGGCGGCGAAGAAGGAGGGCGTCAAGCCGATCGTCGGCTGCGAGCTCTACCTGACCGACGACCACGCCTTCCGCGACGGCAAGCGGGAGATGAACCACCTGACCGTGCTGGCCCGCGACCAGCAGGGCTACCGCAACCTGATGCGGCTCAGCTCGCTCGGCTACACCAAGGGCTTCCACCGCGGCAAGCCGGCCGTCGACTACGGCCAGCTGGCGGAGAACGGCGACGGCCTGATCGTGCTCAGCGGCTGTCTCGCCTCGCGCTTCTGCAAGCGGATCGCCGACGAGAAGCTGGACGAGGCCCGGGCCCACGTCGACGACCTCTTCCAGGCGGTCGGGCGCGACAACGTCTACTTCGAGGTCCAGAAGAACCTCGTCCCGCTGCAGGACAAGTGCAACGAGCAGATCGTGCGGATCGCGCGCGAGACGGGGCGGCCGATCGTCGGCACCGCCGACGTCCACTACCTGCGGTCGGAGGACTACTCGACCCACCGGGCGATCCTCTGCGTCTCGACCCAGTCGACGCTGGCCAACCCGAAGATGGCCGATGCCTTCACCGACAACGTCTTCTACCTGAAGTCGAACCAGGAGATGGCCAGCGACTTCGCCGAGTGGCCGGAGGCGATCCCGACCACGCTCGAGATCGCCGACCGCTGCAACGTCGAGGTCCCGCTCGGCCAGACGCTGCTGCCGCGGTTCCTGCCCGAGGGCGAGGACGAGGCCGCCTACCTGCGCGCGCGCGTCGACGAGGGCCTGCGGGCCCGCTACGGCGACCCGATCCCGGGCGCTGCCCGCGAGCGCGCGGAGATGGAGCTGGGCGTCATCAACCGGATGGGCTACGACGCCTACTTCCTGATCGTCTGGGACTTCATCCACTGGGCCAAGAAGCACCAGATCCCCGTCGGCCCGGGTCGTGGCTCGGCCGCCGGCTCGCTGATCGCCTACGCGCTCGGGATCACCGACATCGACCCGCTCGAGTACAACCTGCTGTTCGAGCGCTTCCTCAACCCGGACCGCGTGTCGATGCCGGATATCGACATCGACTTCTCCGTCCGTGGCCGCGAGCGCGTGATCGAGTACGTGACCGAGAAGTACGGCCGCGAGCGGGTCGCCCAGATCGTCACCTTCGGCCGGATGCTGCCGCGCAACGCGACCAAGGACTCGGCGCGGATCCACGGCTTCGACTACGCCACCGGCGACCGGCTGGCGAAGCTGGTGCCCGACCCGATCATGGGCAAGACGCCGCCGCTGGCGAAGCTGCTCGACGAGAACGAGCAGCTGCCCGAGGGCGCCGAGCTGCGCCAGGCCTACGGCGGCGACCCGGTCGCCAAGCAGGTGCTCGACACCGCGCTCGGCCTGGAGGGCAACGTCCGCGCCTTCGGCATCCACGCGGCCGCGGTCGTGATCAGCGACCGCGACCTGACCGACGTCGTGCCGCTGCTGCTCTCCGACAGCCGCAAGGTCGACGAGGGCGGCCGCAAGATCTACAACCAGGTCACGCAGTTCCCGATGGGGCCGATCGAGGAGCTCGGCCTGCTGAAGATGGACTTCCTGGGCCTGCGCAACCTCGACGTGATCGAGGACGCCCTGGGGATCATCGAGCAGTCGACCGGCCAGCGGATCGACATCGCCGAGGTGCCGCTCGACGACCGCAAGACCTACGAGATGCTGGCCCGCGGCGACTCGATCGGGGTCTTCCAGTTCGAGTCCGAGGGCATGCGCAAGGCCCTCCGCCAGGTGGTCCCGACCGAGTTCGACGACCTGATCGCCCTGGTGGCGCTCTACCGCCCGGGCGCGATGGCGCAGATCCCGACCTACGCGGCGGGCAAGCACGACCCGGCGACGATCCGGATCCCCGATCCGCGCCTGGAGCCGATCATCGGCCCGACCAAGGGCGTGATCCTCTACCAGGAGCAGGCGATGCTGATCTCGCGTGCCCTGGCGGGGTTCACCCCCGGTCAGGCGGACGACCTGCGGAAGGCGATCGGCAAGAAGAAGCGCGACAAGATGGCGGAGCTGGAGCCGCTCTTCCGCCAGGGCTGCGCCGCCTCCGGCACCGATCCGGGCGTGATCGACTGGCTGTGGAAGACCAACGAGGCGTCGGCCGACTACTCGTTCAACAAGTCGCACGCCGCCTGCTACGGCCTGGTCTCGTACCGCACCGCCTGGCTGAAGGCCAACTACCCGGCCGAGTACATGGCGGCGCTGCTGTCCTCGGTGATGTCGACCAAGGACAAGGTCCCGTTCTTCCTCAACACCTGCGAGGAGATGGGGATCGACGTCCTGCCGCCGGACGTCAACGAGTCCGACCACGAGTTCACCGTCCACGACGGGGCGATCCGGTTCGGGCTCGACGCGGTCAAGGGCGTCGGCCACGCCGCGGTCGAGGCGATCAAGGAGGCCCGCGAGGAGCAGCAGTTCTCGTCGCTGTGGGACTTCTGCGAGCGGGTCGATCACCGGGCGGTCAACGGCAAGGCGCTCGACTCGCTGATCCGCTGCGGCGCGTTCTCCTCGACCGGGGCCACCCGCCAGGGGATGCTGTCGGTGGTCGAGGACGCCCAGGCGGCGGGCAAGAAGGTCCAGCAGGACGCCGCCGCCGGCCAGGGCTCGATCTTCGACCTCGGCGGGGAGATGGGCGGGGGCGAGTCGGCGCCGGCCGCCTCGGTCGCCCACCCGCCGATCCCGACCGCGGAGTTCGACCAGCGCGAGCTGCTGGCGATGGAGAAGGAGGTCATCGGCCTGTTCCTCTCCGCCCACCCGCTGAAGGACGTCCGCGACGCGCTGACGAAGGCGACCGACTGCGGGATCGCCGACCTCCGGACCCGCGCCCACGACCAGTGGATCGAGGTCGGCGGGATGGTCGCCGACATCCGCCGGATCACCACCCGCAAGGGCGACCTGATGCTGCGCGGCGTGCTCGAGGACACCGAGGGCAGCGTCGACCTGGTCGTCTTCCCGAAGGCGGTCCCCGAGCTGGAGCCGCTGCTGCAGCCGGACGAGGTGGTGCTGGTCCGCGGTCGCGTCGACCTGCAGGACGCCGACCGGCCGGCGCTGCTGGTCCAGAGCGCCAAGCCGTTCCGGCCCTCGCAGGACGAGATCGCCCAGGCTCAGGGGGCGGCCGACGCCCGGCGTGCCGAGCGGGTGGCCGCGGCGCTGCCGACCGAGCTGCACGTGCGGGTCGAGGGCGGCGCGGTGCTGGAGTCGGCGCTCGACCGGCTCAAGCACCTGCTGCGCGACCACGAGGGCGACTCGGCGGTGGTGCTGACGATCGCCACCTCGGCCGGCCCGCGGACGCTGCGGCTGGGCGAGGGCTTCCGGGTCGCCCCCGGGCCGACGCTCGAGGTCGAGCTGGAGCGGCTGTTCGGCGAGGGCGCGCTGTCGGCGGCGGCCCCGCCGGCCCCGACCGCGGCGGCGCCGGTGCCGCAGCCGGTGGCGGCCTAGGGGCGGAGCGGGCTGGTCCGGCGGGCCGCGCCGACGGGCCGGGTCGCGCCGCCGGGGCTGGGCACGTCGCCGGGCCCGG
Source organism: Patulibacter defluvii (assembly GCF_034096925.1). Classification (NCBI taxonomy): domain Bacteria; kingdom Bacillati; phylum Actinomycetota; class Thermoleophilia; order Solirubrobacterales; family Patulibacteraceae; genus Patulibacter; species Patulibacter defluvii. The sequence continues at coordinate 3,967 of NZ_JAWZSQ010000033.1, forward strand.
CCGGGCCGGGCGGCCGCGGCTGCGGCCGCCCCAGGCGACAGGGTCCGGCCGCCCTACGCCACCCGCCGCCAGGGCGCCAGCAGGTCGGCCATCGCGGCCATCGTCGCCCGCTGCAGGTAGGGCCCGAAGGTGATCCGGCGGACGCCGGTCGCCGCCAGCGCGGCCAGGTCGTCGCCCGGCTCGGCGATCGCGTTGACGGGCCGGGGGAGGGCATCCACCAGCCGCCGCAGGTCGGCCGGGTCGCGGCTGCCGATCGGGTAGAGCACGTCGGCCCCGGCCTCGGCGTAGCCCCGCAGCCGCTCGATCGTGCGGTCGATCCGCGTCCCGGGGTCGCCGTCGGCGTGCAGCAGCAGGTCGCAGCGGCCGTTCAGCACCACCCCGATCCCGCTGTCGTCGGCGGCGCCGCGGACCGCGGACAGCAGCGCCTGCTGCTCCGCCGGCGACCGCAGCCGGCCGCCGGCGCCGTGGTCGCTGTCCTCCAGGTTCAGGCCGACCGCGCCGACGTCGAGCAGGCCGTCGACCAGCGCCGTCGCCGTCAGCCCGTAGCCGGACTCCAGGTCGGCGGTCACCGGCACGTCGACCGCGGCCGCGATCGCGCCGACGGCGTCGAGCATCCGGTGGACGTCGACCCCCTCGCGGTCGGGCCGGCCGAGGCTGGCGGCGACCGCGGCGCTGGCCGTCGCGACCGCCGGGAAACCGGCCGCGACCGCCGCCCGCGCGCTGGCCGCGTCCCAGACCGACGGCAGCACCAGCGGCCGGCCCGCCGTTTCGGCGTGGAGCGCCCGCAGCCGCGCCGCCCGCTCCGCGAGCCCCCCACGGGCGGCGGTCCGCAGGCTGCTCATCCCCGAGCGGGGCCGGCCGCGACCGGCTCGTCGGCCGGGACGGCGGACGCGGCCACCGGCACCGCGCAGACCGCGCCGGTCGAGTAGCCGTCGGGGTCGATGTCGAAGGCGCTGTTGAAGCGCGCGCGGTGGTTCTCCCACGCGATCGCCGTCGTCAGGTGGACCAGCTGCCGCTCGTCGAACTGCTCGCGGAGGGCGGCGAAGAGCGCGTCGTCGACCGCGACCGGGGTCCGGCTCATGGCCACCGCGTAGTCGAGCACCAGCCGCTCGCGCTCGTCGAAGGCCGCGCTCTCGCGGTAACGGACCAGCTCGCGGATCTGCTCCTCGCTGACGCCGTGCTGGGTGCGGGCCAGGAACGAGCCGATGTCCACGCAGTACTCGCAGCCGACGACCGTCGCCGCCTTCAGCACCGCCAGCTCGACCAGCCGCGGCTCGACGTCACGGCTGCGTTCCAGCTGCCGCTCCATCGCCCCGACGCCGAGCGTCAGCCCGGGGTGGTGGAGGGCCACCCGCAGCGCGCCCATCACCTGTCCGGTCGCCTTGCGGGAGGCCCGGAAGGCGTACCGCCCCAGCAGCCCGCCCCCGCCGTCCCGCACCTCGCTGATCCGCGTCATCGCCGGTCCTTCCGTCGGTCGGTCCCGGCCTTCGCCGGGCTCGATCTCAGGCTAGGCTTGGCCGCGCGCGATGGGCAAGGACCGGAACCCCGCCCCGACGGCGGACCACTCCCCGCCCGGCGGCCGGCCGCCGCGCGGGCTCGACCTGGCCGTCGCCCTGCGGCGCGGCGACGGACCGCTCCACGAGCAGCTGGAGCAGGCGCTGCGCGACGCGGTCGCCGACGGCCGCCTGGGCGCCGGCACCGCCCTGCCCTCGACCCGCACGCTCGCCGGCGACCTCGGCGTCTCGCGCGGGGTGGTGGTCGAGGCCTACGCCCAGCTGCGGGCCGAGGGCGTGCTGCGGACCCGGCCGGGCGGCGGCACCGACGTCGCGCCGCCGGCCGCCCCGCCGCCGGTCGAGGCCCCCGCCGGCCCGGTCCGGCGACCGCCGCCGACGCCGCGGATCGACCTCCGCTCCTACGTGCCCGAGCTGGGCGCCTTCCCCCGCCGCGGCTGGGCGGACGCGGCCGCGACGGCGCTCCGCGAGGCGCCCGACGGGGTCCTCGAGGGCACCGACCACCAGGGCACGCCGGCCCTTCGCGCCGCGCTCGCGGCCTACCTCGGCCGGGCCCGCGGGGTCCGGACCGACGCCGACGGGCTGGTGGTCACCTCCGGCACCACCCAGTCGATCGCGCTGCTGGCCGAGGTCCTGCGCGACGCCGGACCGGTCGTCGTCGAGGGCCCGGGCTTCCCGCTCCACCACGAGCTCTTCCGGCGGGCGGGGATCGAGACGATCGTGGTGCCGGTCGACCGCGACGGGATCGACGTCGGCGCGCTGCCCGAGGGCGACGTGGCCGCCGCGCTGGTGACTCCGGCCCACCAGTTCCCGCTCGGCGGCGTGCTCGGGCCCGAGCGGCGCTCGGCGCTGCTGGCCTGGGCCGCCGCCCGCGACGCGCTGCTGATCGAGGACGACTACGACGGCGAGTACCGCTACGACCGCGACGCCCCGCCGGCGCTGCAGGGCGGCGCGCCGGAGCGGGTCGCCTACCTGGGAACGGCCAGCAAGACCCTCGCCGGCGCCACCCGCCTCGGCTGGATCGCGGCCCCGCCCGGGTTCCGCGAGCGGCTGGTGGCGGCCAAGGGCTGGGCCGACGGCGGGACCTCGGTCCTGGTCCAGCTGACGATGGCCGAGCTGCTGACGTCGGGCGCCTACGACCGCCACGTCCGCCGCAGCCGCGACCGCTACCGGCGCCGCCGCGACCGGCTGCTGCGGGCGCTCGACGCGCTGCTGCCCGAGGCCGAGGCGCTGGGGGTCGCCGCCGGCCTGCACGTGACGGTGCGGCTGCCCGAGCCGGTCGACCTGACGACGCTGCTGCAGCGCGCCTGGACCCGCGGGGTCGCCCTCCACGGGGCGGTCGTCGGCCGCACGCCGGGCGCGGCCGAGAGCCTGCCCGACCATCCGCTGGCCGGTCCGATGCTGCTGGTCGGGTTCGGCAACCTGCCCGACCCGTCGGTCGAGCGGGCGGCGCGCGAGCTGGCCGAGCTGGTCGCCGAGGCCCGCGGCTGACCCCGGCCGGCGCCGACCGCCGCCGCTTCCCTAGCCTTGGCCGCATGCGCGTGCGCTTCGCTCCCTCGCCGACCGGTGCCCTGCACATCGGCGGCGCCCGGACGGCCCTCTACAACTGGCTGATGGCCCGCGGCTCCGGCGGCCAGCTGCTGCTGCGGATCGAGGACACGGACCGCGAGCGCTCGACCCCGGAGAACGTCGAGCAGATCCTCGACGCGCTCCGCTGGCTGGGGATCGACTGGGACGAGGTCGAGGGGGTGGAGGGCGGGATCGATTTCCAGACCCAGCACGAGCCGCGCCACCGGGCGGTGATCCGGCAGCTGCTGGCCGACGGCCAGGCCTACCGCTCGCACGCCAAGGCCGACGACGTCCAGGCCTACAAGGCCGAGCACGGCGCCGACAAGGGCTTCCGCGGCGGCGACCACCCGACCCGCGCCGCCGACGACGACGAGACCGCCGCCGTCCGCCTGCGGGTGCCGGAGGGGGAGACCGTCGTCCGCGACCTGATCCGCGGCGACACGACCTTCCGCAACGTCCACCTGGACGATCCGGTGGTCGCCCGCGGCGACGGCAGCCCGCTCTACAACCTGGCGGTCGCGATCGACGACCTCGACGCCGGCATCACCCACGTCGTGCGCGGCGAGGACCACCTCTCCAACACCCCCAAGCAGCTGCTCGTCTACCAGGCGCTGGGCGCCGAGCCGCCGCTCTTCGCCCACCTGCCGCTGCTGCACGGGCCGGACGGCAAGAAGCTCTCCAAGCGCCACGGCGCGGCCTCGGTCCAGGAGCTGCGCGACGCCGGCTACCTGCCCGACGCGGTCCTCAACTACCTGGCGCTGCTCGGCTGGGGCGACGAGGACGACGAGACCGAGCTCTCGCGCGAGCAGCTGCAGCAGCGGTTCGACGTCGCCCGGGTCTCGAAGAACCCGGCCCGCTTCGACGAGCAGAAGCTGCGCTGGCTGAACGGCCGCTACCTGCGGGCCCAGGGCCTCGACGGCCTGACGGCGACGATCGCCGAGCACCTGCGCCGCAGCGGCCACGGCGACGCGATCGCCGGCCGCGACGAGCTGCTGCGGACCGCGGTCGAGATCAGCCAGGAGAAGATCCAGACCGTCGACGACTTCTGGCCGCTCTCCGGCTTCCTCTTCGCGGGCCCGGTCGACGACCCGAAGGCGCGCGAGAAGTGGCTCGACGAGCCGCACCGCGAGCACCTGGCCGCCGTCCGCGCGACGCTGGCCGCGCTCGAGCCGTTCTCGCTCGAGGCGGTCGACGGGGCGCTCCGCGGCCTGGTCGGCGAGCGGGGGGCGAAGGCCAAGGACGTCTTCCAGCCGCTGCGGGTGGCGCTGGCCGGCACGGCCGTCTCGCCGGGGGTCTTCGAGTCGGCGGCCGCCCTCGGCCGCGACGAGACGCTGCGGCGGATCGACGCCGCGCTCGCCACCTGAACGCGATTCCAAAAGGTTCGGCGAGCACGCCAAATCGTCGTCCATCACAGGGGATACGGTGTAAACGGACACAGTGACCGGGCGCTGTCCAGGCAACCGGACTCAAGTTCGATGCCGGAACTGCCGATACGTCCAGAGTCCTTGGTGTCGACCGCCGATCGCTCGTGAGACCTTCCGCTGCCACGCTGACCCCGCCCCTCCCGTCCGCCGCCGGCGGTCCATCAGGGCGCTCGCGGGTGTCGGTCGCCGCGGTCCCGACCCGCCCGAACGAGCAGCACGGCCGCCGTCTGACCGCCGCCTTCGAGGCGCTGGAGGGCTTCCCGGCCCTCGGCGAGTCGCAGGCGCGGCTGTTCGCGGCCCTCGATGCCGAGCCGATCGATCCCGCCGCCGTCGTCTCGGCGATCGAGACCGACCTCGGCCTCGGGCTCTCGGTCCTGCGGCTGGCCAACCGGCTCGACACCGGTGCCGCCGGCCGCGTCTCCTCGATCGCCGAGGCGATCGAGGCCGTCACCCCGCCGTCGCTGCGGGTGCTGGCCGAGCGGACCCGGACGGTCGACTTCTTCGACCGCAGCGGTGGCTGGGGCCGCGAGGCCGACGCCTACCGCCGCCACGTGGCCGCCGTCCAGGGCGCGGTCCAGCGGATCGCCGGCGTCGTCGACGAGATCGACGTCGACCTGCTGTCGGCCGCGGCGCTGCTGCACGACGTCGGCAAGCTGGTCCTCCGCCACGCCCACCAGGGCTACCCCGACAAGCTGCTGGCCGCCGACGCGACGCCCGAGGAGCGGCTGGTCGGCGAGCGCCGCGAGCTCGGCGTCGACCACGCGCTGGTCGGCGGCGTGCTGATGCGCCGCTGGGGGCTCCCGCGGGAGCTGGCGCGGCTGGTCGAGCGCCACCACGCCGAGGAGGCCGACCGCGACGTCTCGGTCCTGCGGCTGGCCGACCTGCTGGCCCACCACGCCCACGGCGACGAGGTCTCGCCCCAGATCCTGATGCGGGTCGCCCGCAACGTCGGGATCGACGCGCCGGTCCTCCGCGGGCTGCTCTACGACCAGGCGCTGCCCGCTCCGCGGCGCTCGCGGGGGGCCGCGCCGTGCCCGCTCTCCAGCCGCGAGATGGAGGTCCTGCGGCGGCTGGCCGCGGGCCGGGTCTACAAGCAGATCGCCAGCGAGCTGGGGCTGTCGACGAGCACCGTCCGCACCCACCTGCACAACATCTACGGCAAGCTCGGCGCCGTCGATCGGGCCCAGGCGGTCCTGATCGCGGTCGAGCGAGGCTGGCTCTGAGCCGCGGCGGCTACGCCGGTCGTGGCCGCGGCGCCCGCCGCGCCGCCCAGCGGACCAGCAGCGCGGCGGCGGCGATCCCGATCGCGTCGATCGCCACGTCGCGCGGGGTCCCGACCCGCCCCGGCACGTGGTGCTGGTGCAGCTCGTCGATCGCCGCCCAGCCGATCGCGACCGCGGCGCCGGCGGCCAGCGGCGCGCCCCACCAGCGGGCGACCAGCGCCGGCAGCGGCCGCGACGGTCGCCGCCAGCCGTCGACCGCCCGCGCCACCAGCAGCGTCAGCAGCCCGAACTCGGTCACGTGGGCGCACTTGCGCAGCACCAGGTCCAGCTGCCCCAGCTCGGTCTTCAGGTCGGACTGCGCGCTGAGGAACCAGATCAGCCCCATCAGCGCCAGCGGCGGGACGAGCAGGCTGGCGCGCCGGCCGCGGCCGGCGGGCGTGACGTGCGGTCCGGCCCCTCGCATAGGATCGACAGCCTACGAGGCCGCTCCGCGGACCACCTCACGGATCACCTGATGCTGTCGATCACCGCCAAGTCGCCCTACGCCGTCCAGGCCCTGACCGAGCTCGGCCGGGCCGGGGGCATGACGACCCCGGTGCCGGTCGCCGAGCTGGCGCGCCGGCGCGAGATCCCCGGCCAGTTCCTGGAGCAGCTGTTCGCCACCCTCCGCCGGGCCGGCCTGCTGCGCTCGCAGCGCGGCGTCCACGGCGGCTACGTGCTGACGCGCGACCCGCGCGAGATCACCGTGCTCGAGGTGGTCGAGATGCTCGACGGTCCGGTCGGGCAGGACGCCAAGGGCGTCTTCGCCGAGGTCGCCGCCGCCGCCCGCGAGGTCCTGGCCACCACCACGATCCAGGACGTCATCGACCGCGAGGCCCGGGAACAGGGCCAGACGATGTACTGGATCTGAGATGCCCGAAGACATCACCGACATCACCGGCCTGGTCGGCCGCACGCCGGTCGTGCGGCTGGCCCCGCTCGAGCCCGAGGGCAGCGGCGTCGAGCTCTACGGGAAGCTCGAGCAGTACAACCCCGGCGGCTCGGTCAAGGACCGGATCGCGCTCGCGATGGTGCTCGCGGCGGAGAAGGAGGGCCGGATCACCCCCGGCCGGACCACGATCGTCGAGGCCACCAGCGGCAACACCGGGATCGGCCTGGCCTTCGTCGCCGCCGCCCGCGGCTACGAGCTGGTGATCACCCTGCCGCAGGGGATGAGCCGCGAGCGCGAGACGCTGCTGCGGCTGTTCGGGGCGCGGGTCGAGGTGGTCGAGTCGATGGGCGGCATGACCGAGGCGGTCGAGTCGGCGCGCGCGCTGGCCGACGCCGACGACGTCTGGATGCCCGACCAGTTCGCCAACCCGGCCAACCCGGCGATCCACAAGAAGACCACCGGGCCGGAGCTGCTGGAGCAGCTGGACGGCCGGATCGACGTGCTGGTGGCCGGGATCGGCACCGGCGGCACGATCACCGGCGTCGGCCACGCGCTGAAGGCGAAGAACGAGAAGACCCTGGTGGTCGGCGTCGAGCCGGCCTCGTCGGCGGTGCTCTCGGGCGAGCAGGCCGGTCCCCACCGGATCCAGGGCATCGGCGCCGGCTTCGTGCCGCCGGTGCTCGACCGGCGGGTGGTCGACGAGATCCTGACCGTCACCGACGACGACGCGATCGACACCGCCTGGGCGGTCTCGAAGCGCTGCGGGGTGCTGGCGGGGCTGTCGTGCGGGGCCGCGCTCAACGCCGCCGTGCGGGTGGCGGAGCGGCCGGAGTCGAAGGGCAAGCGGATCGCCGTGATCCTGCCCGACAGCGGCGAGCGCTACGCGAGCATGCCGTTCTTCCAGCCGCGGTGAATCGGACTTCGGTCCGCAACCGCGGTCCGCGTTCGGCGGCGCGCTAGCCTTGGCGGCGATGTTCGTGGAGCTTCGACGGGACGTGCAGGCCGCGCGCGAGCGCGATCCCGCCGCTCGCGGAGTCGGGACTTTCGAGATCCTGGCCACCTGGCCCGGTGTCCAGGCGCTGCTGGCCCACCGCCTCAGCCACCGCCTGCGGCGGCGCGGGGTGCCGCTGCTGCCGCGGCTGGTGGCCCACGTCTCGCGGACCCTGACCGGGATCGAGATCCACCCCGCGGCCGAGATCGGCCAGGGGCTCTTCATCGACCACGGGTCGGGGGTCGTGATCGGCGAGACGGCCCGGATCGGCGACGACGTGACGATCTACCAGGGCGTGACGCTCGGCGGGACCGGCTTCCAGGTCGGCAAGCGCCATCCGACCGTCGGCGACCGGGTCACGATCGGCTCCGGCGCCAAGCTGCTGGGCCCGATCACCGTCGGCGACGGCGCCAAGGTCGGCGCCAACAGCGTCGTGATCACCGACGTGCCCCCGAACGCGACCGTCGTCGGCAACCCCGGCCACCCGGTCCGGATCGACGGCCGCAAGGTCGAGGGTCCCGACGCCGACTGGATCCACCTGCCCGACCCGGTCGCCGACGCGGTCCGCGCCCTCGGCCGCCGCGTGGTCGAGCTGGAGCAGCAGGTCCGCGACCTCGGCGGCACCCCGGCCAGCGGCCCGACCGCGGCCGACGCCGACGGCGCCCAGGTCCACGAGCTGCGCCCCAAGCAGGGCCGCAGCCCGGCCGGCGGCTGAGCGGCGGCTCAGTAGAAGACGGTCCGGCAGCGGTGGCGCGGGCGGGCCTTGACCTCGGGCCGCTGGCCGGCGTCCCACAGCCAGGCGTCGAGGTGCCGCGCGGGCACGCCGGTGCGGGCGCTCAGCAGCTCGACGGCGTGCAGCGCGCAGCAGCGGATCTCGTGCTCGGCCCGGTGCAGCGGCAGCAGGTCGCCCTCGTCGATCGCCGCCGCCAGGTCGTCGTCGTAGTGCAGGACGCCGGCGCAGCGGAGGACGTGGGGGACCAGGTTGTCGGCGAACATCGTCAGCCGGTCGAGGTCGTGGAGCTCGCCGACGCCGAAGGTGGCCACGTCGCTGCCGAGGATCTGGGCCCGCTTGTAGAGCCCGTGGTCGCGGTAGAACGGCATCCCGTCGACGACCATCTCGGCCAGCCGCACCGCCGAGCCGTCGGCGGCGGCGAAGAGGTCGGCCGCCCGCCGCTCGCCGAGGAACGTGCCCAGCGCCCGCAGCGCCTCGCCGTAGAGCGCCATCAGGTGGTGTCCCGGGTCCTGGCCGAGGACCGCCGCGACGTCGGCCGCCGTCAGCTGCCGCAGCGCCGCCGCCGACCACGGCCCGTGATCGCGGAAGTGGTCGGCCAGCGCCCACGCCACCGTCCAGTAGCCGCTCGAGTCCGGGCGCTTGCGGAGGGTCGGGAACCAGCCGGAGCCGAAGTTGATCGCGTTCAGCGTCAGCACGTAGTCGGCGACGTCGGCCGGCTCGCCCTCGTGGAAGTGGCGGGTGGCGTCCTGCTCGGGCACCGTGCCCGGCTCGAGCGCGCCGAGCGCCTCGTGGTCGATCGTGACGAAGCGGGCGTCGGCGGCGACCGCGGCCGCGTGGCCGCGAACCTCGTCGGGGAGGGACATGCGTGCACCGTAGCGGCCGGCTCCGACGCGGCGGCCGCGCGGCCCGCCGGGCCGGCTCCTATCCTCGATGGGTGTCCTCCGTCGACGCCTACGCCGCCGAGCTGCTCGAGGGGCTGAACGACCCCCAGCGGGAGGCCGTCGCCCACGAGGGCGGTCCGCTGCTGGTGATCGCCGGCGCCGGCTCCGGCAAGACCCGGGTCCTGACCCACCGGGTCGCGTGGCTGGTGCGGACCAACCAGGCCGGCCTCGGCGAGATCCTGGCCGTCACCTTCACCAACAAGGCGGCGGCCGAGCTGCGGAACCGGGTCGGCGAGCTGCTCGGCCACTCGACGCGCGGCCTCTGGGTCTCGACCTTCCACAGCTCGTGCGCGCGGATCCTGCGGGTCGAGGCGGAGCGGCTGGGCTACTCGCGCCAGTTCACCATCTACGACTCGGACGACGCCAAGCGGCTGCTGAAGCGGGTCCTCGACGGCCAGGGCGCCGACACCAAGCGCTTCACGCCCGGCGCCGTCCACAACCGGATCTCCGACCACAAGAACCGGCTCCGCAGCGTCGAGCAGGCCGCCGACCAGGCCGCCGGCTTCTACGACCGCACGATCGTCGACGCCTACCGCGGCTACCAGCAGGCGCTGGTGGCCAACAACGCGATGGACTTCGACGACCTGATGGGCCGCACGGTCGACCTCTTCGAGCGCTTCCCCGAGGTCCGCGAGCGCTACCGCAACGCCTTCAAGCACGTGCTGGTCGACGAGTACCAGGACACCAACCCGGCCCAGTACCGGTTCCTGCAGCTGCTCTGCATGGACGACCCGATGCACCAGGGCCCGGACGACGAGTTCGGGCCGCTGGAGGGCGAGGAGCCCGGCCACCGCAACCTGATGGTGGTCGGCGACGACGCCCAGTCGATCTACGGCTTCCGCTCGGCCGACATCCGCAACATCCTCGACTTCGAGGACGACTTCCCCGACGCCAAGGTCGTGCGGCTGGAGCAGAACTACCGCTCCACCCAGCAGATCCTCGACGCCGCCAACGGGCTGATCGAGCACAACGCCAACCAGCGCAAGAAGCACCTCTGGACCGACCTCGGCGCCGGTGATCCGGTGCGGGTGCGGGCGCTGCCCGACGACCACGCCGAGGCCCGCTGGGTGGTGGCGGAGATCGAGCGGCTGGCCGGCGAGGGCGTGCCGCTGGGGGAGACGGCCGTCCTCTACCGCACCAACGCGCTCTCGCGGGCGATCGAGACGGCGCTGACCGGGGCCGAGCTCGGCTACCAGGTGATCGGCGGCGTCCGCTTCTTCGACCGGGCCGAGGTCAAGGACGTGCTCGCCTACCTGGCGTGGCTGCTGAACCCGGCCAACACGGTCGCCTTCCAGCGGATCGTCAACCGGCCCAAGCGCGGGATCGGCGACACCACCGTCGGCCGGCTGCTGGCCCACGCCGAGACGCTCGGCGTGACGCCGCTGCAGGTGCTCGACGACCCGGCCGCGGCGGGGCTGAAGACCGCCGCGATCCGCGCGGTCGGCGCCTTCGCCGAGCAGGTCCACGAGCTGCGGGCGGCGGTCGAGGCCGGCAGCACGATCGCCGACCTGGTCGAGGCGGTGCTGCGGGTGACCGGCTACCGGGCCGAGCTGGAGGCCTCCAGCGACCCCCAGGACGAGGGCCGGCTGGAGAACCTGGAGCAGCTGCACGCCTACGCCGACGAGTTCGACCACGAGGACGCCGGGGCCGCGCCCGACGAGGAGCGCGAGAGCCTGCGCCCGCTCGACCGCTTCCTGCAGCAGACGGCGCTGCTCTCCGACGCCGACCAGAAGGACGACGGGCAGGGGGGGAGCGCGTCCACGGTCACGCTGATGACGCTCCACAACGCCAAGGGGCTGGAGTTCGACAGCGTCTTCCTGATCGGCTGCGAGGACGGCGTCTTCCCCCACAGCCGCGCGATCGACGCCGGCGAGCTGGAGGAGGAGCGGCGGCTGGCCTACGTCGGCCTGACCCGCGCCCGCCGCCACCTGGCCCTGACCTGGGCCCGCCGCCGCGGCCTCTACGGCCCGCCGCAGTCGCAGGTGCCCAGCCGCTTCCTGCGCGAGCTGCCGGTCGAGGCGCTCGACGAGTCCTCGCCCGAGGCACTGAGCGGCGGCGTCCAGGCGGTCCCGCGGCCGCGCTACGGCGGCACCTCGGGCATCGGCCGGATCGGCGGGGGTGGCGGCGGAGGCGGCCGATCGCTGGCCGACCTCGGCCTGCGGCGCGGCAGCGAGCTCGGCTCGGCCGGTCGCGCGGCGGCCGGCGGGGCCGGCGACGACGTCCCGGACGTGGTCCCCGGCCAGCGGGTCCGCCACGGCAAGTTCGGCGAGGGCGACGTGGTGACCGTCGACGAGACGGTGATCGTGGTCGACTTCGACGAGCACGGCGAGCGGCGCCTGATCGCCGGCTTCGCCCGACTCGAGCCGGTCTGAGCGCTAGCCTCCCGCCCGATGCCCGCGACGATCATCGACGGCAAGCAGGTCGCGGCCGAGGTCCGCGCCGAGGTCACGCGCGAGGTGCAGGCGTTCGTCGCCCGCCACGGCCGACCGCCGGGCCTGGCCACGATCCTCGTCGGCGAGGACGCGGCCAGCGCGGTCTACGTCGGCGGCAAGCAGAAGGCCTGCGCCGAGGCCGGCATCCGCGGCTTCGACCACCGGCTGGCCGCCGACGCCCCGCGCGACGAGGTCGTGGCCCTGATCGAGCGCCTGAACGCCGACCCCGAGGTCAGCGGCATCCTCTGCCAGCTGCCGGTCCCGGACCACCTGGACGGGGTCGAGCTGACCAACCTGATCGCGGCCGAGAAGGACGTCGACGGCCTGACCGTCGCCTCGGCCGGGCGGCTGGCGCTGGGCCTGCCGGGCCTGCGGCCCTGCACCCCGGCCGGCTGCATCCGGCTGCTCGACCACGCCGGCGCCGAGCTGTCGGGTGCCGAGGCGGTGGTGATCGGCCGCTCGAACCTGTTCGGCAAGCCGATGGCCCAGCTGCTGCTGCAGCGCAACGCGACCGTCACGATCGCCCACTCGCGGACCCGCGACCTGGCCGCCGTCGCCCGCCGCGCCGACGTCCTGGTGGCCGCCGTCGGCCGGCCGGAGATGGTCCGCGGCGACTGGATCAAGCCCGGCGCGACGGTGATCGACGTCGGCATCAACCGGCTGCCCGAGCCGCCCGCCGGCCGCTCCTCGGCGCTGGTCGGCGACGTCGCCTTCGACGAGGCGGTCGCTGTCGCGGGGGCGATCACGCCGGTCCCCGGCGGCGTCGGCCCGATGACGATCGCGACCCTGCTGGCCAACACGGTCCAGGCCGCGCGGCTCCAGGCCGGCGAGGTCTGAGGTGGCGATCGGCCGCCTGCGCCGTGGGGAGCTGCTGGCGCTGGTCGGCCTGCTGGCGCTGGTCGCCTCGCTGTTCCTCGACTGGTTCGACGGCCGCGGCTTCTCCGCCCTCGGGCGGCCGTGGGAGGACCTGGTCGTGCTCTTCGCGCTCGCGATCGTGGTGGTGCTGGCGCTGGCCCAGCGGGCGGCGCCGGGGCGACCGACCTTCGGCGCCGTGGTCTCGCTCGTGCTGGCCGGGACGCTCGGCCTGCTGACGCTGCTGGCGACGGTCGTCCGCACGCTGCTGGCCGCGCCGGGCGGCCTCGACCCGGCGGCCGGCGGCTGGCTCGGCCTGGCCGGGCTGCTGGTCGCGCTGGCCGGGCTCTGGGTCGCGGTCGCCGACGAGCGCCGCGGGGCGCCCGAGAGCGCCTTCGACCCGCCGCCGCCGCGGCCGGTCCCGCCGCTGCGGCCGGACTGAGGCCGCACGGACCGCGCCCGCCGGGCCGCGGTCACTAGCATCCGGCAGGTGATCGACCGCGACACCGTTCTGCACGTGGCCGCGCTCGCCCGGCTCGACCTCCACGAGGACGAGATCGAGCCGATGGCGCGCGAGCTGTCGGCCGTGCTCGGCCACCTGGAGACGATCGGCGAGCTCGACCTCGACGGGGTCCCGCCGACCGCCCACGTGCTGGCCTCGGAGAGCCGCCTGCGGGCCGACGAGCCGCACGTCTCGCTGCCCCGGGAGGTCGCCCTCGACCAGGCACCCGGCGCCTCCGAGGACGGCTTCCGCGTCCCCAGCCCGCAGGCCTGATATGACCGATCCGATCAGCCTCACCGCCGTCGAGGCGGCCGCCGCCCTGCGCCGCGGCGACCTCTCCATCGACGAGCTGTTCGCGGCCTACCGCGAGCGCGCCGCCGCCGACGACACCAACAGCTTCACCTGGCTGGCCGACGGCCCGGACAGCGCCGCGGCCGGCGGCTTCGGCGGCCCCGACGAGCGCCCGCGGCCGGGGGCCGACACGGTCCTCGCCGGCCTGCCGGTGGCGATCAAGGACCTCTTCTGCATCACCGGGGTCCCGACCGCCGCCTGCTCCAACCTGCTGCGCGGCTACCGCCCGCCCTACACCGCGACCGCCGTCGCGCGCCTGCAGGACGCCGGGGCGACGATCCTCGGCAAGACCAACCAGGACGAGTTTGCGATGGGCTCGTCGAACGAGAACTCGGCCTTCGGCCCGGTCAAGAACCCCTGGGACCGGACCCGCGTCCCCGGCGGCTCGTCGGGCGGCTCGGCGGCCGCGGTCGCCGCCGGCCTGGCCCCGGTCGCGCTCGGCACCGACACCGGCGGCTCGGTCCGCCAGCCGGCCGCGCTCTGCGGCGTCGTCGGGCTGAAGCCGACCTACGGCACCGTCTCGCGCTACGGCATGATCGCCTTCGCCTCGTCGCTCGACCAGGCCGGGCCGATCGGCCGCACCGTCGCCGACACGGCGCTGCTCTTCCGCCACCTGACCGGTCCCGTCGACCCGCGCGACGCGACCTCGATCGGCTGGGGCGGTGGCGACGAGCTCGGCCTGCCGACCGCCGAGCGGCTCGACGGGCTGCGGATCGGCGTCCCGGTCGAGCTGCTGGGGGAGGGCGTCGAGCCCGGCGTCCGCGCCGCCTTCGACACTGCCCTGCGGCGGGCCGAGGACCTCGGCGCGACCGTCACCGACGTCGCCCTGCCGCACGCCCGCCACGCGCTGGCCGCCTACTACGTGCTGGCCCCGGCCGAGGCGTCCTCGAACCTCTCGCGCTTCGACGGCGTCCGCTACGGGAATCGCGTCCCGGCCGACGACCTCGTCTCGCTCTACACCGGCACCCGCCACGACGGCTTCGGGCCCGAGGTCAAGCGCCGGATCATGCTCGGCACCTTCGCCCTCTCCAGCGGCTACTACGACGCCTACTACGGCCGCGCGCAGCAGGTCCGGACCAAGATCGTCGAGGACTTCCGCGCCGCCCACGAGGAGGTCGACCTGATCGCCACGCCAACCAGCCCGACCGTCGCCTGGAAGCTCGGCGAGCGGGTCGACGATCCGCTGGCGATGTACCAGGCGGACACGTCGACGCTGCCCTTCTCGCTCGCCGGCGTACCGGCGATCTCGATCCCCTGCGGGCTCTCCGAGGGGCTGCCGGTCGGGCTCCAGCTGTCGGGTCCGGTCTTCAGCGAGCAGCGGATCCTCGAGGCGGCGCACGCGCTCGAGCAGGCGCTCGGCTTCGACGGCACGCCGGCCCTGGGGCTCACGACCGATGGCGACGCCACGAGCGGAGGGGCCGCATGACCGCCTACGAGCCCGTGATCGGGCTGGAGATCCACGTCCAGCTGGCGACCCGCACGAAGATGTTCTGCTCGTGCGAGCTGGTCTTCGGCGACCCGCCGAACACCCACACCTGCCCGGTCTGCCTGGGCCTGCCCGGCACGCTGCCGGTGGTCAACCAGGAGGCCGTGCGGCTGGGCCTGATGATCGGGATGGCGTTCCGCGGCGAGCTGGCCGACCGCTCGGTCTTCCACCGCAAGAACTACTTCTACCCCGACCTGCCCAAGGGCTACCAGATCAGCCAGTTCGACGAGCCGCTGGTCTCCGGCGGGCAGCTCGGCGACGTGCGGCTGGAGCGGGTCCACCTGGAGGAGGACGCGGCCAAGCTCGTCCACGCCGGGGCCAGCGGCCGGATCGGCGGCTCGACCTCGTCGGTCGTCGACTACAACCGTGGCGGCACCCCGCTGGCGGAGATCGTCACCCGGCCCGACATCGGCTCGGCCGAGCAGGCGTCGGCCTGGCTGCGGCTGCTGCGCGAGACGCTGCGGCAGCTCGGCGTCAGCGACGTGAACATGGAGGAGGGCTCGCTGCGCTGCGACGCCAACGTCTCGATCCGCCCGGTCGGCCAGAGCGAGCTCGGCACCAAGACCGAGCTGAAGAACATGAACTCGTTCCGGTTCATCGAGCAGGGGATCAACGCCGAGATCGCCCGCCAGACCCGGATCCTGGAGTCGGGCGGCACGATCGACCAGGAGACGCTGCACTTCGACCCGCGGACCGGCGCGATCACGTCGCTGCGCTCGAAGGAGGAGTCGCACGACTACCGCTACTTCCCCGAGCCCGACCTGCCGCCGCTGCGGGTCCCGCAGGAGCTGGTCGACCGCGCCCGGGCGGCGATCCCGGAGCTGCCGCTGGAGCGCTCCGAGCGCTTCCGTGACGAGCACGGGCTGCACGAGGAGTCGGCCCGGCTGCTGGCCTTCCGTCGCGAGCTGGGCGACTACTACGAGGCCGTCGTCTCCGCCGCCGGGCCGGACGGCGACCGCCAGCAGATCGCCAACTGGGTCGGCAACGACCTGGTCCGGCGGCTGGAGGCGGATGAGGAGGCCGACTCCGATCCGGCCCGCTCGAAGGTCGAGCCGGCCGCGCTGGCGCAGCTCGTCGCGCTGGTCCAGGCCAAGACGATCACCCGCAAGGCGGGCGAGCAGGTGCTCGACGCGCTGGTCGCCGAGGGCGGCGCGCCGCAGGCGATCGTGGAGCGCGAGGGGCTGGCGGCGATCGGCGGCGGCGACGAGCTGCGCCCGATCGTCGAGGCGGCGCTGGCCGCCAACCCCGACGTGGTCGAGAAGCTCAAGAGCGGCAACATGAAGCCGATCGGGGCGATCGTCGGCCACGTGATGAAGGAGACCAAGGGCCGCGCCGACGGCGGCGAGGTCACCCGCCTGACCCGCGAGATCCTGGGGCTCTGAGCCGGCGGGCGGGCGCTCAGCGCGGCATCGCCGCGCTGGCGTCCGGCGGGGCCGGGGTGGCCACGGCCGAGCGGGTGCAGACCAGCAGCGCCCGCCGCGGCGCGCCCAGGTAGCGCGCCTCCAGCGTCCGCCGCAGCCAGGTGGCGGCCGAGACGTCCTGCGGGTTCGCCGAGCGGTCGGCCAGCCGCGCGACCACCAGGTCGGGGGTCTTGGCGGCCTCGTCGAGCACCCCGCGGCAGCCGCCCTCGGCAGCCGCGGCGGCGGCCCGCAGCGCGGCGGTCTGCTGCCGGGCGGCCCGCCGCAGCTCGGCCAGCGCCGGGGCGGTGCAGCCGATCGCCGGCGTGCAGGCGGCCAGCCAGCGGCCGGTCTCGGCGCTCCAGCGGCGCAGCGCGCGGCGGGCGTCGTCGGCGCCGCGACCGCTGAGCGGGGCCAGGTCGGCCGGCCGCCGGGCGCCGCCGGGGGCCCGCGGCGAGCGGAGGATGATCCAGCCCTCGCCGAAGGCCCGCACCGGCACCAGGTCGCCGCGCACCAGCCGCTGCTCGACGGCGTCCATCACCCGCGCCATCTCGCCCGGGTCGAGGTTGACGATGTCGCTGCCCGGCAGGTCGAGCACGACGTTGTCGGCGCTGGCGGCGTGGACCGGCTCGTCGGGGTTGCGCGACTCGAGCAGGAAGACGTCCTGGTCGCGGCCGGTCAGGTGCGGCTGGAGCATCTGCGGGGCGGCGATCGCGCCGCTGCGGGGAACGGCCGCCACGACCCGGTCGAGCAGCTCGCGGTCGACCACCCGCGCCGGCGGCTGCAGCCGCGCCATCGAGGCCAGCGGCGACTCGCCGAAGGTCCCGTGCGAGCCGTAGACCTTGAACCAGGCCCCGGTGCCGACGACCAGCCCGGCGGCGGCCAGCGCCACCGGCAGCGCGCGCAGCGCCCGCCGGTCGGCCCACGCCGGCCGGGCGGCGATCCAGCCGCGGATCGTGCCGACGCCGCCGGCCGATGCGATCGCCAGCGCCGCCATCGGCAGCAGCGAGTAGTGGAAGGCGTTGCCCCAGTAGACCGGCTGGTCGGAGAGGAACCGCTCGGCCAGCAGCGGCAGCGGGATCACGGCCAGCCGCGTCAGCCACGGGGTCACCAGCAGGAAGGGGGCGAAGAGGAAGAGCAGCGTCTCCGCCTTCGGGGCCGGCGAGACTGCGACCGTGACCAGCTTCCACGGGTGGGTGATCAGGTGGCCGAGGGCCGAGGGCAGGTCGTCCCCGAACTGGTGGTAGCTCCAGTACGAGAACGGCTGGCCGTCGGCGAAGTGGGGGATCCACCAGCGGGTCGCGGCCAGGTACCAGGCGGCGCCGAGCGCCATCGTCGCCAGCCCATGGCGGCGCTCGCCGGCCAGCGCCAGCCACAGCCCGACCGCCACCACCAGCAGCGAGACGTCCTCCTTGACGGTCAGCAGCAGCAGCGCGCTGAGCCAGTACCAGCCCCACCGCCGGCGGTCGGCGAAGAGCACCGCGCAGGCCAGGAAGAGCGGCCCGAAGGCCAGCTCGTGGACGTCGAAGTCGATCGCCCGCTGGACGCCCCAGGAGCTGCCGTAGGCGAGCGCGATCAGCAGCGCCGGCCAGCGCCCGGCGCGCTCGCGGGCGAACAGGTAGAGCGGCACCATCGCCGCCGCGACGACCGCCGCCTGGGTCACCAGCAGCGCGTTCGGCGACGGCCAGATCGCCCGCGCCAGGCCCCAGACGACGATGATCGGGTGGAAGTGGTCGCCCCAGAGGTTGTCGACCTCGCGGATCGACGACGCCGGCCACTGCAGGTGGGCCAGGTGGCGGGCGGCCTGGTCGAAGATCCCCAGGTCGTAGCCGTCGGTCAGGTACCAGCGCTGGCGCTGGGTGGCCCAGACCGCGTAGGCCAGGCCGAGCAGGACCGCCGCCGCGACGGTCAGCAGCAGGCCGGGATCGCGGTCGCCGACGACGCGCGCGGTCGCGCGCCGCAGGCGGGCGGTGGGGGCGGACGGGGCCGCCGGCGCGCGCGAGTCGGCCGTCATGACCGGGCGCAGCCTAGGGCCTTCGGCGCGGCGCCGGTCCGCCGGCGGCCGCCGTCGCGGGGAGCGGACGCGGTCACCGCGCGCCCGCCACCCGCACGTGGCGCCAGCCCAGCCGCTGGTCGCCGCGCCAGACCGAGACCCGGTACAGGCCGGCGCGCAGCCGTGGCAGCCGGACCGTCAGCCGGCCGCCGTGGGCCCGGCCGGCGACCTCGCCGGCGATCGCCAGCCGACCGTCGGCGGTCGGCCGCACCACCCGCACCCGCAGCGGTCCGCCGGGGCCGTGGACGATGGCCCGCAGCCGCCGGTCGCGCGGCAGCCGCCGATCGACGACCCGGACCGCGGTCGCCGCCGGCGGCGGCGCCTGAGCCCCGGGCCGCCAGACCAGCGCGGTCCGGAAGCGGGTGTAGCCGGGGTAGGCGCCGCGCATCCAGGCCAGGCCACCGGCGACCGGGTAGGGGCGGACGTTCGGCTGCGCGGAGTCGCTGGTGATCGCGGTCAGCGTCCAGCCGTCGGCGGTCCGCTCGGCGCGGGCCAGCTCGTGGACGGCGCTGCCGCTCCGCCGCGACAGGTAGGCGACGCCGGCACGGGCCGGGTCAAGCACGATCCCGCCGGAGTACGAGGGCTCGGCGCCCGACAGCTCGAACGAGGGCCCGGCGGCGGCCACCTGCTCGTCGCGCCAGCGGCGGCCGTCCCAGGTGGCCACGCGGTAGCGGTGGTCGGTCGCGGAGGGGAAGGCGGCGTAGGCGATCTCGGGCCGGCCGTCGACCACCGCGAGGTCGTGGATCCAGGCGCCGCCGGCGACGGTCGGGGCGTAGACCAGGTCGCCCGCGGTCGGGTCGAGCGGCGTGCCGAGCCGCCCGATCGGGGTCCCGTCCTGGCGCTCGACCGACCCGCCGCGGATCACGGCGTGGCGGATCCCGCTGGCGCCCTCGCGCGGGTGGCCGAGCGACCACGCCAGGTGGATCCCGTCGGCCGCCGCCCGGTACTTGACGTAGCGGACCCGCGGGCCGGTCGCCGCGAAGAGCGTCCGCGCGGCGCTCCAGCGATCGCCGTCGTCGGGCGAGGTCGCGTAGGTCGCCGTGGTCGCGGTGCCGGACCAGAAGAGGTAGAGCGTCGTCCCGACCCGCAGCGGGTTGGGGTAGGTGTAGCGGTCGTCGCCGCCGCCCGGGTTGGCCGGCGCGCGGCCGACCGGGCCCCAGCTCGACCCCACCCCGGCCGCGGCCATCCGGTAGCGCAGCTCGCGGCCGTTGTGGGCCGACCAGAAGGCCATCAGCCGCCCGTCGCGGCGGACGTAGAAGGCGGGGTTGTCGTGGTCGTCACGCTCCAGCCGCGGGTCGAGCGCGACCTGCCGGCCGCGGTCGTCGCCGGCCATGATCGAGCCGTCGTCGGCGACCCAGCCGAAGACGACCCGGCCGCCGTGGGCGATCGCCCGCGGGTCGGCGAACCAGCACCAGGCGCCGACGCTCGCGAGGGTGACCGTCGGCGGACCCGGGGGCGGGACGGCGGCCGGGGCGGTCGCGGCGGGCAGCGCCAGCCCGCCGGTCAGCGCGACGGCGACGGCCGCCCGTCGCCGCCGAGCGGAGGCTGAGCGGCGCGCCACGGCCGGTCGGCCTCAGGCCGGCGAGTCCTGGGAGCGGGCGGGGTCGGAGGAGACGCTCTCGCGGCCGCTGTCGGCGGGCAGCCGGCCGAGCAGCTCGACCACCGGTCCCCACTGGCGCGAGCGGGCGGGGGAGACCTCGAGCGGCCACTGCGAGCCGTCGGTCAGGCGGACCCGGAAGGCCCGCGCCACCAGCGGTCGGCCGAGCGCGACGCCGGCGACCGCCGTTCGCGGGGCCTCGATCTCGACCCGCAGCAGCCGGTAGTACGCCTCGCCGCGGCGACCGCGATCGAGCGCGTAGACGACGACTCGCGTCGGGGTCACGACGAGGTAGCGGACCTCGGCGCCGGTCAGCGGCTCGTGGCCCCACGACCCGAACCCCGGCGCACGCCGGGGGACGGGCGACACGGGGGTCGCCGCCAGCACCGGCTCACCCAGGCGGGTGGCGGCGTCGGCGCTCAGGCTGCTCCAGCGGAACGTGGTCGTACCCCTCATCGGCGGGCGCCGGACGTCCCGGGCGCCGCTCCCATCATCCTGCCGGAGCGGCCGGCGGCGCGTCGCCCCGCCGCCGTCGCGGCTCCCCGGCGGTTGCCTCGCGCGCGCGATGCTCGTATCATCTGCCACGAGCAACGACCGACGCCCGCAGCGACCGAGGAGGGATCAGATGGCCACGATCCACGACCCGCACCACCACCGTGCGCGCGACGCCGTCGAGATCCTGCGGGCCGCGTTCTGGGTCCTCGCGCTGGGCGTGATCGCCGTCTTCGCGTTCTTCGCCGGGCTCGGGGCGATCTCGTTCGACGACGCGCTCGGGGTCTCGATCGCCGTCGTCGTGCTGGCGGTGCTGTGGGTGATGCACGCGCTGATCGAGCGCCGCCACCGCGAGGAGATCGAGCACGACCCGCGGCTGCACCGCGAGCAGCAGCGGCGGGGCTTCTGAGACCAGCCCGCTCCGCCGGGCAGGCGGAGCGGGACCCCCAGGGCGCGGCCGCTACCCTGGAACCGACGTGGGCGCCTCGTTCTTCTTCTTCCTCTTCGTCTGCGTCCTGTTCGGGATCGCGGGCGGGCTCCAGGGCAAGGCCAAGGGCAGCTCGTTCCTGGTCTGGTTCATGATCGCGGCCGGCGTCCCGATCTTCGGCTTCATCGCCTCGATCGTCTATCCCGGACGCGAGCACGAGCCGCGCCGGCGCTGCGACGGCTGCGGCCGGATGCTGCCGATCAGCGACACGATGTGCATGCGCTGCGGGACCGACCTGCCGTTCCCCGAGGTCGCCTACCTGCCGCCCGGCGTGCGGCCGCCCGAGCGGGCCCCGGCGGCCCCCGGCGAGCCGTAGGACGCCCCGAACCCGCTGCTATCCTCGCTGGTTCCGAGGCCGTCCTGACGTCGGCCTCTTTTCCTGTTGGCACGCAAGCGGCGAGAACGGTCGGAAGGGAGGTTGGGCAGATGCGCGCAGTCGATGCGCTGATGGAGTGCCTGAAGGCGGAGGGCGTCGACGTCGTATTCGGGTATCCGGGCGGCGCGAACCTCCCGACCTACGACGCCTTCGTCGACGCCGGCATCCATCACGTGCTCGTCCGCCACGAGGCGGGTGGCGGCCACGCGGCCGAGGGCTACGCGAAGGTCACGGGCAAGGTCGGGGTCAGCTTCGGCACCTCCGGCCCCGGCGCCACCAACCTGGTGACCCCGATCGTCGACGCGATGATGGACTCGGTCCCGGTGGTCTTCTTCACCGGCCAGGTCCGCACCGACCTGCTCGGGACCGACGGCTTCCAGGAGGCGGACACGATCGGCATCACGATGCCGGCCGTCAAGCACAGCTTCATGATCACCGACCCGCGCGAGCTGCCGCGGGTGATCCACGAGGCCTTCCACATCGCCTCGACCGGCCGCCCCGGCCCGGTCCTGATCGACCTGCCGATGGACCTCTCGAAGGCCGACATCGCCTACGAGCCGGTCACCGACCTGCACCTGCCCGGCTACCAGCCGCGGACGACCGGCAACGCGAAGCAGATCAAGCAGGCGGCGCGCGCCCTCGCCGCGGCGCGGCGGCCGATCATCTACGCCGGCGGCGGCGTCGTCGCGGCCGGGGCCGCCGACGAGCTGCGCGACCTCGTGCGGACGGGCAAGTTCCCGATCACCTGCACGCTGATGGGCCTCGGCGCCTACCCGGCTCCCGACGAGCAGTGGGTCGGGATGCTCGGCATGCACGGCACCCGCGCGGCCAACTACGCGATGGACGAGGCCGACCTGATCTGCGCCGTCGGGGCCCGCTTCGACGACCGGATCACCGGCAAGCTGTCCGAGTTCGCGCCGCGGGCGAAGTTCATCCACATCGACGTCGACCCGGCCGAGATCTCGAAGAACATCCCGGCCCACATCCCGATCGTCGGCGACGCGAAGCAGATCCTCGCCCGCCTGGCCGACGAGTACCGCGGACTCGACACCGACGCCAGCCGGCTCGACCCGTGGTGGCAGCGGATCCGCACCTGGCAGGAGCGCCACCCGCTGACCTACGAGCCGGGCGAGCCGGGGGAGATCAAGCCCCAGAGCGTGATCGAGACCCTGTACCGCGTCACCGGCGGCGACGCGATCGTCTGCTCCGACGTCGGCCAGCACCAGATGTGGGCGGCGCAGTACTACCACTTCCCCGAGCCCCGCCGGTGGGTCAACTCCGGCGGCCTCGGCACGATGGGCTTCGGCCTGCCGGCGGCGATCGGGGCCCAGATGGGCGACCCCGAGCGGACGACCGTCGTCGTCACCGGCGACGGGTCGATCCAGATGAACATCCAGGAGCTGGCCACGATCAAGCAGGAGAACCTGCCGATCAAGGTCGTCTGCCTGAACAACGGCTTCCTCGGCATGGTCCGCCAGTGGCAGGAGCTGTTCTGGCAGGAGCGCTACAGCCACGTCGACATGAACACGTTCGGCGGCGAGGAGGCCTCGCCCGACTTCGTGAAGCTGGCCGACGCCTACGGCATCCGCGGCGTCCGGCTGACCGACGCGCGGACCCTGGAGGACGACCTGCGGGCCGCGATCGAGGCCGAGGGGCCGGCGTTCATCGACGTGCGGGTGACGCGCGACGAGAAGGTGTACCCGATGATCGCGCCCGGCGAGCCGGCGCGGAACATGGTGGGCTGAGCGATGGTGGACACGAACGAGATCCTCAGCCTCGACGAGCTCGAGGCCGCCGGCAACATCCGCACCGGCCGCAAGCACGTGCTCTCGATCCTGGTCGAGAACAAGCCCGGCGTCCTGACCCGCGTCTCGGGCCTCTTCACCCGCCGCGGCTTCAACATCGACACGCTCTCGGTCGGCCCGACCGACGACGAGCGGATCTCGCGGATCACGCTGACCCTCGACGGCGCGCTGCACCCGATCGACCAGGTCGTCAAGCAGCTGCACAAGCTGGTCAACGTCCTCAAGATCAAGGACCTCGAGCCGGACGAGACCGTCGCCCGCGAGCTGGCCCTCTTCAAGGTCAGCTGCGACGGCCAGACCCGCTCGGAGATCCGCGAGCTGGCCGAGGTCTTCCGCGGCAAGGTCGTCGACGTCGGCCGCCGCTCGATCATCGTCGAGATCACCGGCGAGCGGGCGAAGATCGAGGCCTTCGAGCGGCTGGTCCGGCCCTACGGGCTGGTCGAGATGATCCGCACCGGCGAGGTCGCGATCTCGCGCGGGCGCGAGGAGACCTGAGCCTCGGCCCGGGGCCCGGCCGCCCGCCGGGCTCCGTGACCGACGCCCCGCCCCGGCGGCGGCGGAGGTGCGATCCTGTGGGTCGATGCCGTCCCTCGCCGGTCGCGACAGCGCGCAGCTCCCGGCCGTCCGCCTGACCGCGGGCGACCGCGAGCGGCTGCTGCGCCACGCCCGCGAGGCGCGCAAACGGGCCCGCCGCCGCCACCGCGACGCGGTCCTGGCCTCGGTCACCGTCGACGTCGACCCGGCGGTCGACCCGTCGGCGGTCGTCGCCTGCGGGCGCGTCCCCGGCGAGCCGTGGACCGTCTTCGAGCAGCGCGACCGCGACCGCCGGGTGGTCGCGACGCTGGGCGTGGTCGAGGCGATCGAGGCCGCCGGCGCCGACCGCTTCGCCCGCGTCGCCCGCCGCTGGGAGGCGCTCTGCGCCGACGCGGTCGGCGACCTCGGGACCGGCCTCGACGGCGAGGGCCTGCTGGCCGTCGGCGGCTTCGCCTTCACCGACGAGGGCGCCACCACGCCGGCCTGGGACGGCTACGCGGCCGCCTCGCTGCACGTGCCGCTGCTGGGGATCGCCGGCCGCGGCGGCCGGATCCGCGCCACCGTCGCCCTGCGGGTGACCGCCGACGGCGAGCCCGAGGCGCTGGTCGACGCCGCCCTCGACCGGGTCGCCGCGCTGGCACCGGCCCGCCCGCCGCTGCTCGACCCCGATCCCGTCCACCGCGGCCGGGTCGTCTCGGCGCTGCCGCCGGCCCACTACGAGGAGGCGGTCGCCCGCGGCGTCGAGCGGATCCGGGCGGGGGAGATGGAGAAGATCGTCCTCGCCCGCGAGGTCCAGGTCAGCGGCCGGCCCGGCTGGCGCTCGCCCGACCCGGCGGCGGTGCTGGGCGTGATGCGCGAGGCCTACGCCGGCTGCTGCGTGCTGGCCGTCGGCCGCGGCGAGCGGACCTTCGTCGCCGCGACCCCCGAGCTGCTGGTCCGCCGCGAGGGCCACCGGCTGGCCACGCTGGCGCTGGCCGGGACCACCCGCCGCAGCAGCGACCCGGCGGTCGAGCGGCACCTCGGCGAGCACCTGATGCGGTCGGCGAAGGACCGCGGCGAGCACGCGATCGTCGTCCGCCGGATCCTCGGCCGGCTCGACGCGCTGGCGCTCTGGACGACCGCCGCCGAGCAGCCGCAGGTGGTCCAGGCGGCCAGCGTCCAGCACCTGGCGACGCCGATCCGGGCCCAGCTGGCGCGGCCGATCCCGGTCGTCGAGCTGGCCGGGCGGCTGCACCCGACGCCGGCCGTGGGCGGCTTCCCCGAGCCGGTCGCGCTGCCGCTGATCCCGGCCCTCGAGGGGATGGACCGCGGCTGGTACGCGGGGCCGGTCGGCTGGACCGACAGCGCCGGCGACGGCGAGTTCTGCGTCGCGCTGCGCTCGGCGCTGCTGGAGCCGGAGCTGGCCCGCTGCTTCGCCGGCGTCGGCGTGGTGGCCGACTCCGACCCGGCCGCGGAGCTGGCCGAGACCGAGGCCAAGCTGCAGGCGCTGCTGCCGCTGCTGGCCGGCTGAGCCTGGATCAGGCCGCCGCGCCGGCCTCGCCCTCCAGCTCCAGCTCGGCGGCCAGCGGCTCGATCGCCGCGATCACGAACGCCACGTGGTCGGCGAACTCGCGCCCGATCAGCGCCGCGCCGGCGGTCACCGCCTCGCGGTCGACGGCGGCCGCGAACGAGGCGGTCTTCAGCTTCTTGCGGACCGACTTCGGGGTCAGCCCGTGG
This sequence comes from Patulibacter defluvii, assembly GCF_034096925.1. Lineage (NCBI taxonomy): Bacteria > Bacillati > Actinomycetota > Thermoleophilia > Solirubrobacterales > Patulibacteraceae > Patulibacter > Patulibacter defluvii. The sequence continues at coordinate 29,370 of NZ_JAWZSQ010000033.1, forward strand.
ATCCCCTGCGGCCGGACCATCGCGCAGGCGACGACGAACCCGCACAGCTCGTCGACGGCGAACAGGGTCCGCTCCAGCGGGCTCTCGCGCGGGACGCCCAGGTAGTCGGCGTGCGAGGCGATCGCGCGGACCATCTCCGGCGGGGCGTCGCGCCGCTCCAGCTCGGCCATGATCAGCCGCGGGTGGCCGGTCTCCAGGTCGGGGTGGCGCTCGTAGTCGGCGTCGTGCAGCAGCCCGGTCACGCCCCACAGCTCGACGTCGGCCTCCGGCGTCTGCTCGGCGTAGGCCCGCATCGCGGCCTCGACGGTCAGGCAGTGGCGGCGCAGCGAGGGCGAGGCGACCCACTCCTGCAGCAGCGTCCAGGCTTCGTCACGGGGGATCGTGCGCGGCATGGCCCACCTCTATCAGGCCGGGCCGGTATGCGGCCAGCCGGAAACATGGGATGTTAGGATGATCCCACCGTGCCGCTCCAGTCGACCGCCCGCCCCAGCCTCACCGCCCAGGTGATCGAGCAGCTGGAGACGCTGATCGCGTCGGGCGAGTGGCCGGTCGGCACGCGGATCCCGCCCGAGCCGGAGCTGGTCCGCGAGCTCGACGTCGGCCGCAACACCGTCCGCGAGGCGGTACGGGCGCTGGTCCACGCCGGCCTGCTGGAGGCCCGCCAGGGCGACGGCACCTACGTCCGCGCGACCAGCGACCTGAACGCGGCGCTCCAGCGCTGCGTCGCCCGCACCAGCGTGCTCGAGGCGTTCGAGGTCCGTGGCGGGCTCGAGCGCGACGCCGCCCGGCTGGCGGCCCAGCGGCGGACCGACGACGACCTGGCCGCGATCGACGCCGCCCTCGCCCGCCGCAGCGCGGCCCGCCAGGCCCGCGACCGGGCCGGCTTCGTCCAGGCCGACGTGGCGCTCCACCAGGCGGTGGTGGCGGCGACCCACAACGCGCTGCTGATCGAGCTCTACGGCCACCTGACCGAGACGATGCTGACCACGATCGCCGCCGTCGAGCGGGCCGGCTTCGAGGACGGCGTCGTGACCCGCGCCCACGCCGACCTGGTGACGGCGATCCGCCGCCGCTCGCCGGGCGCCGCCGAGCGCGCGACCGAGCGGCTGCTCCAGGCCGCCCGCGAGCAGTACGACCGCGACAGCGAGGACGGCGGCGCATGAGCTCCCGCGCGCGGACGGTGGTGCTGCTGGTCGGCATCGTGCTGATCACCGTCAACCTGCGGCCGGCGATCGTCGCCGTCTCGCCGCTGCTCGACGGGATCCGCGAGCAGACCGGGATGTCGGGCGCGACCGCCGGCCTGCTGACGACGCTGCCGGTGCTCTGCTTCGGCGCGCTGGCGCCGCTGGCCCCGCGGCTGGCCCGGCGGCTGGGGGCGGAGCCGGTGCTGCTCGGCGCGCTGGTGCTGCTGCTGGTCGGGATCGTCGTCCGGCTCTCGTCGAGCATGGCGGTGCTGTTCGCCGGGACGGTCCTGATCGGCGGCACGATCGCGATCGCCAACGTGCTGCTGCCGAGCATGATCAAGCGCGACCTCGGCCACGCGACCGGGCTGGCGATGGGCGTCTACGCGATGGCGTTGAGCGCCGGCGGGGCGCTGGCGGCGGCGATCACGATCCCGCTCCAGGACGGCCTCGACAGCCCCTGGCGGACGACGCTGGCGCTGTGGGCGCTGCTGGCGGTGCCGGCGGTCGTGGCCGCCGCGGCCTGGCTGCGGCTGCGGCGACGGCCGGCGCCGGCGACCGACGCGAGCGCCGCGTCGACGCCGCGACCGAAGGCCGGCGGCGGCGGGGCCCCGGTTTCGCTCTGGCGCGACCCGGTCGCCTGGCAGGTGACCCTCTTCATGGGCCTCCAGTCGTTCCAGTTCTACGCCGCCGCGGCCTGGCTGCCGACGATCTTCGCCGACCACGGCTTCTCCGAGTCGCGGGCCGGGCTGATGCTGGCCCTGGCCACGATCTTCGGCACCGTCAGCTCGCTGGTGGTGCCGATCGTGGCCGGTCGCTCGCTCGACCAGCGGCGGCTGGTGGCGGCGACGGCCGCGCTCTACGTGGTGGGCACCGGCGGGCTGCTGATCGCCCCGACCGCGGCCGGGCCGCTGTGGATGGCGCTGCTCGGGTTCGCCCAGGGCGCCGGCATCAGCCTGGCGCTGACGATGATCGTCCTCCGCACCCCCGACCCCGAGCACGCGGCGGCGCTCTCGGGGATGGCCCAGACGGTCGGCTACCTGCTGGCCGCCGGCGGCCCGTTCGCGCTCGGCGCGCTCCACGACGTCTCCGGCGGCTGGACCGCGCCGCTGGTGGCCCTGATGGTGCTGCTGGTGCCGCTGACCGTCGCCGGGCTCGGAGCGGGCCGGCGGCGGACCGTCGGCCAGCCGCTCGGCGCCGACGCGCTGGCGGCCGCGGCGGCACCGGCGACCGCCGCCTGAGCCCGAGGCCGCGAGGGCGCCCGCCCTCGCGGTCCGTACGATCCGCCCATGGCCGACCTCCGCGTCTACCGGATCCCGTTCTCCACGAACGTCGAGCGGGTCGCGCTGGCGGCGGGCCACAAGGGCCTCGCGGTCGAGTGGGTCGACGTCGACCCCGACGACCGCCGGGCCGTCCGCGAGGTCAGCGGCCAGGAGCTGGTGCCGGTCGCCGTCGACCTCGGGGACGAGCGCGTGATCGCCGACTCGCCGCGGATCCTGGCCTGGATCGAGGAGCGTTGGCCGACGCCACCGCTGTGGCCCGCCGACCCGGGCGACGCGGCCCTCGCCGACGTCTTCTGCCACCGCTTCAACGAGGTCTGGAAGGGCCCGCCGAACCGGCTGGCGGCATTGCTCGGCCCGGTCGGCTTCGACCTCGAGCGGCTGACCGACGGCGAGCGGCGGGCGGTCGCCGACGACGGCGAGCGGATGCGGACCTGGCTGGGGCGGTTCGAGCGGCGGCTCGACGGCCAGGACCACCTCGGCGGCGACGCGTTCGGGATCTGCGACGTGACCGCCTACCCGTTCCTGCGCTACGGGGTCCAGGCGCCGCCGCCGGCCGACGGCGACCCCTTCCACCGGGTGCTCCACGAGCACGGCGGCTTCGACGCCGACAGCCACCCGCGGCTGGCCGCCTGGGTCGCGCGGGTCGCCGCCCGCCCGCAGGGCTAGAAGGCTCGCGGCCGGCCCGCCCGGCTGGGAGACTGCCGCCGATGCCGTCGCCGCGCCCGCTCGCCGCCCTCCTCCGCGGCCTCGCCGGCGGGGCGGAGGCGGCCCGCGACGACCACCAGGTCCGCGCCGAGCTGGAGCAGCGGCCGCTGGCCCTGCCCCGCGGCCTGCGGATCACCTGGCTCGGCACCGCCGGCTACCGGATCGACCACGAGGGCCACGCGCTGCTGATCGATCCCTACCTGTCGCGGGTGCCGATCCGTGACGTGCTGCTGCGGCGGCGGGCGCTGCCCGACCCGACCCGGCAGGACCGCCACCTGGCCGGGGTCGGCGCGCTGGCCGGGATCCTGATCGGCCACACCCACTTCGACCACGCGATCGACGCGCCGGCGATCGCCCGCCGCCACGGCTGCCCGGTGCTCGGCTCGTCGTCGCTGACCCAGCTGATGCGGCTGCACGGGCTCGGCGAGCAGGCACGAGAGGTCGAGCCCTACCGGCCCTACGAGCTGGGGCCGTTCGTCGTCACCTTCGTCCCCAGCCGCCACTCGAAGCTGCTGCTCGGTCGCAAGGTGCCGTTCGACGGCGAGCTGACCTGCGAGCACGTCGACCGGCTGGCCCCGAGCGCCTACCGCTGCGGCCAGGTCTTCGGGATCCACGTCGAGGTCGCCGGGCTGCGGATCTACCACCAGGGCAGCGCCGACCTGATCGACGACGCGATCCGCCACCGCGACGTCGACCTGTTCCTGGCCGGGATCGCCGGCCGCAGCGTGACCCGCGACTACTGGCCGCGGATCCTCGGGCGGCTGCGGCCGCAGACGGTGGTGCCGAGCCACTTCGACGACTTCTTCCGCCCGCTCGAGGCGCCGATGGGCTTCTCGAAGGGCGTCCAGCTGGCCGCGTTCCCGGACGAGATCGCCGCCGTCAGCCGCGAGATCGAGCTGGCCTCGCTGCCGCTGCTGGAGCCGCGCTCCGGCTAGGCCCCGCCGGCGAGCGCGTCGCGGACCGCCCGCTCCAGCTCCCGGTGCAGCTCGCGGTTGGCGTCCCGCTCGGTCCGCAGGTGCAGCACCGACAGGCCCGGCTCGGTGACCGCGGCCCGCACCGCCGGCAGCAGGTCGCCACGGCGGGGGACGGGGTGGAGCGTGCCGCCGGCGGCCGCCACCAGCGCCGCCACGTCGAGCCCGGTCGGGGTCATCACGTGGCGCTCGATCCGCTCGTCGCGGCCCTCGGCGATCGGCAGGAAGTGGAAGATCCCGCCGCCGTCGTTGTCGACCACCACCACGGTCAGGTCGACGCCGGCGCGGCCGGCGGCCAGCAGCGAGCCGACGTCGTGCTGGAGCGCGACGTCGCCGAGCAGCACCACCACCGGCCCGTCGCCGGGGTCGCGGGCCAGGCACAGGCCCCAGGCGGTCGCCAGCGTGCCGTCGATCCCGTTGGCGCCGCGGTTGGCCAGCACCCGCAGCTGGTCGCGGGGGGCCATCAGCGCCTCGACGTCGCGGATCGGCATCGAGGCGGCGACCAGCAGCGTCGCGGCCGGCGGCAGCAGCGCCGGCAGCTCGCGGGCCAGCCACGGCTCGGTCGGCGGATCGTCGTCGCCGGCCTCGCCGTCGAGCACCCGGTCCTGGGCGGCGACCGTCGCCACGTCGAGCGCCTGCCAGGCGGCCAGCCAGGCCGGGTCGGGCCGGCCGCTGGCCAGCCGCGGCGCCAGCGCCTCCAGCAGCAGCCGCGGGCGGGCGATCACCACGTCGCTGAGCGCGCCGTCCGGGTCCTGCCAGGCGCCGTCGTCGCGGACGTGGACCTGGGGGACGTCGGCCGGCAGCGCGGCCAGCCACCGTCGCAGCGGCTTGCTGGTCGGCAGGTCGCCGATCCGCAGCACCAGCTCCGGCGTCGGCGGGCCGCCGTCGGTCAGCCGCAGCAGCGCGTCGTAGCGGGCGATCGCCGCCCGTCCGCGGCGGGCGCCGGAGAGCGGGTCGGCCAGCAGCGGCAGCGCCAGCAGCTCGCAGAGCGCGGCCAGCGCCGGCCCGGCCTGGGGATCGTGCTCGTGGCGCCCGGCCACCACCAGCGCCCGCGGGTGGCGCAGCAGCAGCTCGGCCGTCCGCCGCAGGGCCGCCTCGTCGGGCGCGCCGCCGGCCCCCGACCGCCGCACCCAGGGAACGCCGTCGGGCCGGCCCTCGGCGCCGGCCGGCAGCGCCACCGGCTCGGGTCCGGGGGCCAGCGGCTCGCGCAGCGGCAGGTTCAGGTGGACCGGCCCGGGACCGCGCCCGCCGCCGGTCGCCGCCTCCAGCATCCGCGCCGCCAGCGCCCGCACGAACCGGACCCCGGCGCGGTCGGCGGTGTCGAGCGCCAGCTCCTGGGCCCAGCGGACGCTGGTCCCGAAGATCCCCGGCTGCTCGATCGTCTGCCCGGCCCCGACGTCGCGCAGCTCGGCCGGCCGGTCGGCGCTGAGCACGATCAGCGGGATCCGCCCGTGGTGGGCCTCGACCACCGCCGGCAGGTACTGGGCGACGGCGCTGCCCGACGTGCAGCAGACCACCACCGGGCGGCCGCCGGCCTTCGCCAGTCCCAGCGCCACGAACCCGGCTGCCCGCTCGTCGATCACGCTGTGGGCGCGGAGCGCGCCGTGAGCGGTCAGCGCCGCCACCAGCGGAGCGTTGCGCGACCCCGGCGAGGTCACCACGTCGCGGACGCCGCCGCGGACCAGCTCGTCGACCAGCACCGCCAGCAGCACCCGGCTGCCGTGGCCGTCGCGGGCGGGCGCGGAGGACGCAGGGGGACGGTCGTCGGGCGCGTCGGTCACGGTTCGAGGGTGCCAGAGAGCGCGCGCCGGCGTCGGCTCTGGCAGCCTGTCCGGGCGATGGCGCCCACGACGATCCTCGCCCTGCACGGGTTCGGCGGCTCCGCCCGGTCCTGGGATGGGGTCGCCCGGCGGATCGATCCGCGGCTGCGGCTGCGGGCCGTCGACCTGCGCGGCCACGGCCGCCGGGTGGCGGAGCGGCCGATCGACCTCGACGGGATCCTCGACGACCTGCGCGAGGATCTGGACGAGGTCGCGGCCGACGGCCCGGTGGCGCTCGCCGGCTACTCGCTCGGGGGCCGGATGGCGCTGCACCTGGCGCTGGAGGAGCCCGAGCGGATCGGCCACCTGGTGCTGATCTCCTCGACGCCGGGCACGCCCGGCGACCACGAGCGGGCCTCGCGGCGGATGTCCGACGAGCTGCAGGCCGCCTGGCTGCTGGAGAACGGCAGCGAGGCGTTCGCCGACCGCTGGGGGCGGATGCCCCTCTGGGAGGGGGATCCGCCCGAGGTCAAGGCCGCCCAGCGGGCGGAGATCGCCGCCGCCGACGCCGAGGGGATGGCCGCGACGCTACGCGGTCTGGGGCCGGGCGCGGTACCCGCGGTGTGGCACCGACTTGCGACGCTTGCGGTTCCGCTGACGGTCGTCGTCGGCGCTCGCGACCGCCGCTACTGCGACATCGCGCGTCGCGTCGTCGAGCTTGCGGCGCAGCCGGCGGGCGAGGTCGTTGTTCCCGGCGCTGGCCATGGCCTGCTGCGCGAGGCGCCGGCGGCGGTGGCTGAGGCGCTGGGCGCGCTGGGCTGAGGTGTCGCTCATCGGGTCCTCCTGGTGTGGGGGATCCCCAGGAGCCGCTCGGCCGTCGCGCTGTCGACGATGCCGTCCGCCCGCAGGCCACGAGCGGCCTGCCAGCGGGCGACCGCCGCGCCGGTCCGCGGGTCGTAGCGCCCGCTGACGTCGGAGGCGGACAGGAAGCCCTCGTGCACCAACCGCTGCTGGACCCGGCTGGCCTGGGCGGCGGGGACGGCCACCATCCCCAGGCCGGTGCTCGAGAGGGCCACGACGGAGGCGACGGCGATCGGCCGGGCCGCGTCGCGAACGCGCTGAGCGGGACGGGTGAGGCGTCTGGCGGGGGAGGCGGAGGGCTGTGGCAACTCGATGACTCCTGGGGGAGGGGAATCGATCGAGATCCATCCTGCCGCGGCCACCTCAAGGCCAGCTATGTGCGAGGACTGGAGTTGGTCAAACCTGCGCCGTGGCGACGCAGATCGACCGTTGCGGGGCTCAGCCGAGGCCGCGCGCGGCCCGGCCCTCGTCGCGCAGCCGCAGGGCGATCGCCATGTCGGCGGCGTTCGGCTCCTTGCCCTCGGTGCCGGGCCCCTCGAAGATCACCGGCAGCCCGCCGAAGCGCGGCTCGCTGAGGATCGCCGCGATCCCGGCCTCGCCGATCTCGCCCTCACCGAGCGGGGCGTGGCGGTCGCGGTTCGAGCCGAGCGGCGTCTGCGAGTCGTTGACGTGGATGCAGCGCAGCCGGTCGAGCCCGAACGAGGCGTCGGCCTGGGCCAGGACGTCGTCGAGGTCGCCGGCCGTGCGGACGTCGTAGCCGGACGCCAGCAGGTGGCAGGAGTCGAGGCAGAGCCCGATCCGCGGGTCGCCGCCGCTCTGCTCCAGCAGCGCGTGCAGCTCCTCGAACGAGCGGCCGAGGGTGCCGCCGGCGCCGGCGGTGTCCTCCAGCAGCAGCGGGCAGTGGTCGGACTCGGCCAGCGCCTCGCGGAAGACCGACGCGCAGTTGGCGATCCCCTCGGCCGGGTCGCCGTCCTTGGCCGAGCCGGGGTGGAGGACGACGCCGTCGGCCCCGATCGCGTCGCCGACCCGCAGCGAGTGGGTGATCGCGGCCAGCGACTTCTCGCGCAGCTCGGGGTCGGGGGTGGCGGCGTTGGCCAGGTAGAGGGCGTGGATCACGACCGACTCGATCGGCGACGCGGCGAGCGCCTCGCGGAAGGCCGCGATCGACTCCTCGCTGTGGTTCGTCGGCGCCCACCGGCGCGGCGACTGGCTGAAGATCTGGATCGCCTCGCAGCCGGCCTCGACGCCCCGCTCGACCGCCTTCGGAAGCCCGCCGGCGGGCGAGACGTGGAGGCCGATCAGGGGCAGGTCGCTGGGCATGGCGGGCGACGATAGCGGGGCGGCCGCGGCGCCCGGCCGCCGCCCTCAGACCAGGCCGACGCCGCGCGGGACGCTGATCGTGCCGTCGCGGGCGATCAGCCGCGTGGCGAGCTCGCCGAGGCTGGTGTCGCCGATCCCGACCGCGTCCAGCGCGGCCGGCTCGAAGAGCGTCAGGGTCGCCAGGCCGGAGGCGTCGCGGAGCTTCAGCGCGGCCGCGGCGTGGACCGCGGCGGCGACGCCCAGCGGCCCGTCCCAGGTCGAGGCCAGGAGCACGTCGGCGCGGGTCGAGCGGGCCAGCGCGGCGCGCGCCAGCAGGCCGCCGATCCCGCCGCTGCGGCCGATCTTCAGGACCACCACGTCGGCCGCGCCGGAGGCGATCGCCCCGGGCTCGTCGGCGGTCTCGTCCATCGCCACCCGCACCGGCAGCCGGTCGCGGATCAGCCGCAGGTCGCTGATCCCGTGGACCGGCTCCTCGACCAGCTCGACGCCGTAGGGGGAGAGGGCGCCGATCGCGGTCATCGCCTCGCCGGTCGACCATGCGCCGTTGGCGTCGAGCCGCAGCGCGACGTCGGGGCCGATCGCCTCGCGGACCGCGCGGACGCGCTCCTCGTCGTCGTCGAGCCCGACCTTGACCTTGACCGTCTCGAAGCCGGCGTCGGCGGCCTCGCGGGCGCTCTCGGCGGCGTCGGCGGGATCCTGGGCGCCGATCGTGGCGTTGACCGGGACCCAGTTGGCGGGCTCCTCGGTCAGCATCGAGGCGACCGAGCGCTGCTCGCGCCGCGAAGCGCGGTCCCACAGCGCCAGGTCGACGGCGGCCAGCGCATGCGGCAGGTCGGTGACGGTGCGGCAGCGCTCGAGCGCCGTCGCACCGCTGCCGTTGGTGACCTCGCGCAGCGCCCGCCGACAGGCCTCCAGGGCCTCGCGGCAGCGTTCCAGCGAGACGCCGTCGTAGGGCTCGAGCGGGGCGGCCTCGCCGTAGCCGACCATCCCGTCCTCGTCCTCGATCTCGACCAGCAGCATCCGCCGCTCGGCGATCTCTCCCCACGCGGCGCGGACCGGTTGCGAGAGCCGGACCGCCACTTCCTGGATGCGCAGATCCACGGAGGGGAGCGTACGGGGCGCGGCCGGCGGCGGTCGCCCGACCCGCTACGAGACGAGGATCCCGGCCGACAGCAGCACGCAGAAGAGCAGCTCGAGCTGCCCGGTCCCGGCCAGCGCGGCGTTCAGCGTCGGCCCGTCGACGTGCGAGCGGACCTGCTGCGCCAGCCGCACCGCCAGCGGCGCGCAGAGCAGCACCAGCAGCAGCGCGGGCGACAGCTCCTCGTCGATCGCGCCGATCAGCGCGGCCAGCACGTAGGCGCCGCCGAGCATCACGGCGTAGAGCTGGCGGGTCCGCTCGCGGCCCAGCCGCACGGCCAGCGTCCGCTTGCCGGCGCGGCGGTCGGTGTCGATGTCGCGGACGTTGTTGACCACCAGCACCGCCGAGGCCATCAGCCCGACCGGCACGGCCAGCGCCAGCGCCGTCCCGTCGAACCGCTCGGCCAGCGCGTAGTGGGTGCCGGTGACCGCGACCAGGCCGAAGAAGAGGAAGACGAACAGCTCGCCCAGGCCCTCGTAGCCGTACGGCCGCGGGCCGCCGGTGTAGAGCACGCCGGCCACGATCGAGGCGGCGCCGATCGCCAGGATCACCCAGCCGACGGTCGCGATCAGGTAGATGCCGCAGACGACCGCGATCCCGAAGCTGACCCAGGTCGCGATCAGCACCTGCTGCGGCGGCACCAGGTCGCCGGCGGTCACCCGCAGCGGGCCGAGCCGGTCCTCGGTGTCGGCCCCGCGGCGGGCGTCGGAGTAGTCGTTGGAGAGGTTCGCCCCGACCTGGATGAAGAGCGCGCCGAGCAGCGCGGCGAGGAAGCCGCCGAGCCGGAAGGCGTCCTGGTGGATGGCCAGCGCGGTGCCGACCAGGACCGGCGCCAGGCCGACCGGCAGCGTCTTCGGGCGGGCGGCCAGGAACCAGATCCGGAGCGGGCTCGGCCGCGGGGTGGCGGCGTCGGCGACGTGGTCGGCGTGGGTGCTCATGGGGCGATCGGGACGGGGGATCAGGGGCGCTTCGGGAAGCGCGAGAAGTCGGGGCGACGCTTCTGCTTGTAGGCGTCGCGTCCTTCCTGCGCCTCCTCGCTGCCGTAGAAGAGCAGGTTGGTGTCGTGGGCCAGCTGCTGGAGCCCGGCGTAGCCGTCCTCGGCGGCGTGGAAGCTGGCCTTCAGCAGTCGCAGCGCGAACGGCGAGTTGGCCAGCATCTCCTCGCACCAGCGGACGGTCTCCGCCTCCAGCTGCTCGAGCGGCACGACGGTGTTGACCAGGCCCATCGTCAGCGCCTCCTGGGCCGAGTACTGGCGGCAGAGGAACCAGATCTCCTTCGCCTTCTTCGGCCCGACCGCGTCGACCAGGACCGAGGCGCCGAAGCCGCCGTCGAAGCTGCCGACCTTCGGCCCGGTCTGCCCGAAACGGGCGTTGTCGGCCGCGATCGTCAGGTCGCAGAGCAGGTGCAGGACGTGGCCGCCGCCGATCGCGTAGCCGGCCACCATCGCCACGATCGGCTTCGGGCAGCGGCGCATCTGGACCTGCAGGTCGGTGACGTGGAAGCGGCCGACCGAGGCCCCGGAGGGCTGGCGGTCGGGGTTGTCCGGGTCGGTCAGGTAGCCGGAGTCGCCGCGGACCTGCTGGTCGCCGCCGGAGCAGAAGGCCAGCGGGCCCTCGCCGGTCAGCACGATCACGCCGACGCTCGGGTCCTCGCGCGCCCGCTCGATCGCCTGCGAGATCTCGATGATCGTCTGCGGCCGGAAGGCGTTGCGGACCTCCGGGCGGTCGATGGTGATCTTCGCGATCGAGCCGGCGCTCGGCCCGGCCCCGGGCTCCAGCTCCGGTCCGTGGTCGGCGGAGAGCTCGTAGCGGATGTCGGTGTAGTCGCCGGCGGGCGTCCAGGAAGCGTCGGGCACGGGGCTCCTCGCGATCGGTGGGACCGGGGGACCCCGGTCGACCGCTTGAACGCTAGTGCGAGCGGGCGCCGGGCGGCGGCCAGGCCCCGCCGGGCCGCGTTCCTCCGGCCCAGGGTCTAGCGTCCGGCGGCGTGCTGGTGCAGTCCTGGATCGTGCGAGCGGCGGCCCGCCGGCCCGACCACGAGGCGCTGGTCGGGGTGCCCTACCGGGCGCTGCTGGCGGCGGTCGACGACGCCGCCCGGCGGCTCTGGCGGCTGGGTGCGGGGCCGGGCGAGCGGGTGGTGCTGGCGCTGCCGCCGGGACAGCCGTTCGTGATCGCGCTGCACGCGCTGCTGCGGATCGGCGCGATCGCGGTCCCGCTCGACCCGGCGCTGCCGGCGGCCGAGCGCGAGCGGCGGTCGGCCGGCGCGGCGGCGCTGCTCGACGCGACGGTCGACCTCGACGCCGTCGTCCCGGACCCGGCCGCGCGGCTGCTCGACCACCACGACCTCGACGCGACCGCGATCGTCGTCCACACCAGCGGCACCAGCGGCGCGGCCAAGCCGATCCCGCTGACCTACGGCAACTGGCTGTGGAGCGCGATCGGGTCGGCGGCGACGCTCGGCTGCCCGCCCGACGAGCGCTGGCTGTGCGCGCTGCCGCTGAACCACGTCGGCGGCCTCAGCGTGCTGCTGCGGAGCGCGATCGCTGCCACCACCGCGGTCGTCCACGAGCGCTGGGACACCGAGCGGGTGCTCGACGCGCTCCACGGCCGCGACCCGGCCGCGGGCGCGGTGACGGTCGTCTCGCTGGTGCCGACGACGCTGCGGCGGCTGCTCGACGGCGGCCTCCGCGGCGGTCCCGGCGGGGCCTCGGCGCTGCGCTGGGCGCTGCTCGGCGGGGCGTCGATCCCGGGCGGGCTGCTGGAGGACGCCGCGGCGGCCGGGGTCCCGGTGGCGCCGACCTACGGGATGTCCGAGGCGTGCAGCCAGATCGCCACGCTCGGCCCGCCGCTCTTCTGCACGACCGTCGCCGTGGCCGCCGACGGCGAGCTGCTGGTCCGCGGGCCGACGATCTCGCCGGCGGCGATCGGCGACGACGGCTGGCTCCACACCGGCGACCTCGGCGCGCTCGACGCCCGCGGCCACCTGCGGGTGACCGGGCGCAAGGCCGACACGATCATCACCGGCGGCGAGAACGTGCTGCCGCTCGAGGTCGAGCGGGTGATCGAGGCCGACCCGGACGTGGTCGAGGCGGCGGTCTTCGGCCGGCCCGATCGGCAGTGGGGCGAGCGGGTCTGCGCCCACGTGGTGGCGGCGCCGGGGGCGACGATCGACCTCGACGCGCTGCGGGCGCGGTTGGCGAGCGCGCTGGCCCGCCACCAGCTCCCGCGCGAGATCGACGTCGTCGAGCGGCTGCCGCGGACGCCGTCCGGCAAGCTGCTGCGGCGAGAGCTCTAGGCTTGGAGCCGCGATGGTGGATGGCGAGCAGCAGCCCGCAGGCGATTCCGTCCCGCCGGCCGGCCCGCCGGCGCTGCGGGCGTCGGACGCCGACCGCGAGCGGGTGATCGAGGCCCTGCGCCGGCACACCGCCGCCGGCCGGCTCGACGCCGACGAGCTGGAGCAGCGGCTGACCGGGACGCTGAACGCGAAGACGGTCGACGACCTGGCCGCGCTGACCGCCGACCTGCCGGTCCTGCGCGACGAGGACCCGCCGGCCCGTCGTCCCGACGCCGAGGCGCGCGAGGAGCTGAAGGCGCAGCTGTGGCAGAAGGGCGGCGGCGCCGCGGCGATCAGCCTGCTGTGCGTGATCATCTGGCTGGCGACCGGCGCCGACGGCCACTTCTGGCCGATCTGGGTGATCGTCGGGACCGGCGCCGGCGTGGTCGGCACCTCGTGGCGCGGGCTCGGCCCCGGCGGCGATCCGCGCAGCGAGCTGGAGCGGCTGCGCGAGGAGCGCCGCCACCGCGGTCGCGCCCTCCACGGCGGGCACGCCCTCGGCCCCGGCCGCCACGGCCACCACCGTCGCGATCGCCATCGCGGCCGCCGTCGCTGAGCCGCGTGCGACGATGGGGCGGTGAGCGACGCCCCCGATCCGGACCTCGACGAGCAGCGGGCCGCCAGCCGCGCCGCCTGGGAGCGCCAGGCCGCGGCCTGGGAGCGGCTGCGCTCCTGGCAGCAGGCCGCCTTCGAGCCGATCTCGCAGTGGATGGTCGACGCGATCTCGCCGCAGCCGGGCCACGTGGTGCTGGAGGCCGCCGCCGGCCTCGGCGACACCGGCCTGCTGGCCGCCGAGCTGGTCCACCCCGGCGGCCGGGTGATCCTGGCCGACGGCGCCGAGGCGATGGTCGCGGCCGCCCGCCGGCACGCCGAGGAGCGGGGGATCCTCAACGTCGAGGCGACGCCGATGGAGCTGGAATGGCTCGACATGTCGGCGGCCTCGATCGACGGGCTGCTGGTGCGGTTCGGCTACATGCTGGTGCCCGACCCCGAGACGGCCCTGCGCGACGCGCGGCGGGTGCTGCGCCCCGGCGGCCGGATCGCGCTGGCCGTCTGGGACCGCTACGAGGACAACCCCTGGTTCCGGGCCCCGATCGAGATCCTGCTCGCCCACGGCGCGCTGGCCGAGTGGCCGGGCTCCTCGACCCACCCGTTCGCGCTCGGCGACCGCGAGCGGCTGCTCGACCTGCTCGGCGGCGCCGGCTTCGTGCTGCCCGAGGTCGAGCGGCTGGAGATCGTCTACCGCTCGTCCGACGCGGCGACCCAGCGGCAGCGGTTCCTGGAGCTGTCCGGGGTCGCCAGCACGGCGCTGGCCGCGCTCGACGGCGACGAGCGGGCGGCGGTCGAGGCGGAGATCGACGCGGCCTTCGCCGCCTTCCCCGATCCGGACGGCCCCGAGGGCGCGGTGGCGGTGCCCGGGGCGGTGCTGGTGGCGGCCGCCGACGCCTGAGCCGCTGGGCGGGATACCAGACGTTCGGACGGGTTCCCGGACAGGCGCACGGCGGCCCGGCTTTCCGCGCGCGTAGACTCCGCGCCTATGTTCTACGACGACGACGCGGACCTGACGCTGCTCGACGGCAAGACCGTCGCGATCATCGGCTTCGGCTCCCAGGGCCACGCCCACAGCCAGAACCTCAAGGACTCGGGCGTCAACGTCGTCGTCGGCCTCCGCGAGGGCTCCTCCTCGGCGCAGAAGGCGAAGGACGCCGGCCTCGAGGTGCTCTCGATCGCCGACGCCGCCAGCAAGGGCGACATCGTCCAGATCCTGGTCCCGGACGAGCTGCACCGCGACGTCTGGGAGAACGAGGTCAAGGACGGCATCGCCCCCGGCAACCTGGTCCTCTTCGGCCACGGCTTCTCGGTCCTCTACGGCGAGGTCCAGCCGCCGGCCGACGTCGACGTCGCGCTCGCCGCGCCGAAGGGCCCGGGCCACCTGGTCCGCCGCCAGTACCAGGAGGGCTCCGGCGTCCCGGGCCTGATCGCCGTCCACCAGGACGCGACCGGCAACGCGAAGGCGCTGACCCTGGCCTACGCCAAGGGCATCGGCTGCACCCGCGGCGGCGTCTTCGAGACGACCTTCAAGGACGAGACGGAGACCGACCTCTTCGGCGAGCAGGCCGTCCTCTGCGGCGGCGCCTCGGCGCTGGTCCAGGCCGGCTTCGAGACCCTGACCGAGGCCGGCTACCCGCCGGAGATGGCCTACTTCGAGTGCCTCCACGAGCTGAAGCTGATCGTGGACCTGATGTACGAGAAGGGCCTGGCAGGGATGCGGTACTCGATCTCCAACACCGCCGAGTACGGCGACCTGACCCGTGGCCCGCGCGTCGTCAACGAGGAGACGAAGGCGGAGATGAAGCGGATCCTGGGCGAGATCCAGGACGGCACCTTCGCCCGCGAGTTCATCGCCGAGAACCGCGCCGGCAACGAGAACTTCAACCGGCTCCGCGAGGAGCAGGCGAAGACCCAGCTCGAGCTGACCGGCAAGGAGCTGCGCAAGCAGATGGACTGGATCGACGACGGCGGCTTCGCCCAGGGCTGATCCCGCTCGGGGCGGTCGTGCGGCGTCGGCCGCGCCCGCCCCGCCCGCCGGCCCGCGATCGGTGTGGCAGGATCGCCCGCGATGGGGGATCCCGACGATCGCGCGCCACGACCCAGCAGCGTGCTCACCCGCAGCTCGCTGCTGGAGGTCGGCTCGGTCCTGACCTCCGGGTCGGTGCTGACCTCGCGTGCCGGGGCCGACGAGCGCCCGCGCGGCGCTGCCGCCCCGGCCGTCGAGCGGCTGGTGGCCGAGGCCCGGAGGGCCGGCGACGAGCCGTCGGCCGCCGCCACCGCCGAGGCCCTGGCCGTCGCGCTCCAGCGGCTGGCCGACCAGCGGGCGGACGACCCGCCGGCGCCGCGCCCGCGTCCGCCGCGGCCGCTGGCGGTGACGCC
>NZ_JAWZSQ010000034.1:0-43044 GCF_034096925.1 Patulibacter defluvii
GCGGCCGACGCCGGCGGCTGGGCCGCGGCCGACTGGGCCGGCGAGGCCTGGACCGGACCCGAGGGCGACGGCGGGCGCGACGGCGGGCCGGAGCCGCGGCGGTGAGCGACGAGCGGCCGGTGGCGATCGCCGGCGCCGGGATCGCGGGGTTGACGCTGGCGGCCGCGCTGCAGCGGGCGGGCCGACCGGTGGTGGTGCTGGAGCGACGGCCGGCGACGGTGCCGGCCGGCGGCTCGGGGCTGTCGATCTGGCCGAACGCGCTGGCGGCGCTCGACCGGATCGGGCTCGGCGACGCGGTCCGGACGGCGGGCCGGCGGGCGGTCCCGGCCGGGACGCGGACGCCGGACGGGCGCTGGCTGCAGCGGCCGGGGCGGGAGCGGCTGCGGGAGGCGCTCGGCGAGGAGCTGGTCGGGATCCGGCGGACGGCGCTGCTCGAGGCGCTCGCCGGTGGCCTCGACGCGGGCGTCGTCCGGGCCGGGCGCGCGGTCGAGGGATTCGAACCCCTCGCCGACCGGGTCGTCCTGCGGCTCGACGGCGGCGAGCGGCTGGAGGCGTCGGTGTTGGTCGGCGCCGACGGGATCGCCTCGCCGGTGGCGCGGGCGCTCGACCCGCGGCTGCGACCGCGGCCGGCGGGCTACCTGGGCTGGCGCGGGATCGCCCCGCTGGCGACCGGCGAGGATCCCTGCCAGTTCTGGGGCCCGGCGCGCGAGGCGGGCCTGATGCCGGTCGGCCCGCGCGAGACGTACTGGTTCACCACCGAGCGGGCCGGCCCCGACGCCCGTCGCCCGCCGGACCCCCACGCCCATCTGGCCCACCGCTTCGCCGACTGGGATCCGGAGCTGCTGGCCCTGATCGCGGCGACCCCGGAGCACGAGCTGCTGTGGCACCCGATCGAGGACCGCCGGATGCCGCGCCGCTGGTCGCGGGGACGGGTGGTGGCGATCGGCGACGCCGCGCACCCGACCCGCCCGCACCTGGGCCAGGGCGGCGCCCAGGCGATCGAGGACGGCGTGCTGCTCGGCGGCCTGCTGGCGGCCGGCGGCGACCCGACGGTGGCATTCGCCCGCTTCGAGCGGCTGCGACGCCCGCGCGTGCGCCGGATCGTGGTGGTCTCCTCGCTGCTCGGACGGGCGCTCCACTCCCCCGCCCCGATCGGCGTCCCGTTCCGGATCGGCGCCCGCGTCTCGCCCGACGCGATGATGCTCGCCCAGCTGCGCCCGGTCGCCAGCCGCGCCGCCTTCGAGCGGCACGCGGCCCGGGTCCTCAGCGCCGCCCCCCGGTGACCTTCCGGTCGCCGAGCGGGAAGAACGTCACCGCGGGCGGGACGGACCGCCGGCCCCAGAACGCAGAACGGCCACCCGATGGGTGGCCGTCGAAAGAACCGCTGCGGGTGGATGCCTGGTGTTCGTGGACCGAGGAGGTCGCCGCCGGGAAGCGAGAGCTGGACGCCAGTCCTGCCGAGCGAACCCGGTGGCGAGATCCGAAGCGTCCGCGGACGCCAGGCGCCGCCCGCGCTACCAGCGGTAGTGCGCGAACGCCTTGTTCGCCTGCGCCATGCGGAAGATGTCGTCCTTCTTCTTGTAGGCGCCGCCCTGCTGCTTCTGGGCGTCGAGCAGCTCGTTCGCCAGGCGCGAGGCCATCGAGCGCTCGCGGCGGCTGCGCGCGGCGTCGACCAGCCAGCGGAGCGCCAGGGTGCGGGCGCGGTCCGCGGGGACCTCGACCGGGACCTGGTAGGTCGCACCGCCGACGCGGCGGGAGCGGACCTCGAGCTGCGGCGTCAGGGCCTTGATCGAGATCTCGAGCTGCTCGACCGTGTCGCCGCCGGTCTTCTCGGCGAGGATCGCGAGCGCGTCGTAGACGATGCCCTCGGCGGTCGACTTCTTCCCGTCGAGCAGGACCTTGTTGATGAGCTGATGGACCAGCCGCGAGCGATGGACGGCGTCCGGCTCGAGCGTGCGGGTCTGGGCGCTGGCGCGACGAGCCATGGCCTACTTCCCCTTCTTGACGCCGTACCGCGAGCGAGCCTGCTTGCGGTCGTTGACGCCGGCGGCATCGTGCGACCCGCGCACGACCTTGTAGCGCACGCCCGGCAGATCCTTCACGCGGCCACCGCGCACGAGCACCACGGAGTGCTCCTGCAGGTTGTGGCCCTCGCCGGGGATGTAGGCCGTGACCTCGATGCCGGAGCTGATCCGGACGCGGGCGACCTTGCGCAGCGCGGAGTTCGGCTTCTTCGGCGTCGTCGTGTAGACACGCGTGCAGACGCCGCGGCGCTGAGGCGCGGCGACCTTCTTCTTGCGCCCCTTGCCCGACTTGAGGCCGGGGGTGGAGAGCTTCTTCGCCTTGGCCTTGCGGCCCTTCCGAACGAGCTGGCTGGTCGTGGGCATGCGACGGGCGATGCTAGCAAGGCCGGCGCCGCGGGGCGCTGCGGTCCGACGTCGCTTCCGGGGCGCCGCTCGCCGGAGAGCATGCCACGGCGGTCGGACGGGCCCCCGACAGCCGGTAGGGTCGCGCCATGCTGGCTCACGATCGTTCCGGTGAGGGCGCACCGCTGGTCCTGCTGCACTTCCTCGGGGGCGACCGCAACGCATGGCGTCCGGTCCTGCCCCGCCTGTCCGCCGAGCGCGAGGTCTACGCGCTCGACCTGCCCGGGTTCGGCGACAGCCGGACCCTGCCCGGGTCACCGACCCTGAGCCGCCTGACCGACGCGATCCAGGAGTTCCTGGCCGACGCCGGCCTGGTCAAGCCAGCCGTGGCCGGGATCTCGGTCGGCGGCGGGATCGCCGTCGAGCTGGCCAGCCGCGACGCCGTCTCGTCGGCGGTCGCGATCAACCCGGTCGGGTTCGCCTCGCGGCCGGAGGCGGCGTTCGCCAAGGCCTCGGTCCGCGCCACCCACGCCGCCTGCAAGGCGATCGCCGGCCAGGCCGACCGGCTGGCCAGCCCGAAGCCGCTGCGGGCCGCGCTCGGCGCGCAGATGTTCGCCAAGCCGTGGGCGGTCCCCGGCGAGGAGCTGGCCGGCCTGGTCCGCGGGCTGGCGCACAGTCCCGGGACGCTGCCGGTGATGCGGGCCACCTTCGGGGCCGAGATCCGCGGCGGCGCGACCTCGACGCCGCTGACGATCGCCTGGGGCCAGCGCGACGCGCTGCTGCTGCCGCGCCAGGGCCCGCGGGCGATCGAGCGGCTGCCCTTCGCCCGCCTGGCGCCGCTGCCCGGCTGCGGCCACGTGCCGCTCTGGGACGACCCGGAGCGGGTGGCCGACGCGATCCTGGCCGGGACCGCCGCCGCCTGAACGACGAGGGGCCCGGCCGGCCGCGGCGCTAGGCCGCGGCGCCGGCCGGGGCCGGCGCGATCGACGCCGCCCGCGGCGCGGGCAGCAGGGCGGCGGCCAGGACGACCATCGCGAAGGCCACGGTCTGGAGCACGATCCCGACCGTGTTGGTGGCGATCGGATCGCCGAAGACGACCAGCCCGCCGAGGATCCCGACGACGTTGGCGCCGGTGGCGGTGATCGCGATCACCTCGACCGCGCCGCCCTCCTGGAGCGAGCGGGCGGAGATGTAGTAGGCGAGCACCGAGGCGGAGATCGCCACCAGCACCCACGGGGTGAGGATCGTCCCGCCGGCGGCCAGGACGCCGGTGGTGGCCTTGACCGCGACGTTGCAGACGCCGAAGAGGACGCCGGCGGCGGCGCCGAGCAGCGGCCCCCGCAGGTGGGCGCCGCGCTCGTGGTGGCCGCCGGCGATCAGCAGCACGCCGAGGGCCAGCAGACCGCCCTCGAAGGCCGCCAGGGCCGCGACCCGGAAGGTGGCGTGGGCGTCGTTGACGGCCGGCATCGCGACCACCAGCAGCGCCAGCCCGACGCCGGTCAGGATCAGGCCCGCCCACTGGCGGCGGCCGACCGAGATCCCGAAGACCCGGTCGGCGAGCACCGCCACCAGGACGATCCCGCCCGCCAGCACGACCTGGACGACCGACATCGGGGCGATCGCGATCGCCGCGGTGTGCAGCGCCCAGCCGACGGCGCCGACGAGCATGCCGGCCGCGAACCAGCGCGACTTCCAGAGCGCCAGGCCGGTCCGGATCGGATGCCGGGCATCGACCACGGGCGCCTCGTTGGCCCCGCGGTGCTTGTAGAGGAAGCCGAGGTTCGCGGCGAGCGCGCTCAGCAGGGCGAGGAGGATTCCGAGTTGCAGCATCAGGGAGGGGAGGTCACCGGGCGCATCCGCCACGTCGTGGGACGACGGAGGTCCGCGGATCCGACCGGAGAGTCGCCAGAAGGTACAGGCCCCGCCTAAAGGAGTTACCCATCTCTCCGTAAGTTCGTCCGTTCGGCGGTTGATCCTGTACGACGGACCGCCGGGATTGGACGGACGTTGGCCGCCGGCGGGGCCGCGGATGCCCCGTCGCCAACGGGCGAGGAGCGGTCGATCGTCGGTCGTCGAACCTCGGCGGCCGACCGGCGGCTGGACGAGCGGCCACCCGTTCGACTGCCGCCGAACGACGGACGCCCCGGCCGTCGGGCCGGGGCGTCGTGGTTCGTCGGGCGGTCGGCGGACCGGCGCGCAGGCGCCGGCCGGCCGGATCGCCGAGGGTCAGCCGCGCGGGTCCTCGCGCGGGACGTCGAGCTCGATCAGCTCGTCGGCCAGGTCGCCCGAGGCGCCGCCCAGCTGCTCCAGGTCCCGCAGGTCCTGGCTCAGCTCGTCGCCGTAGGGCTGGCCGGCGTCGAGGTCGAGGTCGCCGAGCAGCTCGTCGCCCTCGAGCAGGGCCACGTCGCCCGCGTGCGGCAGCGGCTCGGTCGGCTCGATCTCGATCCGGCGGTAGTGACGGAGACCCGTCGCCGCCGGGATCAGCTTGCCGATGATGACGTTCTCCTTCAGGCCCAGCAGGTCGTCCCGCTTGCCCTCCAGCGCCGCGTCGGTGAGCACCTTCGTCGTCTCCTGGAAGGAGGCCGCCGAGAGGAACGAGTCGGTGTTGAGCGACGCCTTGGTGATGCCGAGGATGACCTCCTCGAAGGTCGCCGTCTCACCGCCGTCGGCCTCGATCTGCTCGTTGACCCGGAAGAACTCGTTGCGGTCCACGAACTGCCCCGGGAGGAAGTCCGTGTCGCCCTTCTGCTCGACCCGGATCCGCTTCAGCATCTGACGCACGATCAGCTCGATGTGCTTGTCGTTGATGTCGACGCCCTGCGACTTGTAGACCGCCTGGACCTCCTTGACCAGGTACTGCTCGGTCGCGGTCCGGCCCTGCAGCGCCAGCAGCTCGTGCGGGTACAGCGAGCCCTCGTTGAGCTGCTCGCCGACCTTGACCTTCTGGCCCTCCTCGACGAAGAGGCGGGTGCGGCGGGGGAACGTGTAGCGGTGCTCGTCGCCGGCGGCGTCGGTGATCACGACCGTCAGCGCCTTGTCGGTGCTCTCGATCGCGACCGTGCCGTCGTGCTCGGCGATCTTCGCCAGGCCCTTCGGCTTGCGCGCCTCGAACAGCTCGACGACACGCGGCAGACCGTGCGTGATGTCCGCGCCGGCGACGCCGCCGGTGTGGAACGTGCGCATGGTCAGCTGGGTGCCCGGCTCGCCGATCGACTGCGCGGCGACGATCCCGACCGCGTCGCCGATCTCGGCGATCTGGCCGGTCGCCATCGAGCGGCCGTAGCAGGCCTGGCAGATCCCGGTCAGGGCCAGGCACTTGCCGACCGAGCGGACGTGGATCGTCGGCCGCTCCGTCTCGTCCAGCTGCGTCAGCTGCTCGACGCGGACGTTGTCGATCTCCTCGCCCGCGGCGATCACGGTCTCGCCGGCGACGACGATGTCCTCGACGGCGATCCGGCCGGCCAGGTTCGGGTTCAGGTCACCGGTCTCGGTGAAGACCGGCAGCTTGATGCCCTCCGTCGCGCCGCAGTCCGGCTCGCGGATGATCACGTCCTGCGAGACGTCCACCAGGCGCCGGGTCAGGTAGCCCGAGTCGGCGGTGCGGAGCGCGGTGTCGGCCAGGCCCTTGCGGGCGCCGTGGGTCGAGATGAAGTACTCGAGGACGTCGAGCCCCTCCATGAAGTTGGCCTTGATCGGCCGCTCGATGATCTCGCCCTTCGGGTTCGACATCAGGCCGCGCATGCCGGCCAGCTGGCGGATCTGCTTGAGCGATCCACGAGCCCCGGAGTTGGCCATCATGTAGATGGGGTTCCGGGAGTCGAAGTGCTCCTCCATGGCGTTGGCGACGACCTCCGTCGCCTCGTTCCACTTGTTGACGACGAGCTCGTGACGCTCCTGCTCGGTGATCAGGCCGTCCTCGTACTGCTCCTCGATGTCGGCGACCTCGCCCTCGTAGCGCTTGAGGATCTCGCCCTTCTTCGGCGGGATGACGACGTCGTTCTTCGAGATCGTGACGCCGGCGCGGGTCGCGAACTCGAACCCGAGGTCCTTGAACGCGTCGAGCACCAGCGAGATCGTCGAGGGGCCGTAGATCTGGACCAGCTGGTCGATGAACCGCTGGGTGTCCTTCTTCCTCATCGACTGGTTGATGAAGACGTAGGACGCCGGATCGAAGTCCTCGCCGAGCGTCTCCTGCAGCGAGCGCTCGATCCGCTCGTTGTAGATGACGCGCCCGAGCGTGGTCAGGACCGGCTCGCGGCCCGGGGCCCGGAACTCGACGATGTCGTGCAGCTTGGCCGCGCCGTGCTGGTCGGCCAGGGCCGCTTCGGCGGCGGTCCGGAAGACGCGCGGCTTCGGCTCGTCGGCCGGCCACTCGCCCGCGTAGAGCGCCCGGTGCTTCTCCGCCAGCACCTCGGGCTCCGGCCCGAGCGTGACGTAGTAGCCGCCGATGACCATGTCCTGGGACGGGGTCGCGAGCGGGGCGCCGTTGGCCGGCGAGAGGATGTTGTTCGACGACAGCATCAGCAGCCGCGCCTCGGCCTGGGCCTCGGCGGACAGCGGCACGTGGACGGCCATCTGGTCGCCGTCGAAGTCGGCGTTGAAGGCCGAGCAGACGAGCGGGTGGACCTGGATCGCCTTGCCCTCGACGAGCTTCGGCTCGAACGCCTGGATGCCCAGGCGGTGGAGCGTCGGCGCGCGGTTCAGCAGCACCGGGTGCTCCTGGATGACCTGCTCGAGGACGTCCCAGACCTCCTCGCGCGACTCGTCGACGAGGCGCTTGGCGGCCTTGATGTTCTGCGCGTCCTTGCGCTCGACCAGCTGGGCCATGATGAACGGCTTGAACAGCTCCAGCGCCATCAGCTTCGGCAGACCGCACTGGTGCAGCCGCAGCGACGGACCGGACACGATCACCGAGCGGCCGGAGTAGTCGACGCGCTTGCCGAGCAGGTTCTGGCGGAACCGGCCCTGCTTGCCCTTGAGCATGTCGCTCAGGGACTTCAGCGGACGGTTGCCGGGGCCCGTCACCGGGCGACCGCGACGGCCGTTGTCGAACAGCGCGTCGACCGACTCCTGCAGCATCCGCTTCTCGTTGTTCACGATGATCTCGGGGGCACCGAGATCGAGCAGGCGCTTGAGGCGGTTGTTGCGGTTGATGACGCGGCGGTAGAGGTCGTTGAGGTCGGAGGTCGCGAAGCGGCCACCGTCCAGCTGGACCATCGGGCGCAGGTCCGGCGGGATCACCGGGACGGCGTCCAGGACCATCATCTCGGGCTTGTTGACCCGCGAGTAGAAGGGCGCGTTGTCCGGGTCGTAGAACGCCGACAGGACCTTCAGGCGCTTGACGGCGCGCTGCTGCTTCTGGCCCTTGCCGTTCTTGACCAGGTCCTCGAGGTCCTCGCGCTCGTGCTTGAGGCAGATGCCCGGCTGGTCGCGGACGTCGAGGTCGACGCCGGCCAGGCGCTCCGTGTCCGGATCGCGGCGCGGGGCCTCGCGGTCGTACTCGGGCTTCAGCAGCATCAGCTCGCGGATGTTCTCCGCGCCCATGCCGCCGCCGAAGTACTCGCCGTAGCCGTACGGCGAGCCGAACCGCATCTTCAGCTCGCGGAAGAAGGTCTCGTCGGCGATGACGGTCTTGGGGACGAAGTCGTCCTTCTCGATCGCCTTGTCGGTGAACGCCTTCAGCGGCCAGTCCTCGCCCTCGGCGGGCGGGTCGTCGGACGGCTCCTCCTTGTTGGCGAAGAGCTTCCAGACCTCGCGCAGGCGCGCCCGCGACTCCTCGTAGTGCGCGCGGAGATCGTCGATCTCCGACGTCAGCTGCTTCTTGGTGTCGTTGGTGTGCTTCTTGCGCTCGTCGTCGGTCAGCTTGCCGACGACGATGTCGAGCGACTCCGCCCACAGGTAGTCGTCGTCGGTGAAGGCGTCCTGCGAGCCGTCCTGGAGGTACTGCAGGCGGGCGTCGAGCGACCGCTGCAGGCCCTCGAGCTCGTCCTTCTCCATCGCGGCGGCCTGGTCGAGGTCCTCCTGGACCTGCGCCTCGAGCTCCGGCAGGTCGCGCCAGCGCGCCTCCTGGTCGACCCAGGTGATGATCGACGCGGCGAAGTAGAGGATCTTCTCCAGCTCCTTCGGCGCCATGTCCAGCAGGTAGCCGATCCGGCTGGGCACGCCCTTGAAGAACCAGATGTGGCTGACCGGGGCCGCCAGGTCGATGTGGCCCATCCGCTCGCGGCGGACCTTCGAGCGGGTGACCTCGACCCCGCACTTCTCGCAGATGATGCCCTTGTAGCGGACGCGCTTGTACTTGCCGCAGTAGCACTCCCAGTCCTTGGTCGGACCGAAGATGCGCTCGCAGAAGAGGCCGTCCCGCTCGGGGCGGAGCGTGCGGTAGTTGATCGTCTCGGGCTTGAGGACCTCGCCGGAGCTCCAGGAACGGATCTGCTTGGAGGAGGCGAGGCCGATCTCGATGGCGTCGAACGTGTTGATGTCGTGCACGGTGTGTGGGATTCCCAATCGTGTGCTTGGCGGGGCGTCGGGAGCGGCGGCGCGCGGGGCGCCGCCTCCGTCCTACGCCTCGTCCTCCTCGACCGGGGCGACCCCGGCCTCGTCCTGCAGATCGCCCTCGTCGGAGGGCTCGGCCTCCGCGGACGGCTCGCCGTCGGCGTCGCCGTCGTCGCCGGCCACGTCCTCGTCGGCGGCCGGCTCGTCACCGAGGTCGGCGCGGACGCCGCCCAGGTCGATGCCCAGCTCCTCCGCCGCGCGCAGCAGCTCGTCCTCGTCGTCGGCCGCCGAGGCGACGCCCTCGTCGTGGATCTCGCGGACGTCGAGCGACAGCGCCTGCATCTCCTTCAGGAGCACCTTGAAGGACTCGGGGACGCTCGGCTCGGCGATGTTCTCGCCCTTGACGATCGCCTCGTAGGCCTTCACGCGCCCGACGGTGTCGTCGGACTTGATGGTGAGCATCTCCTGCAGCGTGTAGGCGGCGCCGTAGGCCTCGAGCGCCCAGACCTCCATCTCGCCGAACCGCTGGCCGCCGAACTGCGCCTTGCCGCCCAGCGGCTGCTGGGTGACGAGCGAGTACGGGCCGGTCGCGCGAGCGTGGATCTTGTCGTCGACCAGGTGGTGCAGCTTCAGGATGTACATGTAGCCGACGGTCACCTGCTCGTCGAACGGCTCACCGGTGCGGCCGTTGTAGAGCGTGAACTTGCCGCTGGCCTGGGTGCCGACCGGACGCGACTTGTCGACGTCCATGTTGATCGCGCCGCCGTTGGCGGTGTGGTTGTCCTGCCACTTGACCAGGGCCTCGTCGACCTGCGCGACCGTCGCGCCGTCGAAGACCGGGGTCGAGACGTAGACGCCGCCGCCCTTGTTGCCCTCGCGCTGCTCCCAGGCCTCGGTCCCGTCGGGGTACCAGCCCTGCGCCGCGGCCCACCCGAGGTGGATCTCCAGCACCTGGCCGACGTTCATGCGCGACGGCACGCCCAGCGGGTTGAGGATCACGTCGACCGGGGTGCCGTCCTCCAGGAACGGCATGTCCTCGATGTCGACGATCTTCGAGATGACGCCCTTGTTGCCGTGGCGACCGGCGAGCTTGTCGCCCTCGGAGATCTTGCGCTTCTTGGCGACGAAGACCCGGACCAGCTCGTTGACGCCGGGCGGCAGGTCGTCGCCGTCGTCCTTGTGGAAGGTCTTGACGTCGATCACGACGCCGCCCTCGCCGTGCGGGACCTTGAGCGAGGTGTCGCGGACCTCGCGCGCCTTCTCCTTGAAGATCGCGCGGATCAGCTTCTCCTCGGCGGTCAGCTCGGTCTCGCCCTTCGGCGTGACCTTGCCGACCAGCAGGTCGCCGGAGCCGACCTCGGCCCCGATCCGGACGATCCCGCGGTCGTCGAGGTTGCGCAGCGACTCCTCGGCGCGGTTCGGGATGTCGCGGGTGATCTCCTCGTCGCCGAGCTTCGTCTGGCGCGCGTCGATCTCGTACTCCTCGATGTGGATCGAGGTCAGCTCGTCGTCGCTGACGAGGCGACGGCTGAGGATGATCGCGTCCTCGAAGTTGTAGCCCTCCCAGGACATGAAGGCGACCATCAGGTTCTTGCCCAGCGCCATCTCGCCCATCGAGGTCGAGGAGCCGTCGGCGAGGACCTGGCCGGCGAGCACCGGCTGGCCGCGCTTCACCAGCGGGCGCTGGTGGATCAGGGTGCCCTGGTTCGAGCGCTCGAACTTCTCGAGGTGGTGCTCGTCCTTGCCCTCGCCGTGCTCGACGACGATCCGGTTGCCGTCGACGTAGCTGACGGTGCCGTCGTGGCGGGCCACGACGACGTCGCCCGAGTCCTGGGCGGCACGGGCCTCCATCCCGGTGCCGATCCGCGGGGCGTCGGTCTTCAGCAGCGGCACGGCCTGCCGCTGCATGTTCGCGCCCATCAGCGCGCGGTTGGCGTCGTCGTGCTCGAGGAACGGGATCATCGCCGTGCCGACCGACCAGATCTGCTGCGGCGAGACGTCCATCAGCGTGACTTCGGCCTTCGGCACCACGACGTACTTGCCGGCCTGGGTGCGGCAGAGGACCTCGTCCTCCAGCAGCGTGCCGTCCTCGCCGACCGGCGCGTCGGCCTGGGCGGCGAGGTTGGTCTCCTCCTGCGTGGCGTCCAGGTGGACGATCTCGCCGGTGACCTTGCCGTCCTTGATGACCCGGTAGGGCGTGGTGACGAAGCCGTGCTCGGAGACCTGCGCGAAGGTCGAGAGGCAGCCCATCAGGCCGATGTTCGGGCCCTCCGGGGTCTCGATCGGGCACATCCGGCCGTAGTGGGTCGGGTGGACGTCGCGAACCTCGATCGGCGCGCGCTCGCGGGTCAGGCCGCCGGCGCCGAGCGCCGACAGGCGGCGGCGGTGCGTGAGGCCGGCCAGCGAGTTGTTCTGGTCCATGAACTGCGACAGCTGCGAGGAGCCGAAGAACTCCTTCAGCGCCGCGGAGACCGGGCGGATGTTGACGATCGACTGCGGGGTGATCGTGTCCTCGTCCTCGGTGGTGAGGCGCTCGCGGACGACGCGCTCCATCCGGTAGAGGCCGACGCGGAAGGCGTCCTGGATCAGCTCGCCGACGGTCCGCAGGCGGCGGTTGCCGAAGTGCTCGTACTCGTCGAGCAGGTCGGCGACGGGCTCGCGCGGCATCGCCGCGGCCTCGGCCGCGTAGTCCTTGATCTCGACGTCCTCGTCCTCCGGGATGCCGAGCTCGCGCGGGAGGGCGACCAGCTCGCGGATCAGCTGGTAGATGTCCTCGGGCGTCAGGTGGCGCGTCTCGAGGTCGATGTCGAGGTGCAGCCGCGAGTTGAGCTTGTAGCGGCCGACGCGCGTCAGGTCGTAGCGCTTCGGATCGAAGAAGAGCGTCTGCAGCAGCGCGTAGGCGGCGTCGACGGTCGGCGGCTCGCCAGGGCGCTGCTTCTTGAAGAGCTCGACGAGCGCGCCCTTCTTGGTCCGGGTCTGCTCGGTGTCGGTGAGCAGCGTGTTGCGGATGTAGGCCGAGCCGTTGAAGCGATCGAGGATCGTCTGGTCGAGGGCGTCGACGTCGGCGTCGGTCTCCTCGTGGTCGGCGTCGAGCTCGGGGTTGTACTCCATCGCCCGCAGCAGGACGGTGACCGGCAGCTTGCGCTTGCGGTCGATGCGGACGAAGACCTTGCCCTTCTTGTCGATCTCGAGCTCGAGCCACGAGCCGCGCGCCGGCATCAGGTTGGCGACGAAGACCTGCTTCTCGCGGTCCTTCGGCTCCATCAGGTAGGCGCCCGGCGAACGGACCAGCTGCGTCACGACGACGCGCTCGGTGCCGTTGACGATGAAGGTGCCCCGCTCGGTCATCCACGGGAAGTCGCCCATGAAGACGGACTGCTCGCGGATCTCGCCCGTCTCGCGGTTGACGAAGGCGACCTCGACCGACAGCGGCCGCGAGTAGGTCTGGCCCTTCTCCCGGCACTCGGCCAGCGAGTGCGTCTCCTCGCCGAACTCCAGCTCGCCGAACTCGACGGCCAGGTTGCCGGTGTAGTCCTCGATCGGCGAGATGTCGTCGATCGTCTCGCGGAGGCCCCCCTTCTCCGGATCCACGAGCCAGTCGAAGGACCGACGCTGGATGTCGATGAGGTTGGGGACGTCGAGGACCTGATCGAGACGCGCGAACGTGCGACGCGTGCGCAGGGCGTTGACCGTGGACAAGGCGGGCGACTCCTCGGAGGGTCGGGATGTCTGGGCGAGGATTCGCGCTCGGCGGGCAGACGAGCGCGAACGTCAAAACTAGCACACGGAGGAGTAGACCCCCGCGCGAGGGCGGTCGACGCTCACGGACCCCGTCCGCGGACCCGCGTATGTGGCGCGGGATCCGTACAGGAGGACGGCTGCGACTATCGGTCGACGAGGTCGATTGTAGCTGCGCGAGCGGGGGCGTGCTTGCGGACCCGCTCGGCGGCGGTCGAGGCCCCCGGAACGCGAACAGGGCGGCCCTCCGCGAGGACCGCCCTGTCGGCGTGCGGCGCCGCCGCGAACGGCGGCGCCGGAGGTCGGGCAGCGGACGCTGCCGTCGCGCTACTTGAGCGTGACGGTGGCGCCAGCCTCCTCGAGCTCGGCCTTCAGCTTCTCGGCCTCGTCCTTGTCGACGCCCTCCTTGACGGCGCCGGGCGCCTCGTCGACCACGGCCTTGGCCTCCTTCAGGCCCAGGCCGGTCGCGGCGCGGACGACCTTGATGACGCCGATCTTCTTGTCGCCGGCGGACTCGAGGATCACGTCGAAGGAGCTCTGCTCCTCGGCGGCGGCAGCCTCGCCACCGCCACCACCGGCGGCCGGGGCGGCCGCGGCGACGGCGGTCGCCGACACGCCGAACTCCTCCTCGAGCGCCTTGATGCGCTCAGCCAGCTCGAGCACCGAGATGCTCTTCAGCTCGTCGATCCACTCCTGCGTGGTAGCCATGCTTCGTTCTCCTGTGTGCGATTCGGGTGGGTCTAGCGGGTTGCGGCGGAACTACGCCGACGCACCCGACTCGTCTGCTGCTGCAGTCTCTTCCGCGGGGGCCTCGGCCTCCGCGCTCTCGCCGTCGGCGGCCGGAGCCTCCGCAGCGGTCTCCTCGGCGGCGGGAGCCTCGTCGGCCGCCGGCGCCTCCTCGGCCGCGGGCGCCGCCGCGGCGGGCGCATCGCCCGCCGGGATCTCGCCCGACGCCTTCTTCTCCTGGACCTGGCCGAGCGCGATGGCGAGGCCACCGAGCAGGCCGCCCAGGCCGCGCGCCAGACCGGTCAGCGGGGCGGCGACGACGCCGACCAGCTGGCCGTACAGGACGTCGCGCGACGGGAGCTTGGCGATCGCCTTGATCTCGTCGACGTCGAGCTGCTTGCCGTCGAGGACGCCGCCCTTGAAGGCCGGCAGGTCCCCGTTGTCCTTGGCGAAGGTGGTGAGGGCCTTCGCGGCCGCGGCGACGTCGCCCTTGACGTAGGTCAGGGCGGTCGGGCCGGTCAGGAAGTCGCGCAGCGGCTCGGCGGTCTCGCCGACCTCGCTGATGGCGCGCCCGGTCAGCGTGTTCTTCGCGACCGTCAGGCTCGCGTCGACGTCACGCAGCTGCGACCGCAGCTCGCCGGCCTGGGTGACCGAGAGTCCGCGGTAGTCGACGACGAGGACCGCCTCGGACTCCTTGATGTGGTCGGCGATCTCGGCGATCGCCGCTGTCTTCTCTTCGCGGTTCATGGGCCTCCTGTCTCGGGCTTCCAGCCGTCGGGCGACGGCCAGCCGAGGGTCTTCGGGGGCGCAGGGAACGTGTGTGACGCAGCCTAGGCGGCGGCGGGCACCCGCTCCTCGGCGCTGTCGCTGACCCGCGACTGGTCGATCTTCACGCCGGGGCCCATGGTCGAAGCCACGGTCACCGAGCGGATGTAGCGGCCCTTGGCCGCGGACGGCCGGGCACGGTTGACCTCGTCGAGGACAGCGGCGAGGTTGTCGACCAGCTGCTCGGCGGGGAAGGACGTCTTGCCGATCGTCAGGTGGACGATCGCCGTGCGGTCGGTGCGGTACTCGACCTTGCCGGCCTTCGACTCCTCGACGGCCTTGGCGACGTCCATCGTGACGGTGCCGACCTTCGGGTTCGGCATCTTGCCCGACGGGCCGAGGATCCGGCCGAGGCGACCGACCAGCGGCATCTGATCGGGGGTGGCGATCACGACGTCGAAGTCGTTGAAGCCCTCCTCGATCTTCTTGGCCAGGTCGTCGGTGCCGACGATGTCGGCGCCCGCGGCCGTGGCCTCCTCGGCCTTCGGGCCGGCGGCGAAGACGGCGATCGTGACCGACTTGCCGAGGCCGTGCGGCAGCGCGATGGTGCCGCGCAGCTGCTCGTCCGCGTGGCGGACGTTGAGGCCGGTGCGGATGTGGACCTCGACCGACTCGTCGAAGCTGGCGCGGGAGAGCTGCTTGACGAGCGCCAGCGCCTCGGACGCGGGGTACTCGCGCGTGCGGTCGACCTTCGCCTTGGCGGCGACGAACTTGCGGCCGTGCTTGGTGCTCATCAGGCCTCCACCTCCACGCCCATCGAGCGGGCGGTGCCGGCGATGATCTTCATCGCCGCATCGACGTCGTTCGCGTTCAGGTCGTTCAGCTTCTTCTCGGCGATCTGCCGGACCTGATCGGCCGACAGCGTGCCGACCTTGGTCTTGTGCGGCTCGCCGGAGCCGCTCTTCAGGTTCAGCGCCTGCTTGATCAGCACGGCCGCCGGCGGCGTCTTCGTGACGAAGGTGAACGAGCGGTCCTCGTAGACCGTGATGACGACCGGGATCACGGTGCCGGCGTCCTGCTGCGTCTGGGCGTTGAACGCCTTGCAGAACTCCATGATGTTGAGCCCGTGCTGACCGAGCGCGGGACCGACCGGCGGGGCCGGCGAGGCCTGTCCGCCGAGGGCCTGCAGCTTGATCTGGGTCAAGACCTTCTTCGCCATCTCAGATCTTCTTCACTTGATCGAAGCCCACCTCGACCGGGGTCTCCCGGCCGAAGATGGACACAAGAACCTTGAGCTTGCCCGCGTCCGGGGAGACCTCCGCGATCTCGCCCGAGAAGTCGGACAGCGGACCGGCGACGACCTTGACGGACTCGCCGACCGTGAACTGCGCGCGCGCCTGCGCCTTGGTGGGCTGCTGCGCGCGCTTGAGGAGACGGTCGATCTCCTCCTGCGTGAGCGGGATCGGCTCGTCGCCGGCCCCCACGAACCCCGTGACGCCGGGAGTGCCCTTCACGAGCTGCCACGAGTCGTCGTTGAGGTCCATCTGCACGAGCACGTACCCGGGCATCGTCCGCTTCTCGGACGTGACCTTCTGGTTGTCCTTGACCTCGGTGACCGTTTCGGTCGGCACCACGATCTGGCGGACGGCACGCCGCTGCCCGAGCGACACCAGTCGGTGCTCGAGCTTCTGCTTCACCTTGGCCTCGTGGCCGGAGAAGGTATTTACGACGTACCAGCGATACATGAGCGTGAAGTGGGGGTGCGCAGCGGCCGGGGGACGGGGCGGATCAGATGATCAGGTCGACGATCTTGGACGCGAGCGCGTCGACCCCGCCGAGGAACAGCCCGGCGAGGATCACGAACACGACCACCACGCCGGTGCCCTGGGCGACCTGCGTGCGGTCCGGCCAGCGGACGCGCTGCAGCTCGGCCCACGACGCACGGAGGAACCCCGGGAAGCGCGCGATCCCCCCGCGGGTGGCGGGAGCCTCGGCCGGTACACCGGCCGGTGCGGGCTGTCCGCCCCCCTTGGGGGTCGCGGACAGGCGCGTGCGCTCTTCGTCGTGTTCCTCGGCAGCCATGGCGGCGTTCGTCCCGTCGGGCGGCGTCAGCCGCTACCGCGTCTCCTTGTGGGAGGTATGCGTCCGGCACCAGCGGCAGTACTTGCTGATGGTGAGCCGGTCCGGCGTGTTGCGCTTGTTCTTCTTCGTCTGATAGTTGCGGCGCTTGCACTCCTCGCATGCGAGGGTGACTGCGACGCGGACATCTCCGCGGGCCATTCCCGGGCTCCCGTACGTCGATGCGGTCAAGTTCTCCGTGGCGGGCCGTCGAAACGACCCGACAAGACGGACCCACCCTTGGGCAGGTCCGGCGAGGGAGAGTAGCGGATCGGCCGTTCCCGGGCCTCCCGCCTCGCCCGCGCGTCAGGCGCGCGGGCTGATCTGCGGATCGAGCCGGGTCATCGTCACCCGCGCGGAGGGCTCGGCCCGGGCCTGACCACGGTAGACGCCGCGGATCGGCGGCACGTCCTGGTACCCGCGACCGTGGCCGATCTTGACGTGGGTCGGGCCGGCGAGGACGCCGTTGGTCGGGTCGCTGCCGACCCAGACCGGCTCGTCGCGGCCGCCGAGGCCGGGCAGCAGCGCCTCGATCCAGGCGTGGGTGGCGACCTCGATCGAGTCCTCGCCGCCGTCCGGGTCGCGGGCCCAGAGGTAGCCCGAGACGTAGCGGGCGGCGATCCCGTGGCCCCGCAGCAGCCGCACCGCCAGCTGGGCGAAGTCCTGGCAGACCCCCGCCCCGCGGTCGAGGAACTCGGCCGTGGTGGTGCCGACGAAGGTCGCCGTCGGGTCGTAGGCGAAGCGGTCGCGCAGCAGCTCGGTGGCCAGCCGGACGGTGGCCAGCGGCGAGGTCGCGCGGGTCAGGTCGAGCAGCGGCGCCAGCCGCTCGGGCGGCGGGTCGTCGGCGGCCGGCAGCACGAACTCGCCGCCGGCGACGTCGTAGGCCGGGGCCCGGATCGCGTCCCACGGGGCCTCGGGCGGCGGATCCGGCTCGCTGGTGGTGACCCGGGCGCGGACGTCGATCGTCAGGTGGTCGTGGGGCCGGTCGATGCCGAACTCGACCACCTCGGTGCCGAAGTAGTCGACGTAGCGGTGCAGCCGGGTCTCGGGATCGGTGCGGACGTGGAACTCGTCGCAGCGCTGGAGCGAGGTCGTCGCGGGTCGCGCGCGGATCGCGTTCAGGTTGTCCACGACCTCGCCGTCGTAGCGGTACTCGGTGACGTAGTCGATCGCGAAGTGCACAGGCGGGGGGGGGCGGTCAGGAGACGCTGAAGGCGACCGGCCGCAGGGCGCCGGCGAAGTAGCGGTCGGAGACGTCGCGGTCGACCGCGTCGAGCTCCTCCTGGACGGTGACGCACTGCTCCAGCAGCAGGCGCCGGTCGGCGGCCTCGAGGCTGCGGCGGTGGAAGTCGAGGTCGGCCGTCAGCCGCGACAGCCGCAGCACCGGCGGGCTCGAACGGGAGGCGACGTCGGCCCGGTCGATCGCGTCGTGGACGGCGGCGACGTGGGCGGCGACCGAGTTCGGGTAGTCGCGCTCGAAGAGCAGGAAGCGCGCCACGTGGGCGGTGTCGGGCGGGCCCGCCGGCGAGCGGCGGAAGGCCTGCTCGCCGCCGACCGCCCGCAGCAGCGCGTGGGCCTGGCCGTCGATCTCGCCGCCGTCGGGCGCGGTCCCGGCCAGCGCCGGGAGCGTCACCCGCAGCACCCGCAGCAGCACGCTGGCGCCCTCCAGCCGCTCGCCGGCGGCGAGGAAGGCCGAGGCCTCGTCGCGCAGCATCGTCGTCCCCATCAGGCCCCAGAAGAGCGTGCAGCGCTCGCGCACCACCCGGAACGCCGCCGAGGGATCGAGCAGCAGCCCGTCCGGGGTCACCGCCAGCAGCTCCAGCGAGAGCGTGTTGATCGCCTCCCACATGTCCTGCGGGACGACGTCGCGGAGGTTGCGGGCGCTGGCGCGGGCGCGGCGGACGCAGGCCACCACCGAGGTGTCGCGGGTCGGGTCGAGCAGCAGCCCCTGGAGCGCCTCGTCGGCGTCGACCCGGCCGCCGTCCCAGTCGGCGCCCATGATCGCCATCACCGGACCCCACGAGAGGTGGACGCCGACCGGGTCGTCCGGGCGGCCCTGGAGATCGGCCGCGAAGACGCCCTCGAGCATCCGGGCGGTGTGGTCGGCGCGGGCCACGTAGCGCCCCAGCCAGTACAGCTCGTGGCCGATCCGGGCCAGCATCAGCGCACCCGCCGGCCGACCGCGGGCGCCTGTTGCTGCTGCTGGGCCTGGCCGGTCCACGCCCCGCCCCAGCGGACCTCGGGCAGGGCCGGGAGCAGCCGCTCGCCCTGGACGCCGGCGTGCTCCGGCTCGGAGGGGCGGTCGGGACGGTCGCCCTCCAGCACCCAGGTGTCCTTCGACCCGCCCCCGCGCGAGCTGTTGACCACCATCGAGCCCGGGTCCATCGCCACCCGCGTGAGGCCGCCGGGGATCACCCGGATCGCCTCGCCGAAGACGGCGAACGGTCGCAGATCGACGTGGCGCGGGCCGAGGGTGCCGTCCTCCTCGACGGTCGGGACGGTCGACAGCCGGACGACGTCCTGGGCGATGTGGCCAGCGGGGTCGGCCAGCACCGCCCGCCGGGTCGCGGCCAGCTCCTCGGCGGTCGCGTGGGGCCCGATCACGACCCCCTTGCCGCCCGACTCGCCGGTCGGCTTGACCACCAGCTCGTCGAGCCGCCCGAGCACGTCGGCCAGCACCTCGGGGTCGTCGAGCCGGTAGGTGGGGACGTTGCGCAGGATCGGCTCCTCCCCCAGGTAGAAGCGGATCATGTCCGGCACGTAGGGGTAGACCGCCTTGTCGTCGGCGACCCCGGTGCCGAAGGCGTTGGCGACCGCGACCGTGCCCGCGCGGTAGGCCCGCAGCAGCCCCGGGACCCCGATCACCGAGTCGGGGCGGAAGTCGAGCGGGTCGCAGAAGTCGTCGTCGAGCCGCCGGTAGATCGCGTGGACCCGCTCGAGGCCGCGGGTGGTCCGCATGTAGCAGACGTCCCCGCGCACGACGAGGTCGGAGGCCTGGACCAGCTCGACCCCCATCTGGTGGGCGAGGAAGGCGTGCTCGAAGTAGGCCGGGTTGAGCGGCCCCGGGGTCCAGACGACCACGGTCGCCTCGTCGTCGTCGGCCGGGGCGACCGCCCGCAGCGCCGCCAGCAGCACCTGCGGGTAGTGGTCGACCGGCCGCACCCGGTAGCCGCCGAACAGCCGTGGCGCCAGCCGGGTCATCGCCTGGCGGTTGGCGAGCACGTACGAGATCCCCGACGGCGTCCGGACGTTGTCCTCCAGCACCCGCCAGTCGCCCTCGCCGTCGCGGACCAGGTCGAGCCCGGCGACGTGCGCGTAGACCCCGCCCGGTGGCCGCACGCCGACGACCGGGCGCGCGAAGTGGCTGCGCGAGACCACCAGCCGCCAGGGGACGATCCCCTCGCGGACGATCTCGCGCCCGTGGTAGACGTCGTCGATGAACTGGTTCAGCGCCCGCAGCCGCTGGGCCAGCCCGCGCTTGATCGTCGACCACTCGTCGGCGGGGATGATCCGCGGCACCAGGTCGAGCGGGAACGGCCGGTCGACCGCCTGGCCGTCGGGGCCGATCGCGTCGAAGGTGATCCCGGCCTGGAGGAAGCTGCGGTCGCGGCGGCGGCCGAGCGCGGCCAGCTGGGCCGGCGCCAGCGACCCGACCGCGTCCATCAGCCGCTCGGCGTGGGGCCGCGGCCCGGCCGCCGCGAGCGCCTCGTCGTAGGTCCCGCGGGGCGAGCGGTAGGGAGGGGTCGGGGTCGGGGTCGGGGGCATCGCCACGACCACTATCGCTCGGCCGCGGGGCGCTCCCGTACGCCGTCGGGACAGGCGGCGGGCGCCGCGATCCGCCCTCGTGGCAGACCCGCGCGGCGCGCGACCTGCCGTCGGCCAGCGACCGGCGGTCAGCGGCGGGGGACCATCACCGCGGTCCGCTCGCCCCGGCCGCGCAGCCGGATCCGCCGGTCGAGCCGCCAGCGGGCGCGCTCGACGGCCCCCGCCCGCCGCACCAGCCGGCCCGCCGCGGCGACCCGTCCCGGCAGGCCGGCGGCGACCTCGGTCAGCCGCGCCGCCTCGTTGATCGGGTCGCCGATCACCGTGTACTCGAACCGCTCCTCGGTGCCGATGTAGCCGGCGACCGCGCCGCCGCCGCTGACCCCGACCGCGGCCGGCAGATCGGGCAGCTCGGCCGCCAGCCGCAGCCCCAGCTCGCGGGCCGCGCGCAGCGCCCGGTCGGGGGCGTCGGGCTGGTCGGCCGGCGCGCCGAAGACGACCAGCGCCGCGTCGCCCTGGAACTTGTTGACCCAGCCGTCGTGGGCGGCGACCGTCTCGACCACGACCGCGAAGAAGCGGTTGAGCGCGCCGATCACCTCGTCCGGCCGCCGGGCCGGTCCCCGCGAGGCCGCCGGCTGGGCCTCGACGAAGAGCGCGCAGACGTCGCGGGTCTCGCCGCCGAGCCGGACGTCGTCGTCGAGCGCCGCCCGCGCGACCTCCTCCCCCACCTGGCGGCCGAAGAGGTCGTGGACCCGCTCGCGCTCCTCGAGCGCCGCCGCCATCCGGTTGAAGCCCGCCTGGAGGCGGCCGATCTCGGCCCCGTCGTCGACGTCGATCCGGGTCTCGAAGCGGCCGGCCCGGAGCCCGTCGAGGCCGTCGCGGACCGCCCGGATCGGATCGGCGACCGCCCGCACCGCCAGCCACTGGACGACGAACCCGAAGCCGAGCCCGGCCAGCCCGACCAGCACCAGCGTCAGCGCCAGCCGGTCGTCGTCGAAGCGGCCGGCGCCGGCCAGCGTCCCGACCCCGACCAGCGCGATCGCCAGGAAGGCGCTGCCGGCGGTGCTGGTCCAGCCCAGCAGCTGGCGGCGAGCGATCCCGGGCAGCGCCGGATCGTCGACCTCGGCGCTGCCGAGCACGTGGGCGAGCGCCGGCCGGATCGCCCGCTCGGCCACCAGGTAGGCGAAGGCGGCCATCGCCTGGCCGACCAGCAGCGAGGCGACCAGCGCCCGCGCCCCGAGGTAGGTCGACTCGCGCAGGTTGAAGAGCCCGAAGAGGACCGCCGCCGCGATCCAGGCGATCGCCCAGACCCGCATAGTCAGGATCGGCACGCGGACGGCCAGCGCCCGCTCCTGCTCGTCGAGCGCGCCCTCGCCCGCCCACGAGCGGAACCGCCGCCACAGCCGCAGGGCGTAGAAGAGCATCACCCCGCCGGCGACGGCGAAGACGACCAGGATCAGGACCGCGTTCTGGAGCCACAGCTCGAGCGTCGCGTGGCGGTCGTCGGGGATCGCGACGATCAGCAGCAGGCACTCGACCAGGACCGCCAGCGCGTTCGCCGGGGCCGTCACCAGCACGATCAGCAGCCCGGCCCGGTCGACGGCCCGGCGGGGGTCCTCGGGCGCCGGGTCGCGGAGCAGGGCGAGCGCCTCGCGGGGGGACAGCGACGGGCGCCAGCGGGGTGGTCGCGGCCCCGGTCGGGGTTCGGCGGCGGCGGTCATGGCGCCACCGGGACCATCGCGTCGCCGGGCTGGGCACGACGGGGTAGCGGCAGCGGCAGTCGTCGCGGGGCCGGGCGCCAGCGCTCCTGCTCGATCGCGCTCGCCCGCGCGACCAGCCCGCGCGAGGCCGCCACCAGCCGCGGCTGACCCTTCGCCGCGTCGCTCAGCGCCTGGGCCTCGTCGATCGCGTCGCCGACGACCGCGTACTCGAACCGCTCGGCCGTGCCGAGGTAGCCAGCGATCACGCGACCGGTGGTGGCGCCGATCCCGGCCCGCACCTCGGGCAGCCGCTCGGCCAGCCGCTCGGCCATCACCCGCGCCGCCCGCAGGGTCGCGTCCGGGGTGTCGGCGGCGGCGGTCGGGAGGCCGAAGACGACCAGGGCAGCGTCGCCCTGGAACTTGCTGACCGACCCGCCGTGGGTGCCGACGACCTCGACCACGATCGCGAAGAAGCGGTTGAGCAGCGCCACCACCTCGTCCGGGCGGCGCTCGGACGAGAGCGTGGTCGAGCCGACCAGGTCGACGAAGAGGGCGCAGATCTCGCGCTCCTCGCCGCCGCTCGGGATCTGCTCGCGCAGCGCCGCCCGGGCGACGTCGGCGCCGACGTGGCGGCCGAAGAGGTCGTGCAGCCGCTCGCGCTCCTGGACCCCGGCCACCATCCGGTTGAAGCCGGCCTGGAGCCGCCCGATCTCGGCCACGTCGTAGACCGGGATCCGGACGTCGAGGTCGCCCTCGCGGACCCGGTCGACCGCCTCGCGGACCGTCCGCACCGGGTCGGCGACGGCGCGGGCCGAGAGCAGCTGCAGCGTCGCCCCGGCCAGGATCCCGCCGACGCCGATCACCACCATCGAGACACCGAGCCGATCGCCCGACGAACCGCCGATCCCGAGCAGCGTGAAGAGCCCGATCGCCACCGCGCCGACCAGTGGTCCGGCGGTCGCGGTCCCCCAGCCGAGCAGCTGGCGGCGGGTGGCGCTCAGCAGCAGCGCGCGGTCGACGGCGCCGCCCTCCATCGCCAGCAGCACCGCCGGCCGCAGCAGCCGCTCGGCGGCCAGGTAGCTGAAGGCCGCCGCGCTGCCGCCGACCATCAGCACGGTGGCGGTGATCCAGAAGGCGAGCAGCGACGAGGCGGGCAGGTCGTAGGCGCCGAGGACCACCGCCACCGCCACCCACAGGAGCGAGAAGACCTTCAGGATCCGCAGCGGCGCCCGCACCAGCCGGTCGCGATCGGCAGCGGTCGCGTCCGGCTCGATCGAGCGCAGCGCCCGCCGCAGCGCCCGCCGCGACCAGACGATCATCGCCGGCACGATCACCACGACCAGCGCCCCCGCGACGGCCAGGTTCTGGGTCAGGCGGGTGCCGCGCAGCAGCTCGCCGGTGCCGGGGGTGACGAAGACCACCAGCAGGATGCTGAGCAGCGCCGCGCCGACGTTGGCGGCGATCAGCACCAGCTCCAGCAGCACCCGGGTCGAGCGCACCACCTGCCGCGGGTCCGCCGAGCGGCCGCGCGCCGCGTCCAGCCGCGCCCGGGGACCCAGGCCCGGCGCGCCGACCCACGGCGGGCGGAACGAGCGGCGCCGGAGCATCGCGGAGACCGTACCTCGTGGTCGGGGGGGCCTCTGTGCGGCGGGGGGGGGTTGGTGGGGGGTGGGGTCGTGGGGCGGGTGGCTGGTCGGTGGGGGCGCGCCGCCGGTGGGGGCGCGTCTGGTGGGTGAGGCGCGCGTCTGGGCAGGTGCTCCCGCGCTGGTGGGTCGGGGGCCGCCGGACCGGTCGGTGTTCCGAGCCGGGGCGGCTCCGGCCGGCGTGGTCCTGGTGCTGACGCGGCGGTGAGGGAGCGGGGAGCGCAGCGGCGGCGGCCCGGCCGGCGACGTTGGGTGGTGGAGCGGCCGGCGGCGACGGTCGGGGCCGGGGATCGGCGGGGCGGCCGGCCGCGCGTCAGGTGGGTCGGGGCACCGGGCTGGCGCGCGAAACGCTCGGTTGGGCGGCCTCCCACGCGTCACGCGGGCCGGGCCACCGGGCTGCCGCGCGAAACGCTCTCCTGAGTGGCCTCCCGCGCGTCAGGCGGGCCGGGCCACCGGGCTGCCGCGCGAAACGCTCGGCTGAGCGGCCTCCCGCGCGTCACGCGGGTCGAGGCACCGGCCTGGCGCGCGAAGGGCGCGGTCGGGCCGCTTGTCCCTACCCCTCCCCCGGGACCATCACCACCGTCGGCGCGTCGCGGCCGCGTAGGGTCCGCTCTCCGACGCCGGTCCAGCGGCGGCGCTCGTCGTCGCCGGCCCGGGCCACCAGCCGGCCGGCGGCCGCGACCAGGGCGGGCGTCTCCTTGGCCGCCTCGGTCAGGCGGGCGGCCTCGTTGATCGGGTCGCCGATCACGGTGTACTCCAGGCGCTCCTCGGTGCCGATGTAGCCCGCGACGGCCGGTCCTCCGCTGACGCCGATCCCGGCCCGCAGCTCCGGGACCTCGCGGGCCAGCCGCTCGCCCAGCTCGCGGGCCGCGCGCAGGGCCCGGTCCGGGGCATCGGGCTGGTCGACCGGGGCGCCGAAGACGACCAGGGCCGCGTCGCCCTCGAACTTGTTGACCCAGCCGTCGTGGGCGCCGACCGTGGCCACCACGACGCCGAAGAAGCGGTTGAGCAGCGCCACCACCTCGTCCGGCTCGTGCTCCAGGGCCAGCGCGGTCGAGCCGACGATGTCGACGAACAGGGCACAGACGTCGCGGGTCTCGCCACCCAGCCGGACCTCGCGCTGGAGCGCCTCGCGGGCGACGTCCTCCCCCACGTGCCGCCCGAAGAGGTCGCGCAGCCGCTCGCGCTCGTGGAGCCCCGCCACCATCCGGTTGAAGCCCTCCTGCAGGCGGCCGATGTCGGAGCCGTCGTAGACCGGGATCCGCACGTCGAGCTCGCCGCGGCCGACCCGGTCGACCGCGCGCCGGATGGTGCGCACCGGGTCCGCAACGGCGCGGGCTGCGATCAGCTCGATCACCAGGCCGGCCACCAGCACCAGCCCGCCGAGGACGACCATCGTCAGCCCCAGCCGGTCCGGCGTCGTGCCGTCGACCCCGGCCAGGGCCAGGATCCCGACCGAGACCACACCCAGCACCGGGCCGCCGGTGGCCGTGCTCCAGCCCAGCAGCTGGCGGCGGGTGATCCCCGGCAGCACCGCGCGGTCGATCCCGCCGCCGTGCTCGAGGGCGTGGATCGCCGCCCGCCGCAGCAGCCGCTCGGTGGCCAGGAAGCCGAACGCGGCCATCGTCTGGCCGGTCAGGAAGACGGTCAGCCCGACCCGGATCGCCAGCGGCCACGAGTACTGGCTGTTGAAGAGCGTGAAGAGGACCGTCGCCAGCACCCAGCTGAACGAGATCGTCCGCATCACCCGCATCGGGCCGCGCAGCAGCCGCGCCTGCTCCTCGACGGTCGGCGGACGGCCCTCGCGCAGCCAGCGGAGGGTCCGCGAGGTGGTCCGCTGCGACCAGGCCAGCACCCCCGGCAGCACCACCACCGCGAACGCCAGCAGCACGATCAGGTTGGCGCTCAGCGCGCCCTCGTCGCTGCCGTCGTTCGGCGAGCCGGGGATCACGAACGCGATCAGCAGCAGCGCGACGCCGGCCGCGGCGGCGTTGGCCAGCAGCAGGACCGCGGTCAGCAGCACGTGGGCCGCCTCGATCCGGAACCGCGGGGCGCCGACGATCGTGGCCAGCCGCCGCAGGCAGCGGTGGGCCCAGCCCCCGCGCCCGCCCTCAGCCACCGCCGGACCCCGGCAGGTCGAGCCGCTGCTGGACGGCCGCGCCCGGGGCCTCCGTCACCTGCGGGTCGAGCAGGTGCGGACCGTCGTGGGCCGGGTCGACCTTGTTGACCAGCGGGCTGGCCGGGGCGATCGTCAGCCGCTCGTCGGCCAGCGGCACCAGCAGCCCGAGCGCGTCGGCGCCGGAGACCGCCGGGTCGAGCCAGGCCGCCTCCTCCTCGGGACCGCCGAGCACCGCCGGCATCCGGTCGTGGAGCCGCGCGGCGACGCGGTTGGCGGCGCAGGTCACCACCGTCACCGTCCGCAGCGCCACCCGCCCGTCCCGCGGCTCGCCGGCGCGGACG
This sequence comes from Patulibacter defluvii, assembly GCF_034096925.1. Lineage (NCBI taxonomy): Bacteria > Bacillati > Actinomycetota > Thermoleophilia > Solirubrobacterales > Patulibacteraceae > Patulibacter > Patulibacter defluvii. Next base: position 25,774 of record NZ_JAWZSQ010000034.1, read on the forward strand.
CTCGGCTCCAGCGCCTCGAAGCCGGCCGGGCCGGGCTCCGCGGCGTCGACCCGGACCGTCCGCAGCAGGCCGGCGAAGGCGACCGGCGCCCCGCCGTCGACGGTGTGGTGGAAGGGGACGCGGTCGGGGCGGGTGGGCGTCCGCATCTTCGGGTCCTCGGCCCGCAGCCACTCGTACCAGCCGTCGGCGAGCACCAGCACCCGCTGGGCCGGGTCCTCCAGCAGCGGCGCGAACAGCTTCTTGCTCGCCAGCTCCTCGGCGCGGGCGTTGATCGGCTTCAGCCGCTCGCGGCGGCTGCGGGCCCACGGCGGCAGCAGCCCCCAGCTGGCGTTGACCGTCGTCCGCTCGACCTCCGCGGCCTGGCTGGCACGAGCCGCCGGCCCGAGCACGACCGGGACCGGCTCGGTCGGCGCGACGTTGTAGCGGCCGAGGGCGCCGATGTCGACCGCGCCCCCGAAGCGGACGTCGAAGGCGCTGGGGTCGGTGGTCCCGATCGTGTAGCGCCCGCACATGGCGGGGACGCTACTTCACGCCGCCGCGGGTCAGGACTCGTCGGCGCCCGGGGCCGGGCCCGCCCCGACCGGCCCGGCCGAGTGGACGCCGCCGTCGACGTGGATCACCTCGCCGGTGATCGCGCGCGCGAGCGGCGAGAGCAGGAACAGGATCGCGTCGGCGGTCGGGGTCGGGTCGCCGGTGTCCCAGCCCAGCGGAGCGCCGGCGTTCCAGCCGTCGGCGAGGGTGTTGAAGCCCGGGATGCCGCGGGCGGCGATCGTCTCCAGCGGGCCGGCCGAGACCAGGTTCGAGCGCACGCCCTGGGGCCCGGCGTAGCGCGCCAGGTAGCGGCTGGTGGCCTCGAGGGCCGCCTTCGCCACGCCCATCCAGTCGTAGATCGGCCAGGCGACCTGGCCGTCGAAGTCGAGCCCGACGACCGAGCCGCCGTGCTCGGCCTTGGCCAGCGCCGGCAGCAGCGCGGCGGCCAGCGCCTTGAGCGAGAAGGCGCTGGTCTCGAAGGCGGTCTTGGCCGACTCGGCCGGGGTCTCCAGGAAGCTCCCGCCGAGCGCGTCCGAGGGCGCGAAGGCGATCGCGTGCAGCACGCCGTCGAGCCGCCCGTCCCAGCGGGCGTCGATCTCGGCCGCGACCGCCGCCAGGTCCTCCGGCCGGTTGACGTCCAGCTCGAGCACGTCGACCGGGGTCGGCAGCTGCTTCGCCGCCCGCTCGGTCAGCCGCCGCGGACGGCCGAAGCCGGTCAGCAGCACCTCGGCCCCGGCCTCCTGGGCGCGGGCCGCGACGTGCCAGGCGATCGAGTCGCGGGTGATGACGCCGGTGATCAGCAGGCGGTGGCCGGCCAGCAGGCCGGAGGGCACGGGAGCGTTCACGCGGTCCTCGGAGGGTCGGGATCGGGACGGTCGGAGACGGAGGCCGCCGCGGTAGCGCGGCCGGTGCTCACAGCGGGATGTTGCGGGCGCGCTGCGAGCGGCGCGGCGCGCGGTCGAGCGCCGAGAACGCCCACACCAGCCGGTCGCGGGTGGCGGCCGGGTCGATCACCTCGTCGACGACGCCGAGCGTGGCGGCGCCCTCGGCGGTCAGGTGCTCGGCGGCGTACTCCGCGGCCAGCTCGGCCTTCTTCGCGACCGGGTCGTCGGCGGCGGCGATCTCGCGCCGGCCGGTGATCCCGACCGCCTGCTCCGCGCCCATCACGCCGATCAGCGCGGTCGGCCAGGCAAGCACCATCGTCGCGCCCAGCGCCTTGCTGTTCATCGCGATCTGGGCGCCGCCGAACGCCTTCCGCAGGACGACGGTCACCTTCGGCACGTCGGCCTCGGCGAAGGCGTGGACCAGCTTGGCGCCGTGGCGGATCACCGCGCCGCCCTCCTGGGCGCTGCCGGGCAGGAAGCCGGGCGTGTCGACCAGGACCGCGAGCGGGACGCCGAACAGGTGGCACCAGCGGACGAAGCGCGACGCCTTCTGGGCCGACTCGGCGTCGAGCGTGCCGGCCATCTGCTTCGGCTGGTTGGCGACGATCCCGACCGAGCGGCCGTCGATCCGGGCGAAGGCGCAGACCACGCTCGGCGCCCACTTGGGGGCGATCTCCAGCAGCCGGCCGCCGTCGACGATCGCCGCGGCGACGTCGCGGACGTCGTAGGCCTTGCGCTGCTCGTCGGGCACGAAGGCCGAGGGGTCGAAGGCCGGCGGCGGCACCGGGCGGGCGCGCGGGGCGTGGTCGTCGGAGCTCTGCGGCAGGTAGCCGAGCAGCTCGCGGGCCATCCCGACCGCCTCGCCGTCGTCCTCGGCGACCATGTGGCAGACGCCGTTGCGCTCCTGGACCTCGGCGCCACCGAGGTCGTCGGCGCTGATCCGCTCGCCGGTGACCTCCTGCACGACCCCGGGGCCGGTCAGGAACATCGCCGACTCGCGGGTCATGATCGTGATGTCGGTCAGCGCCGGCGCGTAGGCGCCACCGCCCGCGCAGGTGCCGCAGATCACCGAGATCAGCGGGACCTGGCCGGAGAGCCGGGTCAGGGCGGCGAAGATCTGGCCGTAGCCGGCCAGCGCCTCCAGCCCCTCCTGGAGCCGGGCGCCGGCCGAGGCGATGAAGCCGACGACCGGGATCCGGGCGTCCTCGGCCATCTCCAGCAGCCGCACGATCGTCTCCGCGTGGCGCTGGCCGAGGCTGCCGCCGAGCAGCGTCTGGTCCTCGGCGAAGCAGGCGATCGGGCGGCCGGCGACGGTGCCGAGGCCGGCGACCACGCCGTCACCGGCGCGGGCCTTCTCGCCCAGCGCGGGCGAGCGCACCGCGGTCCGGATCACGCGCAGCGAGCCGGGGTCGCAGAGCGCCTCGAGCCGCTCCCGCGGGGTCAGGACGGCACCGGGCGCGACGCGCTCGCCGGCGCCCGCCGGCGGCGCGCTGTCACGCGCGAAGATGGCGGGGATCCCGGTCCGTCCACTCATGGTCAGCTGCCCCCCAGGGCGATGCAGGCGTTGTGGCCGCCGAACCCGAACGACGTCGAGAGGGCGATCGGCGCCCGCCCGTTCGTCTCGCGCAGGGGCATCGGCTCCCCCACGACGTGCAGCAGATCCAGCTCCGGATCCGGCTGGTCGAGGTTCAGCGTCGGCGGCGCCACGCGGTCGCGGAGCGCGCGCACGGTCGCGACGGCCTCGACGGCGCCGGCGGCGCCGAGCGTGTGGCCGATCGCGGACTTCAAGCTCGAGATCGGGATCCGCGTGACGTGCTCGCCGAGGGCGAGGTGCATCGCGCCGGTCTCCGACCGGTCGTTCAGCGGCGTGCCGGTGCCGTGGGCGTTGATGTAGTCGACGTCGGTGGCGGCGATCCCGGCGTCGGCCAGCGACTGGGTCACCGCGCGCGAGGCGCCGGAGCCGTCGGGGGTCGGCGCGCTCAGGTGGTGGGCGTCCTGCGAGGAGCCCGCCCCGAGCACGTAGCCCAGGATCTCGGCCCCGCGGGCCTTGGCCTTCTCCGGGTCCTCCAGGACCAGCGCGGCACCGCCCTCGGAGAGCACGAAGCCGTCGCGGTCGACGTGGAAGGGCCGCGACTGGCCGGTCGGCGAGAGCGCCGTCATCGCGGTGAAGCCGGCGCGGGCGAGGTCGACCAGGGCCGCCTCGGTGCCGCCGGTGACGACCGCGTCGACGGTCCCGGCGCGCAGCTCGCGGAGCGCCGAGGCGATCGCGTGGGCGCCGGCGGCGCAGGCGCTGACGGTGCCCCAGCTGGGCCCGAGCAGGCCGCGGCGGAGCGCCACCTGGCCGGTCGGCCCGTTGGCCATCAGCAGCGGGATCGCCAGCGGCGAGACCGGCAGCCCCTCGAGCATCGCCTTGTGGTTCTCGGTCAGGGTGATGAACCCGCCGATCCCCGAGCCGATGATCGAGCCGATCCGCTCGGGGGCGTAGGGCAGCTCGTCGCCCGGCGCGCCCCAGCCGGCCTGGGCCAGCGCCTCGTCGGCCGCGACCAGCAGCAGCTGGCTGGAGCGGTCGGCGCGGCGGGCCTCCTTGCGCGAGAGGAAGTCGGTCGGCTCGAAGTCGAGGCAGGCGCCCTGCCCGTCGACGATGCCGCTGCGACCACCGGTCCAGCCGGTGTACAGCGCGTCGGCGCCGACCCCGAGCGGGGTGACGGCGCCGATCCCGGTGATCGCAGCCGCGGTCACTGGGCGGCGCGCTCGACGATCAGGTTGACGGCGTCCTCGACCGTGCGCAGCTTGGCGACGTCCTCGCCCTGCAGCTTCACGGCGTACTTCTCCTCGACGATCTGCGACAGCTCGGCGAGATCGAGCGAATCGACGTCGAGGTCCTCGAAGGTGGCGGTCGGGCTCAGGGCGTCGGCCTCGGCCCCGAGCTCCTCGAGCGAGCTGAGGACGAGCGCCTCGACGTCCTCACGGGTGACGGTGGACACGTTGTGGTTCTCCTGCGGTCTGGTTGCGGGTGCTTCGAGAAGTTCGGGTGCTGCAAGGGGTACACGGGCGCCCGGGGGCCCGGCACGGCGGCCGTCGTGGAGTACCGCCATCCGGGGGGTCGGGGCCTCGGCGTACCGCCGTCCGGGGGGTCGGGTCAGGCGCCGAGCCCTCCGTCGACGACCAGCGTCGAGCCGGTCACGTAGGAGGCCTCGGGCGAGGCCAGGAAGCGGATCGCGGCGGCGACCTCCTGCGGCTGGCCGGCGCGGCGGGTCGGGATGTGGCCGACCAGGTCCTCCAGCAGGCCGTCGGTCATCTCGCTCTCGATGAAGCCGGGAGCGACGGCGTTGACCGTGACGTTGCGGCGGGCGACCTCGGAGGCGACCGAGCGGGTCAGGCCGAGCAGGCCCGCCTTCGCCGCGGCGTAGTTCGCCTGGCCGGGGTTGTTCTTCAGCGCGATGATCGAGGAGACGTTGACGATCCGGCCCCAGCGGCCGCGGATCATCGGGCTGAGGGCCGCCCGCACCAGCCGGAAGGCGGCGCTGAGGTCGACGTCGATCACCTGCTGCCAGTCCTCGTCGCTGATCTGGAGCGCGAGGTTGTCGCGGGTGATGCCGGCGTTGTTGACCAGCACCCGGACCGGGCCGAGCTGCTCGGCGGCGGCGGTCAGCAGCTGCTCGGGCGCGGCCGGATCGGCCAGATCGGCGGCGATCGCGGTCGCGCGGCCGCCGTCGGCCTCGATCGCGGCGACGACCGCCGCGGCCTTCTCGGCGTTGCCGCCGTAGTGGACCACCACCGGCCAGCCGTCCGCGGCCAGCGCGCGGGCGGTCGCCGAGCCGATCGCCCCGGACGCGCCGGTGACCACGGCGCAGCCGTCCTCGGGCTTGGCGGGGGGCCAGGTGAACGGCTTGGCAGCTATCGCGATCGCCTCGTCGGGGTCGTGGTCGGGGGTGTCGGGGTCAGCGCGACGGCTCAGCGGCCGTTCGCGCTGCCCTCCCAGGTCATGGTGATGCCGGCCCAGGCCAGGCCGCTGCCGAAGCCGGCCAGCAGCAGCCGGGTGCCGGGGACGACGCGGCCCTCGGCGCGGGCGTCGGCCAGCGCCAGCGCGATCGAGGCGGCCGAGGTGTTGCCGTGGTTGGCGACCGAGCTGGCCATCCGCTCCTCGGGCAGGCCGAAGCGCTTGCGGACCGCCTCGAGGATCCGCCCGTTGGCCTGGTGGAGGACGATCAGGTCGAGATCCTCCAGCGCGACGCCGTCGGCGGCGGCGGTCTCGCGGACGGTCTGCTCGAAGTGCTGGACGGCGACCTTGTAGGTGTCGAAGCCGTTCATCTGCAACGCGTAGGGGATGCCCTCGCCGAACTCGCCGTCGTCGAAGACCGAGGGGTGCTCGGTGGCGATCCGGACGGTGCCGCCGCTGGCGCCGTCGGAGCCCATCACCGACGGGCCGACGCGGCCGACGCCGTCGTCGTCCATCCCCCGCAGGACGATCGCCCCGGCGCCGTCGCCGAGCAGGCCCGCGGTCGCCTTGTCGCTGCGGTTGGTCAGCCGGCTCATCGCCTCGGCGGCGACCACCAGCACGGTCCGGAAGCGGCCCGACTCGATCATCGCGGTGGCGGTGGTGACCGCGGCGACGAAGCCGCTGCAGCCGGTCGAGATGTCGAAGCTCGCCGCGTGGCCGTCGCCGATCCGCGACGAGACGACGGCCGCCATCGAGGGCGCGATGTCGTCGCTGATCAGGCAGGCGGCGATCACCAGGTCGACCTCGCCGCCGTCGATCCCGGCGTCGGCCAGGGCCCGCTCGCTGGCCCGGAGCGCGAAGTCCGTGATCCGCTCGCCCTCGCCGAGGATGTGGCGCTGCTTGATGTGGGTCCGCGAGACGAGCCAGTCGGGGGCCAGGCCCAGCCGCTGCTCGATCTCGGCCGAGGTGACGACCGCCTCGGGCAGCGCGGAGCCGATCCCGAGCGGGGCGATCCGCCGCGGACGGGCGGCTGAGGGGCTGGTCTCAGGCACGGGCGGCCTCGCCCTCGGTCGCGAGCTGGGGAACCTCGACCGCGACGGCGGCGTCGCCGTCGAACTCGGCCTCGGGGAAGGTGCGGCGGGCGAGCCCGGCGACCACGTCGCCGGGGCCGACGTCGACGAAGCGGCGGATCCCGGCCTCGTGGAGGGCGAGCAGCCCGGGGCGGAAGAGGACCGGGTTGGTGAGGCCGTCGATCAGGTGCCGGGCCGGATCGGTCGCCGGGGCGGCGGTGACGGCCGACCAGACGGCGGTGTGCGGCGCCCGGAACTCGACCTGGTCGATCGCGGCCTGGAGCCCGGCGGTGGCCGGCACCATCAGCGGCGAGTGGAAGGCGCCGGCGACGTCGAGCCGGCGGACGCGGTTGCCGTTCGCCTTCGCGGTCTCGGCGGCGGCGTCGAGGTCGCTGATCCGGCCGGCGATGATCACCTGGCCGGGTGCGTTGTCGCAGGCGATCACGAGCTCGTGGGCCTCGGCCAGCGCGCGGGCCTCGTCGATCCCGCCCTTGCGGACGGCGGCCATCGAGCCCAGCCGCTCGGGGTCGGCGTCGGCCATCGCGGCGCCGCGGGCGGCGGCCAGCCGCAGCGCGGCCAGCTCGTCGATCGCCCCGCCGAGGGCGAGGGCGACGATCTCGCCCAGCGAGTGGCCGAAGTAGGCGTCGGGACGGGGCAGGTCGAGGGCCGAGTGGCGGGCCAGCGACGAGGCGACGATCGCCGGCTGGGCGAAGCGGGTGCTCTCGCCGGTGCGCGGGAACGGGTCCTCGCCGACCGCCTCGATCACCGCGGCGTGCAGGTCCGGGCGGAGGCGCGCGACCTCGTCGCCGGCCCCCTCCATCGGGGTGCCCTGCCCAGGGAGGAGGATGGCCGTCGGGACGCTCACGACCAGACAGCCTGCCATGCCGCGGAGCGGGACGGCCATCCGCCGGGGGCCGCCACCCCCTCACCGGGGGGCGATCCGCGGGGGCCCGCCGTAAGCCCCGGATCAGCGGGACGAACGTGCCCGACGGGGCCGGCGTTCCGTCAGACAGGATGTCCACCGGCGGCCCGCGCGTGGTGCCGCCCGGCCGTCTCTGCGAGCCTCCGCCGCGACCCCGATGCCCGCCCTCGACGCCTCCGTTCCCCCCGCCGCGACGGTCGTCGTCTGGCTGGCCGCGCTCGACGTGGCGGTCGACGACGGCGCGGCGGCGAGCCTCAGCGACGAGGAGCGGCGGCACGCGGAGGGCCTGACGGCGGCGCGGGCGGCGCACCGCTACCGGCGGACGCGGACCGTGCTGCGGGCGCTGCTGGGCGCGGCGCTCGACCGGCCGCCGGGGTCGCTGGCGCTGACGACCGATCCCGAGGGCAAGCCGCGGCTGGCCGACGAGGAGCAGCTGGCGCTGCGCTTCAACCTGAGCCACGCCGGCGGGCTGCTGGCGGTGGCGCTGAGCGGGGAGCGGCGCGCGGTCGGAGTCGACGTCGAGGCCCTCGACGCCCGCCGGCGGGTGCTGACCGGGACCCTGACGGCGGCCGAGCGGCGGGCGCTCGAGGGGCTGCCCGACGAGCGGGCCCGGCGGGCGGCGTTCCTCCAGGGCTGGACCCGCAAGGAGGCCTACCTGAAGGGCGTCGGCTGCGGCGTGCGGGTGCCGCTCGACGAGCTCGGGTTCGCGGCGTCGCCGACCGGGCTGCGCCCCCAGCCGCGGCCGGAGCGGCTGGCCGCGGAGGCGGACTGGACGGTGATCGACCTGGCCCTCGGCGCCGGCCACGTCGGCGCGCTGGCCGTCGCCGGCGGTCCGCCGGCGGTGGTGGTGCGGCGGTGGGTCGACGCCCCTTCGCGGGGCTAGCTCAGCCCCAGCCGGTTGGCCGCCTGGACCGCCTCGGCGCGGTTGCGGACCTCGAGCTTGCGGTAGAGCGAGCTGGTGTGCTCCTTGACCGTGTGCGGCGAGAGGTGGAGGGTGCGGGCGATCTCGGGGTTGGTGGCGCCGGTCGCGATCAGCTCCAGGATCTCGCGCTCGCGGGGGCTCAGCCCGGCCGGGGTCGCGGGGGCCGCGGCGCCGTCGAAGACCGTCCGGCCCGAGGCGACCGCCAGCACCGCCCGGCAGACGTCGGCCGCCGGCCAGTCCTTGGGGACGAAGCCCGAGGCCCCGGCCGCCTTGGCCGCGGCGGCGGAGATCCGGCCGGCGCCGGAGAGCAGCAGCACCCGGGTCCGCGGCTCGGCCTCGCGCAGCCGCTCGCACAGCTCGGCCCCCGACTCGGTCCCGAGGAACAGGTCGACGAGCGCCACGTGCGGTGAATAGCGACGGGCCAGCTCGACCGCCTCCTGGCCGTTGCGGGCGCTGAGGCAGCGCGCCACCCACGACTGGCTGGAGAGCAGCGACCGCAGACCCCAGTGGACGACGTCGTGGTCGTCCACCAGCAGCACCGTCGTCCGTCCCACCTCGCGCGTCACTCGTGGTCCTCCTCGACCTCGTGCTCCTCGACGGGCAGCAGCAGCCGCACCCGCCAACCGTTCTCTCCCCGCGCCCCGAACTCCAGCAGACCGCCCGCCTGGAGCGCCTCGACGGCCGCCAGCCGCAGCCCCAGACCGCCGCCGCTCGGCCGCCCGGCCTCGCCGTTCTCGGCCCCGTCGCTGTCGACCGTGAGCGCGATCGCGTCCTCGCCGCGGCGCCGCAGCGACACGTGGAGGACCGTCGGCCGGCCGTGCTTGAGCGCGTTGCGGACCGCCTCCCCCAGCACCGACTGGGCCAGCGACTCGAAGGCCAGCGGCACCGCGACCCCGCCCTCCAGGTCGGACACCAGCTCGATCGAGTCGTGGGCCCGGCGCAGCCGCTCGATCTCCTCCCACAGCCGCAGCGCGGTCGGCGGCGCCACGTGCAGCTCGGGCCCGTGGAGCATCTGCCGCAGGTCGGCCTGGGCGGCCTCGACCTCCATCCGCGCGCGCTCGCGGCCCTCGCCCTCCAGCGGCTCGGCCGACGCCAGCACCAGACCGACGCCGAACAGCCGCTGGATCACCTGCTCGTGGACCTGGCGGGCCAGCAGCAGCCGCGCGCTCAGCTGCCGCGCGTGCTCCTGGGCGCGGGTCGCGCGGCGGGCCTCGGCGGCGAACGCCACCACCTTTCCCGCGATCCAGAGCGCGTCGCGGTCGGCGCTCGGCAGCGGCTCGCCGTTGTTGTGCTCGACCACCATCACGCCGTACCAGAAGCCGCCGGCGATGATCGGGACGTAGGCCAGGTCGCCCTCGGGCAGGTTCGCCAGGTCGGGCGAGACGCCGGCCTCGCGGGCGTTGTCGTCGAGGGTGTCGATCACCCGGTCCTGCTCGAGCGCGACCCGCGACAGCGGCGCGTCCTCGATCCCCACCCCCTCGGGCCGGATCCGGTCGCCGTCGAAGCGGTGGGCGCCGACCGGCCGCACCCGCCGGCGGCCCTCGTCGTAGAGCAGCAGCACGGCGCGGTCGACCTGGACGGTGCCGCAGACCGCCTCGCACATCCGGTCCCAGAAGGTGGCGCTGTCGGGCGTCGCCTGCTCCAGCCCCGACATCGCGCGGACGAAGACGCCGAGCGCGTCGGCGGCGACGACGGCGGCCGACGCGTGGGCCTCGGCTGAGGGATCGGGGGCCATCCACCCAGGCTAGCTCGCGCCGCCGCACCCCCACCAGCGACCGCGGTCGCGGCCCGGACGGACGGCGGGATCGGGGCGGCAGGGAACCTGCACCGGCGGCGGGGAGCGGTCGCTACAGTGGCTGACCGTCGCGCCCGGAGGCCCCACGGGGCCCCGGCGATCCGTGCCGAGACCGCCGTGCGCCACACCGCGGGTCCGGTCCGCCGGCCGTCGTGCCGCCGCGCCCGGATCCGGATCCCCATCCGACCAGACGAGGACCACATGACTCGCAACCGAGCCGCGCTCGCCCTGGCCACCACTGCCGCGTCGGCCGCCCTGCTGGCGCCCGCCCTGCCCGCCTCGGCGGCGGTGACGAAGGGCCTGCAGGACCAGGAGATGACGGTCAACCAGCCGGCGCTGACGCCGGCCTTCCTGACCGCCGCGCAGGAGGCCAAGGTCGGCCTCGTCCGCTTCAACACCCGCTGGGACGGCCAGTCGAGCGTGCCGGACGCGGGCCAGGTGGCCGCGATCAAGGCGTTCGCGGCCAAGGCGGCCGCCGCCGGGATCGGGGCGATCGAGGTCGCGCCGAACATCTCCGGCGACGCCTCCTTCAACCCGAAGGGCAAGGGCAAGGGCCCGAAGGCCTCGGAGAAGATCTCGGAGACCGCCTACCGGGCCTACATCCGGGCGCTGGCGACGGCGCTGAAGGACGTCCCCGTCGCCCGCTTCTACTCGGCGATCAACGAGCCCAACTGGTACCGCCACATCCCGCAGCGGGGCGGCGCGATCCTCTACCGGCGGCTGCACAACATCGCCTACGAGGAGATCAAGGCGACCGACCCCGGCGCCAAGGTCCTCTTCGGCGAGCTGCTGCCGTACGCGCGGCCGAAGTCGAAGAGCTACCCCCACGGCCAGTCGGCCGACCCGGGCGCGTTCGTGCGCGAGGCGCTCGGCCTGACGTCGAGCTGGAAGGGCAAGGGCCGGACCGCCAGCTACACCGTCAAGGCGGACGGCGTCTCGCTCCACACCTACGACTTCAAGGCCGACCCGAGCCGCAAGACCAAGACCCGCGGCCGCGACGCCTGGGTCCACGCCAACCTCGACTGGGCGAAGGCCGACCTGAAGAAGGTGGCGAAGACCAAGCGGCTGTCGTCGACCGCCGCCGGCCGGATCTACCTGACCGAGTTCGCCTACAAGACCTCGGGCAGCGACAAGCTCTCGACCTCGAAGGCCAACAGCTACCTGAAGAAGGCCTGGACGGTCGCGAAGAAGCAGAAGGTCCGGAGCTTCCTCTGGTACCAGCTGCGCGACCCCGTCTCGACCGAGGAGCTGTGGCAGTCGGGCCTCCAGACCCGCGACGGCGGCGTCCGCTCGACCTGGACCACCTTCAAGGGCCTGCGGTAGCCGACCGCACCCTTCGCGCTCCTCGCGTGTCGTAGTTGGAGAACCCCCGGGCCCGGCCCGGGGGTCCTCTTCCACGTCCGTCCCCCACCAGACGAGGAGCACATGACCCGTATCCGCACCACGGCCGCCGTGGCGAGCACCGCTGCGGCCGCCCTGGCCCTGACCCCCGCGAGCCCGGCCTCCGCCGCGGTCCTCAAGGGCCTCCAGGACCAGCAGATGACCGTCAACGAGCCGGGCCTGACGCCGGCCTTCCTGAGCGCGGCGAAGGAGGCGAAGGTCCGCCTGGTCCGCTTCAACACCCGCTGGGACGGCCAGGCGAGCGTGCCGGACGGCGCCCAGATCGCCGCGATCCGCGCCTTCGCCCAGCAGGCGGCGGCCAGCGGCAGCGGCGTCACCGCGATCGAGGTCTCGCCGAACGTCTCCGGCGACGAGTCGTTCAACCCGCGGCGCAAGAAGGGCCCGACCGCGGCCTCGAAGATCAGCGTCAGCGCCTACCGCAGCTACATCCGGGCACTGGCCGAGGGCCTGAAGGACCTGCCGCTGACGCGCTACTACGCGCCGCTGAACGAGCCGAACTGGTTCCGCCACATCCCCAAGCGCGGCGCCGGCACCGTCTACCGCAAGATCCACAACACCGCCTACGAGCAGATCAAGGCCGTCGACCCGAAGGCCCAGGTGCTGTTCGGCGAGCTGCTGCCGTACGACCGCGCGAAGTCGAGGAACTACCCCTACGGCCAGTCGACCGACGCCGGCACGTTCGTCCGCGAGGTGCTCGGCCTGCGCTCGAACTGGAAGCCGAAGGGCAAGACCTCGACCTACAAGGTCAAGGCCGACGGCGTCTCGCTCCACACCTACGACTTCAAGGCCGACCCGCGCAAGAAGCGTAAGGACCGCGACGACTGGACCCAGGCCAACCTCGGCTACGCCAAGGCCGACCTGAAGAAGGCCGCCAAGAGCAAGCGGATCTCGTCGAAGGCGGCCGGGCGGATCTTCCTGACCGAGTTCGCGTACAAGACCGCCGGCAGCGACAAGCTGTCGACCTCGAAGGCGTCGACCTACCTGAAGCGGGCCTGGACGATCGCCAAGAAGCAGAAGGTCCGGAGCTTCCTCTGGTACCAGCTGCGCGACCCCACCTCGGCCGGCGAGATGTGGAAGTCGGGGCTGCAGACCGCGACCGGCGGCTCGCGCCGGACCTGGACCACGTTCCGCGGCCTGAAGTAGCCCGCGAGCGACGGGCGGGACGGGCCGATCGCCCGTCCCCTCGCCCCGCGGCGGCCGACGCGCAAGGATGGGCGCGGGCGGCCGGTCGCCGTCCCGCCGGGCCCCGCGCCCGGCGCCCCCGACCGCAGAGGAGCAACCCGTGCACGAGAGCGACGCCGACGTGGTGGTGCTGGGCGCCGGTCCGGCCGGCGAGGTCGCCGCCGGGCAGCTGGGCGAGGCCGGGCTCGACGTGGTCCTGGTCGAGCCGCGGCTGGTCGGCGGCGAGTGCTCGTACTACGGCTGCATGCCGTCGAAGGCGCTCGTCCGCCCGATCGAGCTGCTCGACGAGGTCGGCCGCGTGCCCGGCGTCCGCGAGCTGCTCAGCGGCACGATCGACCCGCAGGTGGTGCTCGACCGCCGCGACGAGGTGATCCACGAGCTCGACGACAGCGCCCAGCTGCCGTGGCTGGAGGAGCGCGACGTGCGGCTGATCCGCGGCCACGGGCGGCTGGCCGGCGAGCGGATCGTCGAGATCCTGGACGACGCCGACGACGAGCGGCCGGTCGAGCGGATCGTCGCCCGCCGGGCCGTGATCCTGGCTACCGGCAGCGCCCCCTCGATCCCGCCGGTGCCGGGCCTGGCCGACGCCTGCGGCTGGACCAACCGCGAGGCGACCACGGCCGAGACCGTCCCCGGGACGCTGGTCGTGATCGGCGGCGGGCCGATCGGCGCCGAGCTGGCGCTGGCCTGGTCGTCGCTGGGCGCGAAGGTGACGCTGCTCGAGGGCGGCCCGCGGCTGCTGGCCAAGGAGGAGCCGTACGCCGCGGCCCAGGTCGCCGACGGGCTCCGCGCCCACGGCGTCGACGTGCGGGTCGGGGTCCGGATCGCGTCGGCCTCGCGCGACGCCGACGGGGTCACGGTGACCCTGGAGGGCGGCGAGGCGGTCACCGGCGACGAGCTGCTGGTCGCGGCCGGGCGGCGGCCGAACAGCGACGGCCTCGGGCTGGAGCGGGTCGGCGTGGCGCCCGACGACCACGGCTTCGTCGCCGCCGACCAGGCGCTGCGGGTCGGCGGCCGCGACTGGCTCTACGCCGTCGGCGACCTCAACGGCCGCGCGCTGCTGACCCACCAGGGCAAGCGCCAGGCGCGGATCGTCAGCGCCCGGATCCTCGGCGACGAGGCGGCCGCGCTCGGCGAGCACGAGCCGGACGGCCTCCGCAGCCCGCGGGTGACCTTCACCGAGCCGCAGGTGGCGGCGGTCGGCCACACCCTCGACTCGGCGCGCGAGGCGGGGATCGACGCCGAGGCGATCGACGTCCCCTCCGACGGCAACGCCGGTGCCAGCTTCGTCGGCAAGGGCGCCGGCGGCACCACCCGCTTCGTGGTCGACCGAGCGGCGGGGATCCTGGTCGGTGCGACCTTCGTCGGCGCCGGCGTCGCCGAGCAGCTGCACGCGGCCACGGTCGCGGTCGCCGGGCGGGTGCCGCTGACCGTGCTCGACCAGGCGGTGCCGGCCTTCCCGACCCGCACCGAGGTCTGGCTGCGGCTGACGGAGCGGCGTCCCGGCTGAGCTGCCGTCCCCGCCCGCTCCGGTGTGTCAGCAGAGCGGGCGGGGCGGCCGTCGCGGCTCGCCGGGAGAGCTGTCAGCCGCGGACGTGGAGGACGGCCCGGCCGCTGCGGTGAGCGGGGGCCGTGACGACGATCCGGATCCGCCCGGCGCGACGCGGCGCCAGGGTCAGCCGCAGCCGGCCGTGGCGGTCGCTGCGCAGCCGCCGGCCCTGGATCCGGACGGTCGCCCGCGCGACGCCGCGGCGGGCGCCGTCGACGACCGCCGTCACCCGCAGCCGGACGACGCTGCGGCGGCCGGCGCGGAGGGCGGCGGGGCTGGCGGTCACCCGCAGCCGCGGCACGGCGGCGGGCGCCGGGGGCGCGGGCGGGGCCGGCGGCGCCGGGCGGCTGCCGGCGCCGGCGGGGACGAACTCCGGCTGGCCGCTCTCCCCCGTCTCCACGGCGAGGATCGCCTGGTTGCCGGCGTTGCCGAAGATCGCGCTCTGGTTGGCGACCAGGATCCGGGTGCCGAGGAAGCGCGCGTTCGAGGGCGAGTCGAAGGCGATCGGCGAGTCGTTGAGGCCGAGGATCGGGGCCCCGAAGCGGGCCAGCTCCTGGCCCTGCGGCCCCAGCTTCACCACCTGCGCGGTCAGCCCGACCAGCGCGACGTAGAAGTTGCCGGCGCGCGAGATCGCGAAGCCGTCGGGCAGATCGAGGATCCCGGTCGAGGTCCAGACCGTCCGCAGGGTGCCCGGCTCGAGGTCGGGCAGCAGCGGGATCGCGTAGAGCTTGCCCTGGGTCGGGTCGGGCGCCGCGGTGCTGCCGAAGTTCGACGCCTGGGTGACGTAGACGGTGCGGCGGTCGGCGGAGAGCACGATCCCGGCGTAGCCGTACTCCTCGGACGAGCGGGCGCCGACGCCGAGCCAGACGTGCGGCGTGCCGCCGCCGGGCGGCACCCGCCAGATCACGTCCTGCAGGTAGTCGGTGACCAGCAGCGAGCCGTCCGGCAGCCAGGCGGCGTAGTTCGGCATCGGCCGCTCGTCGCCGCCCGGCTCGCAGTCCTCGCCCAGCGCCACCGTGCCGCAGGGCCGCAGGTCGGGGAAGCGGGCGTACTCGCTGGTGCGGCCACTGGCGCGGTCCAGCAGCAGCGCCCGCGCCGGCCGCCGGTCGAGCAGCAGCAGCCGTCCCTGGGCGTCGCTGGTGGCCACCTGGACGCCGTGCTCGCCCTCGCCCGTCTCCTGCCCGGTCATCGTCCAGCTGCGGGTCGGCGCGCCGCCCGCGGACGAGAACTCGAAGACCTTCGAGGGGACGCCGGCGGCGCCGTGGTTGACGTAGGTGCCCTCGTAGACGCGGCCGTCGGGATGGACGTAGGCGTGGGCCGGGAAGCCGGGGGCCGGGATCGGCGCGAAGACGCTGGTCGTCCCGGGAGCGGCGGCCGCGGCCGGGCCGGCCCCGGCGGCGAGGGCGGCGCAGGCCCCGGCGACGGCGGCCGCCCGCCGGCCGGGGCGGATCGGACGGGTCATCGGGTCGCTCCCTCGTTGAAGCCGGCCTCGCGGCCGTTGACGTTGCCGTCGGCGTCGCGGATCGCGCCCGCCGGGATCGTCGCGCGGCCGCCGGCCGGGACCGTCACCGCGGCCACGCCGTCGCGGCCGATCGGGGCCTCGACGTCGCGCCCGCCGACCCGGAAGCGGACGCTGCCGCCGCTCAGGATCGACGGCCGCGCCGTCAGGTCGACGTTGACCCGCGCGACGGGGAAGCCGACCTGGACGGCGACCTTGCCCGCCGGCGCCGCGTGCGGCCGGGCCTCGAGCGCGTCGCTGACCGAGACCGCGAACGGCGCCGAGACCAGCCGGTAGCGGGCCGCGCTGACCACCAGCCGGTAGCGGCCGGTGACCGCGTTGACCGGCGGCTCCCAGGTGGCCCGGTAGCGGCCGCCGTCGTCGACGGTCCAGGCGAACGAGCTGCCGAGGTCGTTGTCGACCGCGATCCAGCGGTCGCCGTCCTGGCGCTCGGCGGTCAGGAACGCGCGGTCGACGGGCAGGTCGGCGCCGCGCGGGCCGCCCTCCCACTCCAGCGTCGCGTGGCCGAGCCGGCGGATCGCGGACGGCTGGGCGACGATCCGCCCGCTGGCCGCGCCCGCCGCGTAGGCCGGGCCGTTCGGCCGGACCCCGTTCGAGGCGTCGTAGGCCACCTGCTCCAGCGTCACCGGCCGCCCGGCCAGCGCCTGGCCGAGCTCGGTCGCGCGGTCCTTGAGGAAGATCCCCTGGTGGCGGCCGAAGACGGTCGAGCCGCCCTCGTACTGCTGGAGGTCGTACTCGGCCGGGGTCGTGACGTAGTTGAAGTAGTCGTTGACCAGCCCGGCGACGACCGCGCGGCGGACGCCGGCCGGGCGGGTGGTGGTCAGGACCGCGTCCTTCAGCAGCTCGCCGACGCCGACGGTGGGCTCGCCGGGGACGGTCACGATCGCGCCGTCGCCGACCCGCACCAGCGCCATCGGCCAGGCGCTCGACCACTCGCCGATCGGGACCCCGACCTTGTTGCCCTGGACGCCGTCGAACGACGGCGCGCGGACGCCCTCGAAGGGCACGCCGAGCGCGTCGTAGAGCGGCCCGCGTCCCTCCTCGGAACCGGTCAGGAAGGGCAGCCCGATGACCGGCTTGGTCGCCACCCGGCCGCCGTCGCTGGTGGCCCGGCCGCAGAAGCAGAAGCGGGTCCAGCGGGTGGTCAGCTCGGGCGTCGGCGAGAGCCCCGCCCCCGCCTGCTGCCAGGCGCGGAACATCGCGTCGCCCTCGGCGCGACCGACGAAGTCGGCGCCGGCCGGCCCGCTGTGGTCGAGCCCGGCCGACTGGTCGCCCTGGTCGGCGCTGCCGTAGACGGCGATCACGGTCTGGTCGGCGGGGACGCCGGCGGCGGCGCGGATCCGCGCCTCCAGCTGCTGGGCGGCGACGCCGCCGTGGTCGGCGCTGTAGAGCCCGTACTCCGACTTCACGACCGTGCCGTGGTTGGCGAAGCTCGTCCAGGCGCCGAGCGGCTGGCGGCCGTCGCGGGCGCAGGGCCGGCCGGCCCAGGCGCGGGCGCTGCGGCGGCGCTTGGCGGCGGTCCGGCGGGCGGCGCGGGCGCGGCGCTCGGCGACGGC
>NZ_JAWZSQ010000035.1:0-40646 GCF_034096925.1 Patulibacter defluvii
TACATCGCCAGCCCGATCGCCCACGGCACGATCACCGTCGCCGACGGCGCCGCGACCAACCCCGACGGCAGCTTCCGGTTCGCGCCGCCGGAGGGCAGCTACGACGCGGCCGACGCGCGCGAGCGGGAAGGCGCGGGCGTTCAGCCCCGGCAGCACGCGGGCGGTGTCGAGCACCGAGCCGAAGCCGCCGTCCTCGTGCTGGGCGGCGGTCAGGTAGTCGCGGGGGCTGGCGCCGAAGGTGGTGAAGGTCGACGGCGGGACGCCGGTCGCGCGCAGCGCCTGCATCGCCCAGGCCGTCGCGACCGGGTCGGACCCGCGGCCGCCGTCGCGGTAGCCGCCGTCCTCGCGCGTGGCGCCGCGCAGGAACAGCTGGCCGTTGTAGGCGTCGCCGTCGCTCGGGTCGCCGGCCGCCAGCGCCTGCATCGCCAGCGCGGTCTCCGCCGGGCGCGGGGCGCTGCCGGCGGTCGTGCCCCAGCCGCGACCCTGCCGGGCCTGGTGGGCGGCGGCCCGGAGCCAGGCCGTGGCGCGCTCGCGGGCGTCGGCGGCGGCGGGGTCGTCGGCCAGGGCGAGCAGCGCGAAGGCGGTCGCGTCGACCCGCGGGGCGCCGCCGGCGCGGGCGCCGAAGCCGCCGTCGGCGGCCTGCCGCTCCCGCAGCAGCCGGCGGGCGCGCTCGGCGACCGGCGCGTCGCCGCGGCCGGCGGGAGCGAGCACCAGCAGCAGCCGCGCCAGGTCGCCGCTGTCGTCGAGCCTGCCGCCGGCGGCCAGCAGGTAGTCGAGCGTGGTCCGTCCGCGACGCGGCTGGTCGGCGGGGTGGATCCCGACGGCGGCCAGGGCCAGGCCGACCCAGGCGCTGAGGGCCGGGTCGCTCTTCCCGCCGGGCCGGGCGGCGAAGCCGCCGTCGCGCTGCTGGGCGTCCTGCAGCCGCCGGACGGCGCGGTCGATCGGTCCCGGCCGGGCGGCCTGCGCGGCGCTCGGAGCGAGCGGTAGGCCGCTCGCCGGGCCGACCACGGCGGCCACCGGAACCAGGCCGCAGGCCAGGGCGACGGCGACCGCCAGGCGGCGAGGTTCGGCTGGCCTAATCACGGGCCCGGCGACGGTAGCACAGCATCCCGACCACGGACGTCGGAGATGCGCGCGTGGGCGTCGCGCCGTCGTGGCGCCGGACCCGGTCGGGCCGGGCGCGGGTCAAGCGGCCACGGTCGCGGACGCCTCGTCGTCGGTCGCCGGCGCGTGCTCCTCGGTGACGGCCGAGCGGGGGAGGACGACCAGCGGGCAGTGGGCCTGGCGGACCAGCCGCGAGCTGACGCTGCCGAGCATCACCCGCTGCAGCGGACCGCGGTTGCGCGAGCCGATCACCAGCAGGTCGAGGTGCTCGGCGACGCGGCCCAGCTCGGTCGCGGGATCGCCCTCCAGCAGCAGCGTCTCGACCTCGGCGACGCCCTCGATCGCGGCGGCGGTCCGCTCCAGGTCCTCGCGGACGGCCGCGCGCATCTCCGCCAGCACCGTCGCGCCGCCGTAGCCGGCGTACCAGATGACCTCCTTCGGCAGCACGTGGATCACGCGCAGCCGGGCGCCGGTCCGGTGGGCCAGCGCGACCGCCTGGGCGAGCGCCGCCCGCGACTCGGGTCCGCCGTCGTCGGCGACGCCGATCGTGGACGGCGGCGCGGGGCTGGCCGCGTAGCCGGCGGGGGCGACGACCACCGCACAGGGGGCGCCGTGGAGGGTCTGCTCGGTGACGCTGCCGACCGCGATCCGCCCGAGCGGGCCGAGGTGGTTCTCGCCGACGACGATCGCCCGTGCGTCGAGCTCCTCGGCCAGCTGCTGGAGCCCGTCGGCCGGCGACGTTCCGCGGCTGACGACGAAGGTCGTGTCGGGACGGTCGCCGCAGATCTCGCGGGCGCCGGCGAGCCGGTCGGCGGCGTCGTCGCGGATCAGCTTGTGCCAGGCGTCCGGCGCGTCGTGGCCGGTCGGGCGGTAGGCGTAGGCGGTGGTGACGGCGAGCGCCGTACCGGGGACGGCGTCGGCCAGGACGGTCGCCAGGGCGAGGGCGTCGCGGCCGCCGTCGTTCCCGTCATAGGCGGCGATGATGGTGTCGGTCATTGCGGTTCCTCGGTCGCTTCTGATGATGCATCGATCATCAACCGCGAGCGTCCACGCGCCATCGGCTCGCCGCCACATCGTCGCTCCGTAGTCCTCCGGTCCGGCGGCGGCACTCCACGGACTGCCGGGGTGGGAACCCGCGGGTCGCGACCCGCTCCGTAGAAGCTACGGAGCGCGACGCGCGGTCCGCGCGGATGGTGCGGCGGAGCGGCGGGCGTAGCGTCGCCGGCATGTCCCGTTCCGCTCTCGCCTCGCGCCCGCTGGCGGCCCGCCCGATCGCCGCGCGGACCGACGTGGCCATCGTCGGCGGCGGCACGGCGGCGGTCGAGGTGCTGCTCGCGCTCCGCGCCCGCGCGGCCGACGACCTCCGCGTGACGCTGGTGGCCCCGGACGCGCACTACCGCTACCGCCCGCTGGCCGCCTACGCGGGCCTGGTGCCCGACATGGCCCAGACCGTCGCCCTCGACCAGCTGGTCGTCGAGCAGGGCGCCGGGATGGTCGTCGACCGGCTCGCGTCGGTCGACCCCGAGCGCCACGAGCTGACGACGGCCGAGGGCGGCCGGATCGGCTACCGCGCGCTGGTGCTCGCCACCGGCGCGGTGCCGCACGCGGCCGTGGCCGGCGCGGTGACCCTCGGCGACCGCGGCGACGAGCCGGCGTTCGCGCGGCTGGTCGAGCGGGTGCGGGCGGGCCGGGTCCGGCGGCTGGCGGTCGTCGTGCCCGCCGGCGTCGGCTGGTCGCTGCCCGCCTACGAGTGCGCGCTGCTGCTCGCCCACGAGGCCCCGACCTCGATCGAGATCGTCGTGATCACCGCCGAGCCGTCGCCGCTGGCCGCCTTCGGCGACGCCGTCGGCCGCGCGATCGCGGCGCTGCTGGCGCGCCGCGGCGTCGAGCTGCGGACCGGCAGCCAGCCCGACCGCTTCGCCGACGGGATCGTCTGGATGCCGGACGAGGGCGCCTTCGCGGCCGACGCGGTGATCGCGCTGGCCCAGCCGCGCGGCCCCTTCCTCCCCGGCCTGCCGCACGACCGCCGCGGCTTCCTGCCGGTCGACGCGGCCGGCCGCGTGCTCGGCGTCGCCGACGTCTGGGCGGTCGGCGACGGCGCCGCCCACGACGTCAAGCAGGGCGGCCTGGCGCTCCAGCAGGCGGAGGTGGCGGCGGCCGACCTCGTGCGGGCGCTGGCGATCGACGACCCGCTGCCGCTGCCGTCGCGGATGGAGACGCTGCGCGCCGCGATGCTCGACGGCCGCGGAACGCTCTACCTGCGGGCCGAGCGCGACGGCGACGACGCGCGCTGGCGGACGATCACCTCGCGCGAGCCGCTCTGGTGGCCCCCGGCCAAGATCGCCGGCGGCCACCTGTCCGACTACCTGGCCGAGCACGAGCCGCAGCCGTAGCGGCGGCCCCGGCCGCGCTCAGCCGCCGAGCGGGAGCCGCGCCTCGAGCACGGTGCCGCCGGCCTCGCCGGGCCGCAGCGCCAGGCTGCCGCCGACCAGCTGGACCCGCTCGCGCATGCCGGTGACGCCGAAGCCGCTGCGGCCGTCGAGACGGGCGGGGTCGATCCCGACGCCGTCGTCGCGGACGGCCACGCGCAGCTCGCCGTCGCCGGCCAGGACCTCGATCGCGGCCCGGTCGGCGCCGGCGTGCTTGACGACGTTGGTCAGCGCCTCCTGAACGATCCGGTAGACCGTGGTCTCGAGGTCGGAGGGCAGCCGCTGGCCCGGCTCGACCGCGTCCTCGAGGTCGATCGCGACGTCGATCGAGAGCCCGCTGGTCGCCCCGACGTCGCGGGCCAGGCTCTCGATCGCCGGCGCCAGGCCGAGCTCGTCGAGCGCCGCCGGCCGCAGCTCGGTGATCAGCGTCCGCAGCTTCTGGATCTCGAGCGAGATCTGGTCGACGACGTCGCGGACCGTCTCGCCGAGCGCGCCCTCGTCGCTCCGTCGCAGCGCCGAGGAGAGCTGCAGCTGGAGCCCGCCGAGACCCTGCAGCGTCTCGTCGTGCAGCTCGCGCGCCCAGCGGCGACGCTCGCGCTCGGAGCTCTCCAGCGCCTCGCGCAGCCGCTCCTCGCCGACGGTCTGGGCGGTCGCGATCGCGTAGGCGGCGGTGGCGGCGACGGCGGCCAGCGTCTCCTCGTCCTCGCTGGTGAAGGCGTTGCCGTCGGGATCGGCGAAGCGGTCCAGCGCGACCAGCACGCCGAGCCCGCGGCTGCGGAAGGTCATCGGCACCAGCAGCGCGTTCGACGCGCCGCGGACGCCGAAGCGGTCGGCGGGGATCCGCAGCTCGGAGGCCGGCATCCGCCGAGGCCGACCGGCCGCCAGGACCTCGCCGGCCGTCGTCAGGTCGCGATCGACCCGCGCCTGGCGGATGCTGCGGTCGATCTCGCCGGCGACGGCGGCGGGCACGAACTGGTCGCCCTCGCTCAGCAGGACCACCATCGCGCGGGCGTCGAGCAGCGAGCGGGCGCGCTTGGCCACCAGCTCGAGGACCCGGTCGAGGGCGGTCTCGGTCCCGATCGCGCGGCCGATCGCGACCGCGGTCGAGAGCCGCTGGTGGGTCCGCTGGAGCTCGTCGTGGCGGCGGCGGACGCTCTCGTAGAGATGCGCGTTCTCGACCGCGACCGCCGCCCAGTCGGCGAGGATCACGAGCGTCTCCTCGTCGCCGGCGGTGAACTCGCCGCTCGCCTTCTCGGTCAGGTAGAGGTTGCCCCAGGCCTCGCCGCGGACGACGATCGGCGCGCCGAGGAAGGTCGTCATCGGCGGGTGGCGGTCGGGGAAGCCGTACGAGCGCGGGTGGTGCTGCAGGTTCGGCAGCCGCAGCGGCCGCGGCTCGCGGATCAGCACGCCGAGGATGCCGCGGCCGTGGGGGAGGTTGCCGATCGCCTGGCGGGCCGGTTCGTCGACGCCCTGGGTCAGGAAGCGGGCCAGGTGCTCGCGCTCGCCGTCGAGGATCCCGAGCGCCGCGTAGCGGGCTCCGGTCAGCTCCTGGGCGGCGCTCAGGATCTGGTCGAGCAGCGTCTCGCGATCGAGCTCTTCGACCAGCGAGCGGCCGACCGCGATCAGGCGGCGCAGGCACGCTTCGTCGAGCGGGGTGTCGTCCATCGTTCCTCGTCCGGCGGGGGGTCCGGGGGTCGTGGATTGTGGCGGGTCGCCGGGGGCCGCGCGGTCCGGGCTCGGTCAGCCGTCCAGCGGCGGGACGACCGCGACCGGGCACGGAGCGCGGCGGATCGTGGCCGCGGCGTCGCCCCGCAGCACGGCCGCGGCGACCCCGTCGCGGCGACTCGCGCCGACCACGATCAGGTCGCAGCGGTAGCCGTCCGCGACCCGGTGGAGGCCGTCCGCCACCCGCTCGGCGACCGGCGTCAGGTACTCGACGCCGGCCCGGTCGCCGAGCAGCTCCCGGGCGCGCTCGAGGACGGCGGTGGTGCGCTCGCGCAGCCGCAGCCGCGGCCGGTGGCCGATCGTGGTGGGCCCACCGGCGCGCAGCACGTGGACGACGACGATCGTCGCCTCCGGCGCGGCCAGCCGGGCGGCCAGCCGCAGCGCACCGTCGGACGACGACACGCCGTCGACGCCGACGAGGATCCGGTGGAACATCGTCCACCACCGTACGAACGGCCGATCGCCGTGCCATCGGCGCTCCGCCGCAGGGCTGATCCGTAGCCCGTACGGACGAGGACCCGGGTCCGCTACCGTCACCCCGATGCCCGGTCCGGACGACCACGCCACGCCCGAGTCGCCGCGCGTGCGGATCGCCCTCGCCGACGACCACGCGATCGTCCGCAGCGGCCTGCGGCTGGTGCTCGAGGCGGAGCCGGACTTCGAGGTCGTGGCCGAGGCGGGCGACGTGGCGGGGGCGCTGCGCGCGCTCCTGGCCTACGCGCCGGACGTGCTGGTGCTCGACCTGAACATGCCGGGTGAGTCGAGCCTGTCGGCGATCCCGCGGATGCGGGAGCAGGCGCCGGGGACGGCGATCGTGGTGCTGACGATGCAGCAGGACCCGGCGTTCGCGCGTGAGGCGCTGCGGTCGGGGGCGCTCGGCTACGTGCTGAAGGAGGCGGCCGACGAGGAGCTGGTCCAGGCGGTCCGGATGGCGACCCGCGGCCAGACCTACCTGCATCCGTCGCTGGGCGCCCGGATCGCCGCCGAGCCGCCGCCGAGCGGTCCGCCCGACGACCTCAGCCCGCGCGAGCTGGAGGTGCTGCGGCTGATCGCCCTCGGCCACACCAACGGCGAGATCGGCGAGCAGCTGTTCCTCTCGGTGCGGACGGTGGAGTCGCACCGGGCCCACATCCAGCAGAAGATCCGTCGCTCCTCGCGCGCCGAGCTGGTCCGCTACGCGCTCGACCACGGCCTGCTGGAGGGCGAGGGGGCCTAGCAGCAGTCGTCCTGGCGCCCGAGCGGGGTCAGGTCGAGCAGCTGCGCGAAGGGGACGATCTGCTCGAGGGTGCTGGCGTAGGCCGAGTAGCTGTGGAAGACCTGCTCGCCCTCGCGCAGGAAGACGCTCAGACCGGGCTGCTCGCCGGACGCGAACCACGGCATCCCCGCCTCGCGCAGCTCGTCGGCGCTGCGGTAGTCGTAGACCGCCGGCGCCACCCGCGGGTCGAGCGTGACGTGGAAGTCGTAGTTGAACTCGCTGCCGAACGACGAGTACCACGGCAGCCGCCAGCCGCGCCGGCGGCGGTACGGCTCGAGCTTCCGCTGCGGCGCGCGCGAGACCAGCACCAGCGTCGTCTCGCGGGCGTGCAGGTCGGGCAGGTGGCAGAGGTTGTCGACGAACGCGGTGCAGCCGGTGCAGCCGGCGTCCCAGGTCGGGTCGAACATGAAGTGGTAGACGATCAGCTGCCGCCGGCCCTCGAACAGGTCGAGCAGCCCGGCCGGTCCGTCGAGGCCGTCGAAGCGGTAGGCCTTGTCGATCGCGACCATCGGCAGCTGGCGGCGACGGGCGGCCAGCGCCTCGGCCAGCCGCGCCGCCTCGCGCTCGCGCTCCAGCAGGTCGCGCCGCGCCGCCAGCCAGGTGGCGCGGTCGACCACGGGCGGCAGCGCCATCGTCCGGCGGGCCTGGTCGTCTGCCTCACTGCACATCGCTCGCTCCGGTCTCGGGCTCGGCGGGCGGCGGAGTGCGCCCGTCGGCAACAAGGACCGACGGTGGCCGCGAAACTCATCGCGGCCGGACGACGCGGCGCTACGGCAGCTCGGCGGGCAGGCCGAAGCGGGGGAAGACCTCCGGCGAGACGAAGCCGGTGATCTCGACGATCCGCTCGCCGCGCAGGGTCAGCACCTGGAGCACCGTCGGCCGGTGGCTGCCGTGCTCGGGATCCCAGCTGTAGGTGCCGAAGGCGGGCTGGCCGTTGGCGGTCGTCGGCACCACCTTCACCCGCCGCCGCCCGAGCGCGTCGTAGACGCGGCCGTTGAACGCCCACTCGCGGAGGAAGACCAGCAGCTGCTCGCCGCGGAACCAGGTCGCCATCGGCGGCATCGTGATCGCCGCGTCCTCGACCAGCATCGCGGCGATCGCGTCGACGTCGCCGCGCTCCCAGGCCTCGGCGTAGCGGGCCACGACCGCCGTCACCTGCTCGTCGCCGAGCGCCCGCAGCGTCTGCTGCTGGCTCTGCTCGGGGTGCTTCTCGGCGACCGTCTTGCGGGCTCGCTGGAGCGCGCTGTTGACCGACGCGACGCTGGTGTCGAGCGCCTCGGCGACCTCGCGCGCGGAGTAGCCGAGGACCTCGAAGAGGATCAGCGCCGCCCGCTGCCGGGCGGGCAGGTGCTGGAGCGCGGCGATGAAGGCCAGCTCGACGCCCTCGCGCTGCTCGTAGCGGGCGGCCGGCGCGGCGTAGCCGTCCTCGACCCCCAGCTGCTCGTCGGGGTAGGGGTCGATCCAGACCGACTCGGTCAGCGGCGCGCCCGGTCCGCCGTGGGCGTCGGTCGGCGGGCCGTAGTCCATCGGCAGCACCCGCTTCGGGCGCCGCGCGATCTGGTCGAGGCAGCTGTTGGTGGCGATCTTGTAGAGCCACGAGCGGGTCGAGCTGCGGCCCTCGAACCGGGCCAGGCCCTTCCAGGCCCGCAGCAGCGCGTCCTGGAGCGCGTCCTCGGCGTCGTGCAGCGAGCCGAGCATCCGGTAGCAGTGGGCCTGCAGCTCGCGCCGGTGCGGCTCGACCAGCCGGTCGTAGGCGCCGGGGTCGCCGCGGCGGGCGGCGCTCAGCAGCTCGCGCTGCTCGGTCGGGGTCGGGACGGCCACCATCGCCCGGCCAGCCTAGCCGGGCTCGCCCGGGCGGCGCGCGTCGAGCGCGGCGACGATCGCCAGCGCCGCCTCCAGCTCGCGCGGACGGGCTTCCAGCGGCCGCCCCAGCCGCTCCTCGGCCCGCCGCAGCCGGCGGGCGACGGTGTTGCGGTGGACGCCGAGCGCGCGGGCCGCCCGCGAGCGGTCGTGGCCGGCGGCGTGGAGGGCGGTGAGCGCGGCCCGCAGCCGCGCGCTGGCCGGGTCGTCGCCGGCCAGCGGGCCCAGCTCGTCGCGGGCGAAGGCGCGGGCGGCCGGCTCGTCGGCCAGCAGCAGCGTCAGCAGCGCGACGTCGCGGTGGCGGACGACCGTCGGCCCCGGGTCGCGGCGGGCGTGGGCGGCGGCGCGGTCGGCCTGCTGGCGCGAGCGGACGAAGCCGGCCGGTCCCGGGCGCGGATCGCCGAGCGCCACCCGCAGCCCGGCGGGGGCGAGCGCCGCGGCCAGCGCCGCCGCCTCGCGCGGGTCGGGCTCGTCGGCCCGCGTCACCCAGGCGACGGCCGCCGCCGGTCCGTCGGCGAGCACCAGCGGGCGGCCGGCGGTCAGCGGCCGGACCGCCTCGGTCAGCCGCTCGACCGGCGCCGCCGGCTCGCCCTCCTCGCTCGCCGCGCTCCAGCAGACGAGGGCCAGGTGCGGCCCGTCGAGCCGGTAGCGGAGCGTCCGCTCGGCCCGCTCGCGGGCGACCGGCTCGCCGGCCAGCAGCCGGGCGACGATCGCCGCCCCGCGGGCCTGGTCGCGGCGCAGGACCCGGTCGCGCTCGCCCTGGTAGCTGTGGGTGATGTCGCCGACGACGCCGTCGACGAACCGGAACGAGCGACCGATCAGGTCGCTGAGGGCGGCCCGTGGATCGGGGTCGTCGGCGCGGCCGGCGAGTTCGGTCGCGACCCCGATCACCGCCTCCTGGCCGAGCCGGTAGGAGCGCAGGACGTCGGTCAGCGGGACCCCGGCGGCGGCCAGCCGGATCGCGTAGGCGGTGGTCGCCGGCGGCGCGTGGTGGTCGGCGGCCAGGCCGACCCGCAGCGCCTCGGCGAACTGCCGCAGCAGCGCGATCGTGCCGCTGTGGGCCAGCCGCCGCAGCTCGCCGTCGGCGACGATCGGCGGCAGCTCGCGGGCGATCTGGGCCAGCACCCGCTCGCCGTAGCGGTCGACGTCGCCGGTCAGGTCCTCGGCGACCAGCTCCAGCAGTCCCGGCATCGGGTGCAGTCTGCACCATCGCGGGCGCGGTTTGGGGCGGATCGGCCCTTCCGGTGGAGCGCGGCGCCCGCCAGAGTCGGGCCATGAGGAGGAACGGCATCGCCCTTTCCGCGCCCCCGCGGCGCGCCGGCCCGTCGCTCGTCGCCGCCGCCGGGCTGTCGGCGGCCGGGGTCGCGATCGCGCTCGCCGCCGGGCTGGTGGCGGCGGCGATCACCCAGGCGCTGCTGGCGCTGGCCGGCGCGGCCCAGATCGTCGGCCCGCCGGTCGGGCTGCTGGCCGCGCCGCTGCTGCTGGCGGCGCTGCTGCGGCCCGGGCTGCGGCGGCAGCTGGTCTCGGGACCGGGTCTGCTGCTGGTCGGGGCGGCCTGGACGCTGGCGCCGATCGTCGACCACCACCTGACCGCGATGGTGCTGGTCGACGGCGGCCTGCCCGACGCTGTCCACCACGGCGCCGGCTGGCTGGCGCTCGCCGCCGGCTGGGTCCGGATCGAGCGCGGGAGCGACCGGTGAGCGCGCCGACCGTCGCCCCGCCCGCGGCCGACTATCTGCGGCCGGAGCAGGCGCTGGCGCCGCCGCCGATCGGCGCGCTGCCGGGCCGCGAGCGCCCCGACGGCCCGGTCACCACCGCCCGCCTGCGACGGACCGCGGGCGCCTACGCCGCCACCGTCGCCGCCGGCGGGCTGCTGGCCCGGGCCGCGGGCCGGCGACCGGCGGGCAACGCCGCCGTCGGCCTGATCGCGCCCGGCGCGGGCTACCTGAGCGGCGGCCGGCCGCTGGCCTGGGCGGCGACCCAGGCCGGCTTCGCGACCTCGCTGGTGGCCTGGCTGGGCAGCGGCAACCTGGTCGCGCCGGTCGCGGTCTGGCTCGGCACCGCCGCCGACGCCGGCCGCCGCGAGGTCCGCTGGCCGGGGGCCGGCCGGGCGCTGCCGTTGGCCGCCGGCGCCTCGCTGGCCGGCGCCTGGGCGCTGCGCGAGCGCGGCCACCGGCGGGCGCTGGAGCGCCGCGCGCGCCGCAGCGCGCTGCTCGACCGCCGCCGCGCCGACGAGGCCGCCACCGCCACCGCCACGGCCGCCACCGCCACCGTCACCGTCGGCGCCCGCCGTGGCGCGCCGCCCGCCGCCGAGCCCCGGGTCGGTCCCGAGCTGCGCCCCGACGAGCTGGCCTTCTCGCGGTTCCTGCTCGACCGCGCGCTGCAGCCGCTCGACGAGTTCGCGGGCTTCGACCGGATCGAGCAGTTCCAGACCAGCTCGATCCGCTACCAGCTGACGACGCTCTCGCACGCGCTGTCGGCGATGCAGTACGCCCGCACCCCGGCCTTCCACGGCTACCTGAGCCAGGCCCAGCGGAACCTGATCGACAAGTGGCAGGCCCGGATCAACTGGTCGTACTGGGCCAAGGAGTCGCTCTGGGGCCACCTCCGCCACGCGCCCGACCCGGTCCCGCGCGACAACATCATGCTGACCGGCTGGCTGGCCTACCAGATCGCCAGCTACGTCTCCAACACCGGCGACGACCACTACTCGCGGCCGGGCTCGATCAGCTTCCGGCACCCGAGCGGGCAGGTCTACGCCTACGACTTCCACGGCCTGGTCGACGCGCTGGTGGAGAACTTCTCGCGCTCGGCCTACACGCTCTATCCGTGCGAGCCGAACTGGATCTACGCGCTCTGCAACGGCTACGGGGTGCTGCCGCTGCCGGTCCACGACCGGCTCCACGGCAGCGACCACGCGGCCCGGATCCTGCCGTCGTTCCGGCGCCGGTTCGAGGACGAGTTCCTCTCGGTCGACGGCCGCACGGTCGGGATCCGCTCGTCGCTGACCGGGCTCTCGATCCCGGCGATGACCTCGATCCTCTCCGACGCGGCGGTGATCTGGCAGCTCTCGCCGGTCTTCCCCGACCTCTCGCGGGCGCTCTACGAGATCGTCCGCGAGGAGTGGATCCGGATCCCGCCGGCGACGGCCGACGGTCCGCCGCCGGCGGTCGAGATCGACCTCAAGGGCTGGGACCGGATCGACACCGGCAACTACCGGGCGGTGCCGGCGACGGCGGTGGCCGCGATCGGCTGGGCGGCGCTCGAGATGGGCGACGAGGAGCTGGCCGGGCGGCTGCGGGCCGACGCCGACGCGACCCTCGACCCGGTGCTCGACCGCGGGGTCCGGCACTACGCGCGGGCCAGCACGCTCAGCAACGGCGCGCTCTTCGGGGCCCAGATCGCCGGCGTCGCCACCCACCGCCACCGGATCGCCCACGGCCTGCCGCGGGCGTGGGCGGCCGGCCCGCTGCTGGCGGGGTGCGCCTATCCCGAGGTGCTGGTCGCGCGGGCGGTCAGCGACGGCGAGGACCTGCGGCTGGTGCTGCGGCCGGGCGCCGGGCTGGGCCGCCGGTCGCTCGAGCTGGCGCGGCTGCGGCCCGGCGCCCGCTACCGGGTCACCGGCGCGGTCGAGGAGGCGCTGACGGCGGCGGCCGACGGCCGGGCCACGATCCACGTCGACCTCGACGACCGCCGCGCCGTCCACGTCGTCCCGGAGGACTGAGTCATGTGCCCCGCCTGCTTCGCCGTCGCCGGCCTCGTCGCCGCCTTCCTGCGGCCGTGGCGGCGGTCGCGCCGCGCCGCCCGCGAGGCCTCCGCCGCCGCCTGGCGATCGTCCCCCTGAGCCGCCGGCTTGCCACGAACATCGTTGTTCGTGGATGCTGTGGGCATGAGGGAGCGCTTCGGGCGGGGAGAGCGGTGGCGACGGATCGTCGCGGCCACGGTGGTCGCGGTCGGCCTGGGGGCGGCCGCGCCGGCGATCGCGGCGGCCGCCGACGGCGGCGCGGCGACCGCGGCGACGACGCTCCGCGACGGCCACGGGATCCGCGTCGTCGAGCGGAGCGCCGTCGACGACCGCCAGCTGCGGCTGAAGGTGGCGACCGCCGCGCTGCGGCAGCCGGTCGAGGTGCGGGTGCTGCTGCCCGACGGCTACGCCCGCCACCCCGACCGCCGCTACCCGGTGCTCTACCTGTTCCACGGCACCGGCGGCAGCGCCGCCGACTGGGTGCAGGCGGGCGACGTCGAGAAGACGACCGCCGGCCGCGACCTGATCGTGGTGATGCCGGACGCCGGCTACGGCGACGGCGGCGGCTGGTTCGCCGACTGGATGAACCCCGAGCCGGACGGGACCCCGAAGTGGGAGACGTTCCACGTCGGCCAGCTGGTGCCGTGGATCGACGGCGGCCTGCGGACCCGCGCCCGCCGCGAGGGGCGGGCGATCGCCGGGCTCTCGCAGGGCGGCTTCGGCGCGATGACCTACGCCGCCCGCCACCCGGACATGTTCAGCTCGGTGGCGTCGTTCTCGGGCGCCCCCGAGATCACCCGCGATCCGCTGGTCAGCGTCGGCGCGCTGGCGATCGTCGAGGCGATCACCGTCGGCCTCAACGGCAAGCCCTACGGCTCGGTCTTCGGCGACCGGGTGGCGAACGCGATCAACTGGCAGGGCCACGATCCCGGGATGCTGGTCGAGAACCTGCGCGGGATGTGGATCGGGCTCTGGACGGCGTCCGGCCTGCCCGGCGACCTCGACGCCCCGCTGGCGCTGCTGACCGGCCTGCCCTCGGTCCTGATCGAGCAGCTGACGCACGTCTCGACCCAGGCCTTCAAGCGCCACCTCGACGAGGCCGGGATCCCCAGCTTCTACGACGACTACGTCTTCGGCACCCACGTCTGGCCGTACTGGGCGCGCGACCTGCGGGCCTACGTCGGGCCGCTGATGCGGACCTTCGACTCGCCGCCGCCCGCGCCCGAGCGGGTCTCGTACCACTCGATCGACCGGGTCTGGGCGCAGTGGGGCTGGCGGGTCGAGCTGACCCGCGCCGCCGCTCAGGAGTTCAGCGCCCTGGCCGCGGCCGACCGGCACGGCTTCGCGCTCACCGGCACCGGCACCGCCGTCGTCACGACGCCGCCGGTCTACGCGCCGGGCGCGGTCGCGCGGGTGCGGGTGGGGGACGACCCCGAGCAGCGGCTGCGGGTCGACGACCGCGGCCGGCTGCGGATGACGCTGGCGCTCGGCGGCGCGGGGGCGCCGGCGACGACGCGGGTGACGATCGCCGCGCCGCCGAAGCCGGCCGCCCCGGCCGCGACGGCCCCGGCGGCGGCCGCGGCGGTCTGCCGTCCGGGCCGCCGGCTGACGGTCCGGGTCGGCGCTCGCGGCGTCCGCCTGCGGACCGTGCGGGCGACGGTCGGTGGCCGGCGGGTGCGGGCGCGGCGGGCCGGCGGCAACCGGGTCCGGGTCGACGTCGGCGGCCGCCCCGCGGGCCGGCGGACGGTCCGCGTCACCGCCCGCACCAGCGACGGCCGGACCCTGCGCGCGACCCGCCGGATGCGGACCTGCTGAGGACCCGGCCCGCGCGGCCGGGTACCGGCGGGCCCGTGGGGCGGGTGTCCGTCCCCACCCCACGGGCCCGACCGGAGGTCACCGCCCCGGACGGGTGCGGCGCGTGACGGTCGTCGTCAGCCGCGACGGAGAGCGGCCGGTGACGCGCACGATCAGTTCGGCGCGGCCGGCACCGGCCCGCGCCAGGGCCCGCCGCGCGCGGGCCGAGAGGGGCACCTCCAGCGTCCGCACGCGACCGCCGCGGACGCTGCCGCGAGCGCGGCCGAGCGTCACCTGGGTGGCGCTGGCCGACGGTCGCAGGCCGAGCCGCTGGGCGAGCGCGCGGCCGACGGCCACGGTCACGTCGCAGCGGCCGTCGGCGTCGAGCGCGCAGCGCACCTGCAGCCGGCCGCGGCGGGCGACCTGGACCAGCGACTGCTTCGGGACCCGCGCCGCCAGCGTGACGTTCGACCGCGAGAGGTCGACCGTGCGGGTGGTGGGGGCGAAGGTGGTGCCGGCGCTGGCCGTCACCGCGGTCGCTCCCTGGGCGCTCGGGTCGAGCGTGATCCGGGCCACGCCGCGGTCGTCGGTGCGGGCGCTCTGGCGGCCGACGCGGACGGTCGCGCGGGTCATCGGCCGCTCGTCGCCGAAGCCGCCCTCGGCCCGCTGGGTCGGCGCCGGGTCGGCGCGGACGGTCGCGGTCAGGACCCGCTGGCGGCCCTCGCGGCCGACGGTCGTCTCGAGGTCGAGCGGCCGCCGCCGCGGCAGGGCCTGCGGGCAGGGGCCGAGCGGCTGGACCGGACCGGAGGTGCGGTGGCCGTCGATCTCGCCGCTGACGGTGCCCGAGGCGTTCGGCTGGCCGAGCAGGCGGCCGATCGCGAAGTCGGCCCGGAAGTAGCCGTTGCGCTCGCCGCTGATCCGGATGTCGGCCCGGTTGCGCGCGGGCATCCCGGTGAAGAGCGTCACGTCGACCGACTCGGTGCCGTCGATGAAGCTGCGGCCGTCGTCGGAGTAGCGCTGGTACGTGACCGCGTGGTGGCCAGCGAAGAGCCCGCCGTAGGAGCTGATCGTGGCCGTGCCCGAGTGCAGCCCGCGGACGGTGACCGTGCGGTTGTTGGCCGAGGTGCCGTGGTAGCGGTCGGGGGTGACGGCCCACGAGCCGACTTGCGAGGACGCGATCGGGGTCGGGGTCGTCGGTGCGCGGTCGAGCTCGGAGATCAGCAGCTGGTTGGTGCCCATCGCGGTCGAGTACGACATCTCGGTCAGGGCGACCTTGGTGCTGTCGCGGTTCCAGGCGCCGCGGCCGGGCACGTTGTTCTGGGCGTGCAGGTCGCCGCCGGTGTAGACGGTCAGCGGCTGGCCGAGCAGCCGGCCGGCGTCGTCGCCGGAGGCGGGCAGCAGCCACGGCTGCAGATCACACTGGAAGCCGAGCGGCGTGCCGACGTAGTAGATCGCCGCGTTGATCGAGATCGGGTAGTCGATGAACGAGCGCCGCGGGACCATGCCGGCGGTCTCGACCCGGTG
Organism: Patulibacter defluvii; assembly: GCF_034096925.1. Classification (NCBI taxonomy): domain Bacteria; kingdom Bacillati; phylum Actinomycetota; class Thermoleophilia; order Solirubrobacterales; family Patulibacteraceae; genus Patulibacter; species Patulibacter defluvii. The sequence continues at coordinate 15,437 of NZ_JAWZSQ010000035.1, forward strand.
CATGCCGCGGTCGCTGTACATCGAGAGCAGCTGGCCGTCGGGCGACTCGCCGCCGTCCTCGTCCCAGTCGGCGTTGCCGGTCAGGCGGGTGCGGCGGCCGGTCGCCAGGTCGACCTCGTACATGTCGGGGTTGCCCTCGAACTGGCTGGTCACGTAGGTGACGGCCCGGCCGCCCTTCGAGAAGCTCTTCAGCTCGTAGAGCGCGCCGCCGTTGGTCCAGCCGCGCGGATCGCTGTCGTCGGGGCCGTTGGGGCCGGGCGGGTTGAGCACCCGCACGTCGGTGACGGTGTACTGGTTCGCCTCGCGCACGAGCCGGCCGATCAGCATCAGCCGGGTGTCGTCGCGGGTGGTGGTCCAGCCCAGGTACTGGCCGTCGGGGGAGAGGTGCCAGACGCCGGCCCCGAGCCCGCCGCCGGTGGCGTCGCCGAGCCCGAGCTCGATCGGGACGATCGTCCGCCGGTCGCAGGCGAGCACGCTCGGCGCGCACTCGATCACGGTCGCCTTCGTGAAGTCGCCGTAGAGGATCCGCTTGCCGTCGGGGAAGACGTCCTTGAACGCCTCCTGGACGGCCGGCTCGATCTTGGGCGCGTTCGGCACGCCGCAGGTCAGGCAGCGGAGGCCGCGGCCGTTCTCGCCGACCAGGTGCAGCTGGCCGCCGGACGAGAACAGCAGGCTGCGGCCGTCGGCGGTCCAGATCGGGGTGCTGGCCTCGTAGCCCGCGGGCAGCGGGATCCGCCGCTCGGTGATCGGCATGAACGGCGGATCGGCGGCGTTCGCCGTCCCCGGACCCGCGCCCAGCAGGCACGCGACGCCGGCCGCGAACGCGGCGATCACCGCCGCCCGCCGGCGGCGCGCCGGACCTGACCGTTCGTGGTGGCCGACGCGTTCGTGCTCCCTCATGCCTCTTCTCCTCCGGACGACGGTCGAGAGATATAACTGACGGAGAGTTAGATGTCCAGCTGGCTGCGCTCCCCGTCCAGATTCAAACATCAAAAACTCAACTCGACAACACCGCCGATCGTCAGTCGTGCTGGGCGATTGCGGCTTGAGACGGGGAAAAGCGCGAAAGATTCGGCTTGACAGCGCCGCAGCTCTCGATGTTTGATCGCACACCGAAGCCGGCGATTCGCTCAAAGAGACGCCCGGCACCGACGGCTCCTGGAGGAGAGGGAATGCGGAGATTGCGACACGTGGCCGGTCTGGCCGCGATCACGGCGCTGGCGTTGGCCGGCTGCGGTGGTGGAGGGGACTCGAAGGCCGACGGGCCGCAGACGATCACGCTGTGGCACAACAGCGCCGATCCACCCGCGCTGCTCCAGCTCTACAAGGACTACGAGAAGCAGTCCGGCAACACGATCGAGCTGGTCAAGATCCCCTCGGCCGGGTTCGAGGACACCACGCTCACCAAGTGGGCCAGCGGCGCCCGCCCCGACGTGCTCGAGTACCACCCGACCGTCACCAACCTGCTGGCGCTGAACCCGAAGGCGACCCTCCGCGACCTCTCCGACGAGGCCTGGGTCGGCAAGTCGGGCGGGCTCTACGAGACCGCGGCGACCGTCGACGGCAAGACCTACGGCGCGATCCTCGGCTTCCCGCAGATCTTCGGCGTCTTCTACAACAAGCAGGCGCTGAAGAAGGCCGGCGTCGCCGTCCCGACCAGCTTCGAGCAGCTGCAGGCCGCCTGCGGCCGGATCAAGGCCGCGGCCCCGGGCGTGACCCCGATCGCCGAGTCCGGCGGCTCGATCTGGCCGCCCCAGATCCTGCCGTCGATCTACATGGGCGACGCCAACGAGGGCAACCGCTACGGCACCGCGCTGCGAACCAACAAGGCCAAGCTCGACGACGCCGGCTCGCCGTTCGTGGCCGCGATGTCGGCCTACGCCGGGCTGAAGGACGCCGGCTGCTTCAACAAGGACCTCGCGACCGCGACCGTCGAGCGCTCGGTCACCCAGCTGGCCAAGGGCAAGGCCGCGATGACCGCGCTCCACTCCGACATGCTGCCGGCGCTGCTGGCGGCCGTCGGCGGCGACCCGGCCAAGCTCGACGCGACGATCGGCTTCTTCCCGCTCGCCGCCAAGACGCCGGCCGTCACCTACATCCCGAGCCCGATCGGCAGCTACTACCTGCCGAAGACCGGCAACTCCGGGCGTGAGCAGGCCGCGCTCGACTTCCTCCGCTACGCGACCGGCAAGGGCTACGGCCGCTACGTCGCCGCGGCCAAGTCGTTCCCGGTGATCGAGGGCACCCCCGACCCGAAGGGCGTGACCGCGCTCCAGCAGTCGTTCAAGACCGCCTACGACAAGGGCCCGTCGAACATCGCCTACGCCGCGGACGTGCCCGGCGTCGGCGGGGTCGCGAAGCTGATGGCGAAGCTGATGATCGGCGAGATCACGCCCAAGCAGATCGGCGAGCAGACCCAGAAGCAGGTCGCGCAGGCCGCCAAGGCCGCGAAGCTGCCGGGCTGGTGATGGCGGCGACCACGGACACGAGCGCCCCGGTGGCCGCCCGTCCCCAGCCCGGCGCGGAGCCCGCGCCGCGGTCGGGGCGCGGGCCGGCCGCCGGCGGCGGCGCGCCCCCGGCCCGCGGGCGCCGGCGGGCGCGCGCGGGCCGCCGCGACCCGTGGCCGTGGTTCGCGCTGCCGGCGATCGCGTTCGTCCTGATCTTCTTCGCGGCGCCGTTCGTCCTCAACGCCGGCTTCGCGTTCTCCGACTGGTCGGGCTTCTCGGACGAGATCTCGTTCAACGGGCTCGACAACTTCCGGGCGCTGATCGACCAGGACCTGTTCGTCAACGCGGTGAAGGTCACGGTGCTCTACGCGCTGGTGACGCTGGTGCTGCAGACCGCGATCAGCCTGCCGCTGGCGCTGATGCTGGTCGAGAACAGCCGCATCAACACGGTCTTCCGGTCGCTGTTCTTCGTGCCGGTGCTGATCTCGCCGCTGGCCGCCGGCTACGTCTGGAAGGGCCTGCTGGCCCCCGACGGGCCGATCAACGGCGCGATCGCCTTCGTGCTGCCCGGCGGCTTCGACTGGAACTGGCTCGGCGAGCCCTCGACCGCGCTGCCGGCCGTCGCCCTGATCGACGCCTGGAAGTGGAGCGGCCTGATCACGCTGGTCTACATCGCTGGCCTGAAGGCGATCCCGAAGGAGATGATCGAGGCCGCGATGCTCGACGGCGCGGGAGCGTTCCAGCGGTTCTGGCGGATCCGGCTGCGGCTGCTGGCCCCGGCGATGACCTTCAACGTCGCCGTCACCCTGGTCGGCGCGCTGAGCGCCTACGACGTCGTCGCCGCCACCACCGGCGGCGGCCCCGGCGACCACACCACGACCCTCAACGTCGCGATGCGCGGCCAGTGGGGGCAGAGCTTCTTCGGCCCGGCGAGCGCGCTGAGCCTGACCGTCACCGCGCTGGTGATCGTGACCGCGGTCCCGCTGGTGGCGTGGCTGCGGCGGAGGGAGGTCGCATGAGCACCGTCGCCGGAGCGCGGCCGGTCGGCGCCCGCCGCTGGCCGTCGCGGCTGAAGTACCTGGCCCTGTCGCTGTTCGCGATCCCCTGGGTCGTGCTGCCGCTGTGGCTGGTCGTGGTCAACGCGATGAAGAGCGAGGGCGAGGCCCAGGAGCTGAGCCTCGGCCTGCCCCGCAAGTGGGCGATCGGCGACAACCTCTCGACGATCGTCGACGAGGGCCACTACCTGTCGGGGCTGCTGAACAGCGTCCTGATCACGGTCCCGGTGCTGCTGGTCGTGCTGCTGCTCGGCTCGGCCGCCTCGTGGGCCTTCGCCCGCAGCGGGGCGCGCTGGATGAAGGTCGCCTTCTACGTGACCTCGCTCTCGATCCTGCTGCCGCCGGCGATCATCCCCTCGATCTACCTGCTGCGCCAGCTCGGCGTCGACGGCACGCTGCTCGGCTACGCGCTGGTCCTGATCGGCACCCGGATGGGGGTGGTGGTCTTCCTGACCACCGGCTTCGTGCGCGCGCTGCCGACCGACCTCGAGGACGCGGCGTCGGTCGACGGCGCCTCGTTCCTCGCGACCTACCGCCGGATCGTGCTGCCGCTGCTGCGACCGGTGCTGCTGGTCGGGGCCGTGATGCTGGTGATCACGGTCTGGAACGACTTCTTCTTCGCCCTCTTCCTGATCCAGGGGGAGGACAGCGCCACGCTGCCGCTGGCGCTCTACCAGTTCGCCTCGGGCACGGTCGACACGCTGCGCTGGAACCTCGTCTTCGCCCACGTGCTGCTGACGAGCCTGCCGCTGATCGTGGTCTACCTGTTCGTCCAACGCCGCGTGATCAGCGGCCTCACCGAAGGAGCGATGAAGGGATGACCGTCCCCAGCTTCGACCTCGTCCACGACGTGATCGCCGACCACGTGCGCGAGCACCGGCTGCCGTGCGCGGTCTTCGGGGTCGCGACCTCGGCCGGGATCCAGAGCCTCGAGGCGTTCGGCGGCGTCGACGGCCGGGCGGTGACGGCGGAGGACGTCTTCCTGCTCTTCTCGGCCGGCAAGCCGCTGGTCGGCCTGACGGCGATGCGGCAGGTCGAGCGCGGACGGCTGTCGCTGCGGACGCCGCTCTCCGATGCGGTCCCGACCTTCGGGATGGCGCGCGAGGACGAGGTCACCCTCTGGCACCTGCTGACCCACACCGGCGGGATCGTCGAGTCGACCGTCACCCCCGACACCAGCCTCCGCGACCAGCTGGTCTACGCGCCGCAGATGTACGAGGCCGGCCGCTACGCGCTCTACTCGAACGTCGGCTTCACCGGGATCGGCGAGCTGATCGCGTCGGCCAGCGGCCGCTCGTTCGAGGACACGCTGACCGAGGAGCTGAACGGGCTGCCCGGCGTCGAGCACCTGAGCTTCGACCCGGCGGTGCCGTGCGTGCCGCTCTCCGGGCTCGACCGGGTGGTCTTCGACGTCGACCGCTTCCGGGCGCTGCGGCACCCGGCTGGCGCCGCCAGCGCCACCGCCCGCGACCTGCTGTCGCTGACGACGATGCTGCTGGCCGGCGACCGGCAGCTGATCCACCCCGGCACGCTGCAGGCGATGACCCGGCCCCAGACGACCGGGATCGAGCGGCTGATGCCCGACCCGCTGCACCTCGGTCCCGGCACCGGCCAGGAGTGGGGGCTGGTCTGGAACATGCGCACCAGCCCGACGCTGCTCGACCACCGGCTCTACGGCCACGGCGGGCTCTCCGGCTGCCAGTGGTGGATGTACCCCGAGCACGACGCCGGCTTCGTCTTCCTGACCAACGTCATGAACCCGCACGACGTCGGCGCCGACCTCGACGGGATCCACAACGCCTTCACCACCTGCCTCGACCCGGTCGACGACCCGACCGTCGCCGCCTACCCGATCGGAGCGGCGGCATGACCAGCGGCGTCTACCGGCGCTGGGCGCCGGCCGAGCGGCAGCGGCGGATGGTGGCGCTGCTGCGCAAGCGCCGCAGCGTCACGATCGCCGAGCTGGAGGAGCAGTTCGGCGTCTCGGCGATGACCGCCCGCCGCGACCTGGCGCTGCTCGAGGCGCGCGGGCTGGTCTCGCGCACCTGGGGCGGGGCGACGATGCCGAGCCCCGTCTCCAGCGAGCTGCCGTTCGCCGAGCGGCGCGAGCGCGACGCCGACGTCAAGCGCCGGATCGCCGAGCTGGCGCTGCCGCTGATCGAGCCCCACGAGACCGTCCTGATCGACGGCTCGACGACCGCCTGCCACCTGGTCGAGCAGCTGGTCGCGGCCCCGCTGCCGTGCACGATCATCACCAACTCGCTGGCCGTGATGGAGCTGGCCGCCGACGCCGGCCCGCAGATCCAGCTGGTGGCGATCGGCGGGCTGCTGCGGGCCAGCAGCCGCTCGTTCGTCGGCCCGGCCACGATCCGCGGCCTCGGCGAGCTCTACGCCGACCGCGCCTTCCTGTCGGTCCACGGCGTCGGCCCCGACGGCGCGATGACCGACCCCGACCCGCTCGAGGCCGAGGTCAAGCAGGCCTTCCTCGGCCAGTCGAAGGAGGCGGTGCTGCTGGTCCAGCAGTCGAAGTTCGGCGCGATCGCCCAGAACCGGATCGCCGCCCTCGCCGACGTCAGCCACGCGGTCGGGATCGACCTCGAGGAGGACGCCGTCGCGCTGCTGGCCGACGCCGGCGTCCAGCTGCACCGGGACCCGGCCTCGTGAGCGACGGGGCCCTGCACGCCGAGCGGTTGCGCTGCGAGCGGCTGGACGGGCCGCTGGCGGTCGCCGTGCGGGCCCCGTCGCTGAGCTGGATCGTCCGCGGCGAGGGCCGGGGCCAGCGCCAGAGCGGCTACCGGATCACCGTCGCCGCCGATCCCGCCGACCTCGCCGCCGAGCGCGACCTGGTCTGGGACTCGGGACGGGTCGCCAGCGACGAGGCGCTGGCCGTGGCCTACGGCGGTCCGCCGCCGGCCGCCGGCGACCGCCGCTGGTGGCGGGTCCAGCTATGGGACCGCGACGGCCGCCCCGGCCCGCCGAGCGCCGCCGCCGTCTGGGGCGCCGCGCTGCCGGCCTGCGCCTGGCACGCCTGCTGGATCGGCCACGGCCATCCGTGGCGACCGGCGCTGCCGCCGGCCGGCGACGAGCTCGACCCGCTGACCAACGCCGAGCTGACGGCGGCGCTGCTGCGGACCGGCTTCGCCGTCGAGCGGCCGGTCGCGCGGGCGACCCTCTACGCGACCGCCCGCGGCGTGCTGCGGCTGCGGCTGAACGGCGAGCCGGTCGGCGACGAGCAGCTGGCGCCCGGCTGGAGCGACTACCGGCAACGGATCCACTACCGCGCCCACGACGTCACCGCGCTGGTGCGCGAGGGCGAGAACGCGCTCGGGGTGGTGCTCGGCGAGGGCTGGTACGCCGGCTTCGTCGGCTTCTCGACCAAGCAGCGCGGGGCCCACTACGGCAACCGCCCGAGCGCGCTCGTCCACCTGCGGATCGAGCACCTCGACGGCAGCCGCACGACCGTCTCCTCGGACGGCCGCTGGCGGGCCACCGACGGCCCGCTGGTGGCCTCCGACCTGCAGCTCGGCGAGCGCTACGACGCGCGGCTGGAGCAGCCCGGCTGGGACCGGCCCGGCTTCGACGACCGCGACTGGGCGCCGGTCGTCCGCCACGAGCCGACCGCGGCCCGGCTGCTGCCCGACCCGGCCGAGCCGATCCGGGTCGTCGCCGAGCTGCGGCCGGTCGCGCTGCACGAGCCGCGGCCGGGGGAGTGGGTCTTCGACCTCGGCCAGAACATGGTCGGCCGGACCCGGCTGCGGATCCCCGCCGGCCCGCCCGGGACCGTCGTCCGGATGCGCTTCGCCGAGGCGCTGCACCCCGACGGCACGCTCTACACCGACAACCTCCGCGGCGCCCAGGCCTGCGACGTCGCGGTCCCGCGCCCGGGCGAGCCGCTCGACTTCGAGCCGACGTTCACCTTCCACGGCTTCCGCTACGTCGCCGTCAGCGGGCTGCCGCGGCCGCCGGCGCTCGACGACCTGGTCGGCCGCGTGCTCCAGAGCGACGTCCGCCCGGCCGCCAGCTTCGCCTGCTCGCACGAGCTGCTGGAGCGGATCGACCACAACGCGAGCTGGAGCCTGCGCGGCAACCTCGTCGCGCTGCCGACCGACTGCAACCAGCGCGACGAGCGGCTCGGCTGGCTGGCCGACGCGCAGGTGATCGCGACCACCGCCTGCCGCGCCTTCGACCTCTCGGCGTTCCTGCCGCGGTGGCTGGAGGACGTCCGCGACGCCCAGACCGCCGACGGCGTCTTCCCCGACGTCGCGCCGGTGCCGCCGCGCCAGCAGTCGCTCTCGCACGGGGCGCCGGGCTGGGGCGACGGCGGCGTGCTGGTGCCGTGGGCGGTCTGGTCGGCCTATGGCGACCGGCGGCTGCTGGAGCGCTCGTGGGAGTCGCTGGAGCGCTGGATGGCGCACCTCGACCGGGTCAACCCCGGCCGGCTGCGGACCGCGGCCCGCTACAACGACTACGGCGACTGGCTGGCCGTCGGCGCCGACACCCCGCGCGACCTGCTGGCGACCGCCTACTGGGCGATCGACGCGGCGACGATGGTCCGGATCGCCGAGGTCCTGGAGCGGCCCGACGCCGCCGCCCGCTACCGCCGCCTCCACCGCGAGATCGCCGACGCCTTCGTGGCCGCGTTCGTGGCCGAGGACGGCCGCCTGCACGCGCCGACCCAGACCGGCTACCTGCTGGCGCTGGCGGCCGAGGTCCTGCCCGAGCGGCTGCGTCCCGGCGCGGTCGCGGCGCTGGTCGCCGACGTCGTCGCCCACGGCGGGCTGACGACCGGCTTCCTCGGCTCGGGGCTGCTCTGCCCGCTGCTCAGCGCCCACGGCCACGACGGGCTCGCCTACGACCTGGCGCTGCGCGAGGAGTACCCGTCCTGGGGCCACTCGATCCGCCACGGCGCGACCACGATGTGGGAGCGCTGGGACGGCTGGACCCCGGAGGGCGGCTTCCAGTCGCCGAACATGAACTCCTTCAACCACTACGCGTTCGGGGCGATCGCCAGCTGGCTGCACCGGCGGGTCGCCGGGCTCGACGCCGACCCGGCCACGCCCGGCGAGGGCCGGCTGCTGATCCGGCCGGCGATCGACGAGCGGCTCGACTGGGCCCACGCGACCAGCGACGGCGTCCGCGGCCCGGCCGCCGCCGGCTGGGCCCGCGACGGCGAGCGGCTGGCGGTGACCGTCGAGGTGCCGCCGAACTGCCGCGCGACCGTCCTGATCCCCGGCGACGACCCGGCCGCGCTGCGCGAGGGCGACGGCCCCGCCGCGACCGCCGAGGGCGTCGCCGTGACCGGCCTCGACGGCGACCGGATCGTGGTCGAGGTCGGCGCCGGCGCCTACCGCTTCACCGTCCCGTGGCCGGCCGCTCCGCCAGCGGCCGGCTCCCGTCCGACGATCGGCGTGGCGGCGCCAGCGACCCCGGAGGAGGGGCACCGTGGCCACGATTGAGCTGCAGGACGTCACCAAGCGCTACGACGACGGGACCGAGGCGGTCAGCGGGCTCGACCTGGCCGTCGAGGACGGCGAGTTCCTGATCCTGGTCGGCCCCTCGGGCTGTGGCAAGTCGACGGTGCTGCGGATGATCGCCGGGCTCGAGGCGATCTCCGAGGGCGAGCTGCGGATCGACGGCGACCGCGTCAACGACCGGGCGCCGAAGGACCGCGACATCGCGATGGTCTTCCAGAGCTACGCGCTCTACCCGCACATGACGGTGCGCCAGAACATGGCCTTCGCGCTCCAGCAGGCGAAGGTCCCCAAGCGCGAGATCGCGACCCGGGTCGAGGACGCCGCCCGGGCGCTGGACCTGGACGCCCACCTCGACCGCAAGCCGGCCCAGCTCTCCGGCGGCCAGCGCCAGCGGGTCGCGATGGGGCGGGCGATCGTGCGCTCGCCGAAGGCGTTCCTGATGGACGAGCCGCTCTCGAACCTGGACGCCAAGCTGCGGGTCCAGATGCGGGCCGAGGTCGCCCGGATTCAGAGCCGGGTCGGCACCACCACGGTCTACGTCACCCACGACCAGACCGAGGCGATGACCCTCGGCGACCGGGTGGCGGTGATGCGCGGCGGCGTGATCCAGCAGCTCGACACGCCGACCGCCCTCTACGAGCGGCCGGTCAACCTGTTCGTGGCCGGCTTCATCGGCTCGCCGGCGATGAACCTGCTGGCGGGCCGCTGGGAGGGCGAGCGGGTGCGGCTGCCGTTCGGCGACGTGCCGCTGCCGGCCGCGATCCGCGAGCGCCACGGCGGGGCCGCCGGCGCCCGCGACGTGATCGTCGGGATCCGCCCCGAGCACGTCGAGGACGCGGCGCTGGCCCGCGACGGCGGCGGGCTGCGGTTCAGCGCCCGGCCGGACGTCGTCGAGTCGCTCGGCGCCGAGCTGCACGTCCACGTCCCGGTGCCCGGACCGGCGGTCGAGACCGAGGAGCTGCGCGAGCTGGCGGCCGACGCCGGCGGCGACGCGACGACCGCCGGCGGGCGGACGCTGGTGGCGCGGGTCGACCCGGCCAGCCGGGCCCGCGTCGGCGAGCCGCTGGAGCTGCTGCTCGACCCGCGGCGGATCCTGCTCTTCGACCCCCGCGACGGGAGCAACCTTGCCCTCGCCTGAGTCAGCCGGCGGGCAGCAGCGCCTTGATCGCGCCGGTCGTGAGCGCGACGAACTGCGCCACGACCCGCTCCTGGGGGACGTCCGGGCGGACGGCCCACCAGCGGCCGACCTGCTCGCCGGCGCCGACGATCGCGTGGGCGACGATCGCCAGCGCCTCGTCGTCGAGGTCGTCGCGGCCGTCCGCCAGCAGTCCCGCGATCATCTCCGCGTTGCGGTCGCGCATCGCGTTGACCGCGGCGCTGCCGGCCTGGCCGTAGAGCAGCCACCAGTGGCCGCGGTTGGCGGCGACGTAGTCGAAGTAGCCGCGGACGACGGCCAGCAGCCGGGCGCCGCCGGTCGGCTCGCCCTCGACGGCGGCGGCGAGGGCGGCGAAGAGCTGGGCGCGCCCGCGCTCGACGGTCGCCTCGTAGAGCCCCTCCTTGGAGCCGAAGTACTGGTAGAGCAGAGCCTTCGTGATCCCGCTGCGGCGCGCGATCTCCTCCATCGACGCGGCCTGGAAGCTGTGCGCGGCGAAGACCTCCTCGGCGGCGTCGAGCATCCGCGCCTCGCGCTCCGGGCGCGAGATCCGCTTGCGGGTCGGGGGCTGGTCGGTCGAGCGGGAGCGCGGCATCGGCGTGGTCGCCGCTTATCCCGGCCCGGCCGGGAGCGGCGCGGCGAACTATGCCATAACTAACCGTCGGTTAGAAACAGCGATCGGGGATCGACGCGCCGGGATCCCCCAAGAGGAGAGAGAGCCCATGGACCCCACCCCTGGTCGCGGCGTGCCCCGCCGCGTCCGCCGGCGTGCGCGCACGGCCGCCGTCACGGCGCTCGCGCTGGCCGGCCTCGCGCTGGCCCCCGCGGTCGCCAGCGCCGACGTCTGCCCGACGCGCGTCGATCCGACCGACTTCACCACCGAGGCGCAGCTGAAGGCGCTCAACCAGATCGAGCAGGACTTCGGCCCGCGGCCGACGGCCAGCCCCAGCCAGCACCAGTTCGTCGACTGGCTCGAGCAGCAGATGGGCGCGATCCCCGGGGTCCAGACCTCGTCGCTGCCCTACGTCACCGACCGCTGGGACGCCGGGGCCGGGACCCTGACCGTCGGCGGCCAGCAGGTCCGCCTGGCCGGCCCGATCCCGTTCACGGCCAGCACCGGCAGCGGCGGCGTGACCGGCCCGGTGGTCCACCTGGCCAGCGGCCAGTCGATCACCCCGGCCAACGCGGCCGGCAAGATCGTCGTCCGCGACCTGCCGATCACCAGCCTCCCCAACCTGCTGTTCTACCCGCCGTTCTTCGGGTTCTCGATGTACGACCCGGACAACTCGACCAACCTGCTGGGGGCCTTCGAGTCCGAGCAGCTGGCGCAGTCGGCGGTCGACGCGGCGGCGGCCAAGGCGGCCGGCGCGAAGGCGCTGCTGATGGTCAGCCGGCTGCCGCAGGAGCAGTTCGCCGGCAGCTACGCGCCCTACGAGGGCCAGCCGCTGGAGATCCCCGGCGCCTACCTCTCCTCGGACGAGGGCAAGCAGGTGAAGGACGCGGCCGCGGCGACGCCCGGCGTCCAGGCGACGCTGACCCAGGAGGCGTCGTTCACCCCCTCGACCACCCGCACCCTGCTGGCGACCCTGCCCGGCGGGAGCGCCAAGAAGGTCGTCGTCGAGAGCCACACCGACGGCATGAACGGCGAGTGGGACAATGGCCCTATCGCGATGATCGCGATGGCGCGCTACTTCGCCTCGCTGCCGGTCTCCTGCCGGCCGGAGACGATCCAGTTCGCCTTCGTCACCGGTCACCTGCACCAGCACCTGGTCTCGGACGACGTCCGCAACGGCGGCGCCGGGCAGCTGGCGATCACGCTCGACCAGGAGTACGACCAGGGCAAGGTCAAGGGCGTGGTCGTGATCGAGCACCTCGGCGCGCGCCGCTACGAGGCGGTCGACCGGCCCGGCCATCCCGGCAAGCAGATGCAGCTGGTCGACCAGAACGAGATGTACTGGCTGCCGGTCAGCGAGAGCCTGAAGCTGCGGCAGCTGGTGGTGGACGAGGTCCAGCGCCGCGACCTGCGGCGGACGGCGGTCCTCAAGGGCCTCGACGTGGCCGACCTGACGCGGGTGCCCCAGATCTGCAGCTTCGGCGGCGAGGGGACTCCGTACAACCAGCACCTGCTGCCGACGGTGGCCGGCGTGGCGCTGCCGGGCGGGCTGTTCTCGCCCCAGTTCGGGCTCGAGGCGATCGACTTCGACCTGATGCGGCGGCAGTCGATCGCCTTCACGGACATCGTCAGCGGGATGAGCCGGATGTCGCAGGCCGACGTGGCCGGCGACGTGACGTTCATGCGCCAGCAGCGCGCGGGGGGAGCGAAGACCTGTGCCTACTGATCCGCGTGACGCCGTTCGGGTGGGCCGGCGGCTGCTGGCGCTGCTGCTGACGCTGGTCGCCGTGGCCCTGGCCGCGGCCCCGGCGGGGGCGGTGGCGGCGCCGATCGAGGCGGCCTACGCGGCGCCCGGCCCGTCGGCCGTGGCGACCCAGGACGTGACCGACGGCAGCGGGGCGGTGACGTACCGGATCTTCTACCCGGCCGACATCGCCAGCGGGCCGCGGCGGCCGATCGTCACCTGGGGCAACGGCAGCTGGGCGACCCCGGCCAACTACCCGGGGCTCCTGAACCACCTGGCCTCGTGGGGCTACGTGGTGGTGGCGTCGACCTCGCAGACGACCGGCAAGGGCAACGAGATGCTGGCCGGCGCGCAGTACCTGGTGGCCCAGGACACGACCCCGGGCAGCCCCTTCGAGGGCCGGCTCGACACCGCGGCGATCGCGGCGGTCGGGCACTCGCAGGGCGCGGGCGGGGCGGTCAACGCGACCACCCACTCCGGCGGCCTGATCAAGACCACGGTCACCTACGCGCTGCCGGCGCCGCTGTGGGTGGCGGCCCCGGACGCCTTCTCGGTCGCCCAGCTGACCGGGCCGGCGTTCTTCGTCGGCGGGCAGTGGGACGTCCTGATCGCCTCCGCCACGGAGCTGCGCAAGTACTACGACGCGGCCGGCGGCCCGGCGGCGATCGGCATCATCAACGGCGCCGACCACAACACGATCCAGAACGCCGGCACGCCGGTGCTCGGGTACGTGACGGCGTGGCTGCAGTACCAGCTGCGGGGCGACGCGACGGCCCGCGGGGCGTTCGCCGGACCGACGCCCGAGCTGCTGACCAACTCGGGCTGGCGGGCCCGGGCGACCCGCGGGCTGCCGTAGGTCGGCGCGGGAGCCGGGCCTCAGCCCTCGCGCAGCCGGGCCTCGACGCTGGCGACCTTGTCGTCCAGCGTCTGGTCCGGCTTGTCGGTCCGCTCGTCGAGCTTCAGGACCGTGTAGGCGCGGGGGAGGCCCAGCTCCAGCGGCACCCGGTGCAGCTCGCCGACGACGGCCAGGATCGCGTCGGTCGGTCCCTCGAGCGAGGTGCCCATCGCGTGCATCCGGTAGCGCACCCGCTGCTGCCCCGCCAGCCGTCGCTGGATCTCGGCGATGTAGCCCGAGGCGCTGGCCTCGGCCCGCCCGAGGCCGAGGATCGTCAGATCGGCGGTGGCCATCGGCCGGACGCTACCGAGGGCGGTCAGCCGCGGACGACGACCGTCACGGCCGGCGCGTCGCTGCGGTCCTGGCCGTGGTGGAGGGTGTCGCCGGCGAAGAAGAAGAACCAGACCGCCGCGGCCAGCAGGGCCAGGCTGACCGAGATCACCATCACGACGTCGAGGATCGTGGTGACGCGGCCGGTGGTGCGGCCGTCGCGCATCGACTGGGTCCACGGCATCCGGATCACGACCTCGTCGTCGCCGCCGGTCACGCGCGTGTAGACGCTGTTCAGCCAGGCGAGGATCTTGACCATCACGAAGCCGGTGACGCCGATCGCGACCAGGATGAACAGCACCTGGCCCATCGAGAGGTTCTGGCTGTCGGCGTTGGCCGCGGTCACCCGCAGCCACAGGTAGGGGCTGCCGGCCCACATGAAGAGGCCGCCGAGCAGCATCAGCACGAAGATCAGGCCGGCCGCGATCCGGCGGCTGCCGCCCAGCGGCTGGGCCTCCTTCGCGGGCGTGCCGCCCGCGCGGGCCGTGCCCGGTCGCTGGCCCGTGGTGGCCTTCCTCGTCCCCGTCATCCGGCCCGGATCCTAGCGCCGCGAGCGGGGAGACGCCAGCGAGAAGCGAACAAACGAGACCCTGGGTAGGAAGCGCGCCGGCGGCGGCCGCACCGTCGCCGCGGGGGAGGGCACCGCCGTCGCCGCCGATCCTCGGCATACTGGAGCCATGTCGCGGACGCTCCGTCTGACCTTCGCGATCGCCGCCGCCGTCGTGCTCGCCGGCGTCCTGCTGTACACCAGCTTCGCGGGATCGGCCGAGGCCCGCCAGCCGAGCGAGCTGCGCGACGCCAAGGTCGGCACCGACTACCGCCTGACCGGCGTCGTGGTCGAGGGCACCGTCAAGCGCAAGGGCGAGACGCTGATCTTCCGGATCCGCGACCGCAAGGGCCACGCCTCGGTGCCGGTCACCTACACCGGCCAGGTCCCGGACCCGTTCCGCGAGGGCCGCGAGGTGATCGTCACCGTGCGCAAGGACGCCTCCGCGCGCACCTTCACCGGCAAGCCCGACTCGCTGGTGACGAAGTGCCCCTCGAAGTTCGACGACGGCAAGAGCGAGAAGACCGCGCCCGCCGCCGCGAACGCCTCCTGAGGGCCTGATGGCCCTGCTCGGCCGCGGGCTGCTCGCCCTGGCGCTGGCGATCGCCGTCTACGGCGTCGTCGCCAGCATCGCGGGCGCCCGGGCCGGCGGCACCCGCGGCGAGGCCTGGACCGCCTCCGGCCGCCGCGCGGTCTACCTGGTGGCGGTGCTGGCGACCGCCGCCTTCCTGCTGCTCGAGGTGGCCTTCGTCCGCACCGACCTGCGGTTCGAGGTCGTCGCCGACCACTCCAGCTCGACGACCCCGCTGCTCTACCGGATCGCCGCGCCGTGGAGCTCGCAGGAGGGCTCGCTGCTGCTGTGGGTCTGGCTGCTCTCGCTCTGGAGCTCGCTGGTGCTCTGGCGGACCGGCCGCCGGATGGCCGACGTCGTCCCCTGGGCCCAGGCGGTGCTGCTGGCGCTGGCGGCGTTCTTCCTGCTGCTGCTGACGGTCTTCACGTCGCCGTTCGCGACCCTGGCGCAGATCCCGTTCGAGGGGGTGGGCCTGAGCCCGCTCCTGCAGTACCCGAGCATGATGATCCACCCGCCGATGCTCTACAGCGGGTACACGCTGTTCGCGATCCCGTTCGCGTTCGCGGTCGGCGCGCTGATCGCCGGGCACGTCGGCGCCGACTGGATCCGCTCGACCCGCCGCTACGCGCTCGGCGCCTGGCTGCTGCTGGGGATCGGCCTGGTGCTCGGCGCCCGCTGGAGCTACGCCGAGCTGGGCTGGGGCGGCTACTGGGGCTGGGACGCGGTCGAGAACGCCGGCCTGATGCCGTGGGTCCTCGGCACCGCCTTCCTCCACTCGGTGATGATCCAGGAGAAGCGCGGGATGCTGCGCACCTGGAACGCGTCGCTGATCCTCGGCGTCGGGATCCTCTGCATCCTCGGCACCTTCATCGTCCGCTCGGGCGTGCTGTCGTCGATCCACGCCTTCGGGTCGAGCACGCTCGGGATCCCGTTCCTGGTCCTGCTGGCGACGATGATCGCCGGCTCGATCGGCCTCGTCACCTGGCGCCGCGACCTGCTGCGGTCGGAGCACCGGATCGACTCGCTGCTCTCGCGCGAGGCGTTCTTCCTGGCCGGCAACGTGGTCCTCGTCGGGCTGGTGCTGGTGATCCTGTGGGGCACCTTCTTCCCGCTGATCGGCGAGGCGCTGACCGGCCAGCAGCGGCCGCTGGAGACGGTCTGGTGGGGACGCTTCGTCGGCCCGCTGGCCCTGATCCTGACCCTGCTGATGGGCTTCGGCCCGCTGGCCGCCTGGCGCCGCACGACCGCCGCGCACGCCTGGCGGCAGCTGCGCGGCCCGCTGGCCTTCGCGCTGGTGGCGCTGGCGATCGGGCTGCTGCTCGGGGCCGGCGGCCACGTCGAGGTGGCGATCGCCGTCCTGCTCGGCGGCTTCGTGATCGGCGCGGTCGGCCAGGAGCTGCAGCGCGGCACCCGGGTCCGGCGGACCGCCACCGGCGAGGCGCTGCCGCTGGCGCTGGTCCGCCAGGTCGGCCGCAACCGCCGTCGCTACGGCGGCTACCTGGTGCACGCCGGGATCGCCGTGGTGGTGATCGCGGTCGCCGCCAGCTCGTCGTTCAAGGACCAGCACCGGGTCCACGCCGACGTCGGCGAGCGGTTCCGGGCCGGTGGCTACGAGATGCGCTACGAGAAGGCGATCGGCGACTGGAAGGTCCAGCGCGACGGCGACTTCGTGAAGGTCCAGAAGCTGATCCTCGGGGCCCAGGTCGGCGTCTACCGCGACGGCAAGCGGATCGAGACGCTGCGGCCGACGCGCGAGTACTTCCCCTCGACCGACCTCTCGCTGGGGCCGGTCAGCCGCTTCTTCCTCGGCGAGTCGGCGACCGAGGTCGCGCTCGACCCGGGCGTCCGCCGCGATCTCTGGCTGGCGATGCAGCCCGACGGCGACGCGCTGGCCGAGGTCCTGCAGGCGGTCGACGACCGATTGAAGAAGAACGCGGCGCCGTTCGCCGACGGGGTCCCGGCCGCGATCAAGCTCGTCGACCTGTACCGCCAGCGGCCCTCGTCGGTGACCTTCAACGTGATGGTCTCGCCGATGGTCACCTGGCTCTGGATCGGCGCGCTGCTGGCCGGCCTCGGGGGGCTGCTGGCGGCCTGGCCGGCGGCCGACCTGGAGAGCCGCCGGGTGCGGGCCCGCCACGCCGCCCGGATCGCCCGCGACCTCGGCCGCGCGCCGGCCGGCGACTGATGGACGCCGTCGCCGCCCTGATCGTGCTGGCGCTGCTGGCGGGGGCGCTGCTGGTGCTCGGCCAACCGCTCTGGCCCGGCCGCGAGCAGCGGACGGCCGACCGCCACGACCTCCGCCGGGCCGACCTCGAGGCGGCCAAGCTGGCCAAGTACCGCGAGATCCGCGACGCCGAGCTCGACCACGCCACCGGCAAGCTCTCCGAGGCGGACTGGCGGGCGATCGACCAGCGGCTGCGGGCCGACGCGGTGGCGATCCTGCACGGGCTCGACGAGCTGGGGGAGCCGGCCGGGGACGGCGACGTCTCCACCGCCGAGGGCGCCGCGCGGCCCGACGGCGCGGCCGGTAGGCTGTAGCGACGATGGAGGTCATCCTCTCGGTCCTGCAGGTCTTCGTGTCGATCATCCTGATCGCGCTGATCCTGATGCACTCCGGCAAGGACGCCGGCCTGTCGGGCGCGTTCGGCGTCGGCACCGGCCAGGGACCGCTCGGCGGCGGCTCCTACGTGGAGCGCAACCTGAACCGCTGGACCGTCTTCTTCTGCGTCGTGTTCGTCGTGAACACGATCGTCCTCATCAAGATCTAGCCTGGATCTGCCGGTCCTCGGGTCGCCTCGCCGCCGATGACCGGCGACGGTGACCACGCCGCAGGATCTGATGGTCACCGACCGTCATCACCTGCGGCCCGGCCACCGTCTTGGTCCTCGACGCCGACGCTCAACCGATCACCGACAGAACCAGGCTTCGCCTGCTGCTCGCAGGGAACGTCGCCCGCGGCACCCGGCTCGCGGGCCGGGTGGTCTGTGCTTGCGTACCGGTGATGGACGCGCGTCGCTCGTCTCGCCTAGCCACCGTCGTGCTCGCCGCGCTCGCCCTTGGCGGGACGGCGACCGCGAGCGCGTCGGCGGCCGCGGCGCCGGAGGCCGGGTTCCTGCGCCACCCGACCGACCAGCTCGGGGTGCCGGGCGCGGTCGAGGCGGCCGAGCTGACCCCGACCGGGTCGCTCTACACCGGTCGGCTGGAGCTGACGTTGCGGGTCGGCCAGCGGCTGCGCGCCTGGGACCAGCCGACGCGCACGCTCGAGGGCGACCTGCCCGTCTACCGCGCGCTGCGGCGGGTCGACGGCCTCGTCCACCGGGTGCGGGCGTTCGCGGTCGACGCCGCCGGCGTCCCGGTCGTCCACCTGCGGGTCGAGGTCCGCAACGGCAGCCGCCGCCCGCGGCCGCTGCGGCTGGGCCTCGACGTCGGCTGGGTCGGCCCCGGCGTCCGCGAGGCCCGGCCCGCGCCCGACCAGCCGCTGCAGCCCCGTTACCGCTTCCTGCGCGGCGTCGTCCCGGTGATCGCCGGCGGGCTGGAGCAGCCGGGCGACGGCTTCGACCGCGGCTGGCGCTACCGCTGGCAGGACGGCGTGCTCGACCGCTCGGGCAGCCCGCTGCTGGCCGTCGGCCGGCTCAGCGGCCGCCGCGCCGCCGGCGACGCCGTCTCCCGCCGCACCGCCGTCGCCCTCCGCCGCGACGCCACCGGCGCCCGCCAGCGGCTGCGGGCGACCGTCGCCCCCGGCGAGACCCGCACGCTCGACGTGGTCGTCCCCCTGCGACCGGTGCCGGCCGGCAGCGCCGTGCTCCAGGACTCCTTCGACGCCGGCCTCGCGCGGCTGGCCGCCGCCTGGCGCCCCGTCCTCGACCGGGCGATGCGGCTGGAGACCCCCGAGCCGGCCGTCGACCGGGCCTGGCGGGCCGGGCTCCAGGCGCTGCTCGTGCCCCGCCATCAGCTGCCCGACGGGCGCTGGATCCAGGGCGTCAACAAGTTCCAGTACCAGGCGTCGTGGCTGCGCGACACGGCGATGATCGCCCACACCCTCGACCTCGTCGGGCTGCACGACGTCGCCGGCCAGGACGTCGCCTTCATGCCCTCGTGGCAGAACGCCGACGGCCTGCTGCAGTCGCGCCTCGGCCAGCAGGACGGGATGGGCCAGGCGCTGTGGTCGTTCGGCGACCACGCCCTCCGCTCGCGCGACGCCGCCCAGGCCCGCGAGCTGCTGCCGGTCGTCGACCGGGCGATCGGCTGGGTCGAGCGGCGGCTGGCCGAGGACCCGCGCTGGATCCTGCCGCCCTCCGACCCGCGCGACAACGAGGAGCTCGCCGGGCACGCGACCGGCGACCTGGCCTGGCTGGCGGGCGGCGTCCGGCGGGTCGTCGGCGTGGCGCAGGTGGCCGGCGACGCGCGCCGCGCCGCCGCCTGGTCGACGCTCGCCGACCGGGTCGCCGCGGTCGCCCGCGCGCGGGTCGCCGAGGCGGCCGTCGACGGCGTCGTCCCGCCGGTCCTCGACGCGACCGGCGGCGAGCGCTGGGGTCAGATGTGGCTGGCCTGGCCGACCGAGCTGCTGCCGCCCGACGACCCGCTGGTGCGGGCGACGATGGCCGCCGGCGCCCGCGACGAGCGGGAGGGGCTGGCGATCTGGGACAAGCGGCTGCACCTGTACCTGGGGCTCCGCCGCCGCCACACCGCGCTCCGCGACGGCCGTCCCGACGTGGCCGTCGCCGGCGTCTACTCGGTGCTCGCCCACCTGACCTCCAGCAGCGGCACCTGGGAGCAGGCCTCGAAGCCCTACGGCCGCCGCGAGGTGCTGTGGGCGCTCGGCCCCCACGGCTGGGCCGCCGCCGACCTGATGTCGCTGCTGCACGACATGCTCGTCCGCGAGCAGGGCAGCGAAGTGCTGCTGCTCGACGCGCTGCCGCCGGCCTGGCTGCGGCCCGGCGCGCGGACGCGGATCCGGCGCGCGGCGACGATCCACGGACCGGTCGACCTGGAGCTGGACGCGGCCGCCGACGGCGCCGTCCTCCGCTGGTCGGCCGACGTGCCCGAGGGAACCCCGCTGCGGCTGCGGATCCCGGCCGCCGTCGAGCGGGTCCAGGCACCCGGGCTGGAGCCGGACGGACGCTCGCTGCTGCTGCCCGCGCGGAGCGGCGAGCTGCGGCTGAGCTGGCGTCCGCGCCGGGTCGTCCGGCGCGGTCCCGACGCCGCGTCGGTCCGCCAGGCGCTGCGGCGCGCCTACGCCCGCCGCGGCAAGCCCTGGTGAGGGCCGGGGCGGCCCGCGTCGCCGCCGCCCGCTCTGCGACGCTTGGGGCTCGATGGTGCCCGCTCCCCGCCCCGTGACCCGGCGCACGGCCATCGCGTGGCTGGCGGCGGTCGTGGCGGCGGTCGGGGCGATCGCGCTGCGGGCGTCGGAGCCGGATCCGCCGCTGCTCTCACCGCCGCGGATGCCGTCGGTCGCGGCCCAGCCGCTGGCCCCGGGGTCGATCGCGCTGCCGCCGGTGGCGGAGCGTCCCCGGACCCCGCCGAGCGTCCTGACCCCGGTGCCGGGCGACCGCGAGCTGCTCTGGAGCGACCGCGGGACCGGCCGGGTGCGGCGCGCGACCGTCGCCGACGGCGGGGTTCGGGGCGACGGGATCGTCGCCCAGCTGGCCGTCCGGCCCGGGGCCGCCGCCGGCGTCCGCGGCCTGGCCGCCGCGGCCGACGGCCGGGTCTACGCGGCCTACGTGCGGGCCGCCGACGGCCGGCTGGTGGTGGCCCAGATCGGGATCCCGCGCGAGCGGGTCGTCTGGGTCGGGCCGCGGGCCGGCCGGCGGCGGGTCGGCGGCGGGCTGGTGGCGTTGCCCGGCGGACGGCTGGTGGTCGCGGTCGGCGACCAGGGCCGGGCCTACCGGGCGCGGATCTCCGGCGGCGTCGCCGGCCGGGTCCTGACCCTCGACCCCGACGCCGGCCCGCGCCAGGCGCCGCACCGCCGCTCGCGCGGCTGGCACGACCCGACGGCGATCGCCCGCGGCCGCGGCGGCCGGCTGTGGATCGCCGACCGCAGCGGCGGCCCCGACCGCGAGCGGACCGGACGCGGCGACCGCCCGCGCCGCAGCGCCGTCTCGAGCCCCTTCCGGCGGGCGCCGGTGGCGCTGGCCGTCAGCCACGACGGCGGGCTGCTGGTGGCCTGCGGCTACCTCTCCGGCCGGCTCGACCGCGCCGAGCGTCGCGGCGAGCTGCCGGCGACCGTGCCCCAGGTACTGCCGACCCGCTGCCGCTACGGCGTCGCGATCGTCGGCGAGCGGGTGCTGGTCTCAGGCGACGACGGCCGGATCGCCGACGTGGGCAGCGTCGCGGAGCTGCGGCGCGAGGAGCCGCTGAACCGCGACGACGGCGGCTGAGCCGGGCCCTGGGTCACCCAATGGGGGGAGGGCCGGATCGCCCTCCCGCTCCTCCGGTCGGGCCATGTCGGCCGATCGGAGCCGGAAGTAGCTTCGAACGGCGCGCGGCGCACCAGCCCCCCGGTGCGTCGTGCGCGCCGCGCTGCTCGCTCCGAGGTCGTCGCCGTGCCCCCGTTCCGCCTGCTCGCGCCAGCCCTCGTGCTGGCCGCCGTCGCCTTCCCCGCCGCCGCCGTCGGCCACGGGATCGAGGATCCTCGCGACCACGCCGAGGCCGACCTGGCCAACCGCTCGGTCGCCTCGCTCGAGCGCAGCGCCGACGCCGAGGCCCGTCGCCTCGGCCACCGGCCCGGCACCCGCAAGGGTCGCGACGCGACCGGCAGCGACGCCCGCGAGGACTACGCCGCGCGGGCCGCCGACGTCGCGCAGGAGCCGCACGCGACCAGCGCCGACCGGGCCGAGGCCGCGGCGGCCGCCGCCGGCACGCCCGACCAGCTGGGCCGCTTCGGGTCGGTGACGGCGATGCCGGTCGTGCCCGTCTTCACCGCCCTGCTGCCGAACGGCAAGGTCCTGATGTGGGACTCGGTCGGCGACCGCGCGGCCGAGACCTACCCGACCCACACGACCACACGCGCCGCCGTCTACGACCCGGCCACCGGCACTTCGAAGCGGGTCGACGTCCAGGGCTACAACATCTTCTGCGCCGGCTTCGTGCAGCTCGCCGACGGCCGCGTGTTCGTGGTCGGCGGCAACAAGAACCAGGCCCTCGACGGGATCCGCCAGACCCACCTCTTCGACTGGCGGACCGAGACCTGGAGCCGCGGCCCCGACATGGCCGGCGAGCGCTGGTACCCGACCGTCGCCGCGCTCGCCAACGGCGAGTCGCTGGTCACCGGCGGCGGACCGACGTTGCCCGAGGTCTTCACCGGCGGCAGCACGATCCGCGGCCTCAGCGGCTTCGCGACCGCCGACAGCCGGCTCTACTCGTTCCTCCAGACCGGCGTCGACGGGCGCGCGCTCGACGTCGGCACCCAGCCGACGATGTACCGCTACGCGACCGGCGGGATCGGCAGCTCGACCGCGGTCGGCCAGCGCGACCCGCTGATCCGCGACTACGGCAGCTACGCCCGCTACGACGTCGGCCGGACGCTGGTCGCCGGCGGCGGCAAGACCAACGAGGACGGCCTGACCGGGGTCCCGACCCGCACCGCCCGGATCGTCCGCGAGACGCCGGGCGCGGTCGCCGCGTCCGCCACCGGCTCGATGTCGCTGCGCCGCTACCAGCACAACCTGACCGTGCTCGCCGACGGCTCGGTGCTGGCCAGCGGCGGGCTGCGGACCTCGGAGCTGGTCAACCTGAGCACGGCCACCTACGCCGCCGAGCGCTGGGATCCCGGGACCGGGGCCTGGACGCCGCTGGCCTCGGCGGCGGTCGCCCGCGAGTACCACTCGGTCGCGATGCTGCTGCCCGACGGGCGGGTCTACACCGGCGGCGGCGGGATCTGCGGCGCCTGCGACACCGCCGGCTACCTGCGCAAGGACGCCGAGATCTACAGCCCGCCGTACCTCTTCGCCAAGGACGGCAGCGGCGCGCTCGCCCCGCGGCCGACGATCGCCGACGCGCCGGCCGCGGTCGGCTACGCGGAGGGTCTGCGGATCGCGACCCCGGACGCCAGCCGGATCGCGAAGGTCGCCCTGATCCGGCTCGGTGCCGCCACCCACAGCATCGACCAGGGCCAGCGCTACGTGCCGCTCGACTTCGCGGTCGCCGGCGCCGGGCTCGACGCCTCCAGCCCGCTCAACCCGAGCGAGGCGCCTCCCGGCTTCTACATGCTCTTCGTGGTCGACCGCGACGGCGTGCCGTCGGTGGCGAAGATGGTCCATCTGCGGCAGCCGGCGCCGCCGGCGCCGAACCTGGCGCTCGACCGTCCCGCGACCGGCTCGGCCGCCTGCGCCGCGGGCGAGACGGCGGACAAGGCGGTCAACGGCAGCGTCGGCGGCGGCACGGCCGACAAGTGGTGCTCGTCGGCCGCGACCCGCCAGCTGACGGTCGACCTCGGCCAGGCCCGCTCGCTCGGCAGCGTCGTGCTCCGCCACGCCCAGGCCGGGGGCGAGGCGGCCACGCTCAACACCCGCGACTTCCGGGTCCAGTACAGCGACGACGGCAGCGCCTGGGAGACGGTCGCGACGGTCACCGGCAACAGCGCGGCGGTCACGACCACGGTGCCACGGCGGCGCAGCGCCCGCTACGTGCGGATCGTCGTCGACCGGCCGGAGCAGGGCAGCGGCACGCTGGCCCGGATCTACGAGCTGGAGGTCTACGAGAGCGCGTCGCCGTTCCCGCAGCCGGCGCCGGTCAGCGCCAGCTCCGGCCCCGGCGGCAGCGGCCGCAGCCAGCCGTTCGAGCTGGGGGTCCACCGCGCCAGCCGCGGCAACCTCGACGTCGTCGGCGACGACGCGATCCGCTCGCTGACCGTGGCCAAGGGCTACCGCGTGCGGGCCTGCGCCGACGAGGCCGCCGGCGGCGCCTGCCGGACCTTCGGCGAGGGGACGGTGGCGAGCCTGCCGGCCGACCTCGACCAGCGGATCAGCGAGCTGCGCGTGACTCAGGCCCCGGACGCCGACCGCGACCTGGTGCTGGCGCTCGACTTCGACGATCCGCCGGGCACCACCGCCGGCGACCGCTCGGGCCAGCGCAACGACGCGACGCTGTCGGCGGCCGGGGCGACGCTGACCGCCGGCGGCCACGCCCGCGGCGGGCTCGACCTCGACGGCAGCCAGGGCTGGGCGACGGTCGCCGACGCGACCACGCTCGACCTCGACCGCGACATGACCTTCGAGGCCTGGGTCCGCCCGCGCCGCCGCGACGGCTGGCGGACGCTGCTGATGAAGGAGCTGCCGAACTGGCAGTCCTACGCGCTCTACGCCGCGGCCGAGCCGTTCGGCGGCGCCGGCAGCGGCGGCGAGCCGGTCGGCTTCGTGGCCGGCGATGGCGTCCGCGGCCCCGGGCCGCTGCCGCTGGACGCCTGGAGCCACCTGGCGACGACCTACGACGGCAGCACCCAGCGGCTCTACGTCGACGGGCGGCTGGTGGCCTCGGTCCCGCTGACGATCGCCGCCCCGGTCGGCGACGGCCCGCTGCGGATCGGCGGCAACGCCAGCTGGGGCGAGCGCTTCGACGGCACGATCGACGACGTCCGCGTCTACCGGCGGGCGCTGAGCGCGAGCGAGATCGTCCGCGACCGCGACACCGCCGTCGGTCGCGACGCCCCCGAGCCGCCGCCCACGGTGCCGCCGCCCGCCGCCGCCTGGTCGTTCGACGAGCCGAGCGGGACGACCGCGACCGACGCCGGCGCCGGCCACGCCGACGGCACGATCGACGGCGCGACCCGGATCGCCGACGGCCGCCGCGGGGGCGCCCTCGACTTCGACGGCGCCAACGATCGCGTGACCGTGCCCGACCGCCTGTCGCTGCGGTTCGGGCCGGCGATGACGCTCTCCGCCTGGGTCCGGCCGCGGAGCGTGTCGGGCTGGCGGACGGTGCTGATGAAGGAGCGCGCCGGCTGGCAGTCCTACGCCCTCTACGGCGCGGCCGAGCCCTACGACGGGTCGGGCAGCGGCGGCGAGCCGGTCGGCTTCGTCGACGGGATCGGCACCCGCGGCCCGGCGCCGCTGGCCGCCGGCGCCTGGAGCCACCTGGCGCTGACCGTCGACGGCACGCTCCAGCGGCTCTACGTCGACGGGGTCCAGGTCGCCACCCGCACGGTCGCCGCGACCGCCGGCTACGACGGCCAGCCGCTCAGCATCGGCGGCAACGGCGTCTGGGGCGAGTGGTTCGACGGCGCGATCGACGAGGTGCGGCTGTTCGACGTCGCGCTGACCGCCGAGCAGCTGCGGGCCGACGCCCACGGCACCGCCGTCCACCTGGGCGAGCGCGAGTGCAGCCTCCAGCGGCGGCACCAGAAGGTCGTCGAGGAGAGCCCGTCGCCGACCGTCTCCCCGGCGCT